>NZ_LKGW01000001.1:0-360761 GCF_001467335.1 Pseudomonas sp. ICMP 10191
GCCCAGCCGTTCGGACAGCTGGCGAGCGCCTTGCAGCGGCGTTTCGATGGCAACGTCGTAAACGCGGGAGGTGAGGATTTTGCGCGCGTAATAGTTGAGCAGATCGTGCGGGCCCTGGCTCATCGCATCGCCTCTTCATACGTTGTGCCTGGATACTCGGCGAACGCGCGCGGCAGATCGATAATCAGGTCCAGAATGGCGAGAAGGGCAATAGAGCGAGGGGTGGCGATCATGTCTGACTCCTGATTCGGCAATGGTTGCCCGGGAGACAGAAGAAACCCGCCTCCAGGGCGGGTTTTTTGCAAACGTCGGCTAACCCGCCATGACTGGAATGACGGTAATAATAATCTGGCCGAGGTTGTGCTTGATGAGGTTCATGAGCAGGAGGTTAGGTCGACACTGGCATGCAAGTCAATAGCGCCCGTCCGCTAGAGAGTTGAGGGGAGTGCTGAATCGGCCGCTGTCTTTTTCGTCTGTTTGACAGGAATCAACATTTTTATTTCACATTGGCACTTTAATGTTGATCTTGCGGTCAGTTATTTCAGCTTTGATTATTACCCCCAATCACTCAGCCAAGAGGGCGAAGAAATGGACGAATACCAGGAAGAACTACTTGAATACCGTGCATCGGAACTGGACCCGGTAGAGCCTGCCGACGACGCTACCGAACTGTGAACGGCTTCATGCGCTTTGACGCTGGCTGCGGCGGAACTCTCCCGGAGTCTGCCCGTTCCAGCGTTTGAAGGCGCGTTGAAAGGCTTCGGCAGAAGCGAATCCCAGCAGGTAGGCGATCTCCCCGAACGCCAGTTCAGTGTCGCGAATATAAGTCATCGCCAGATCGCGCCGCGTGTCATTGAGCACTGCGCGAAAGCATGTACCTTCCTCGGTCAGCTTGCGGCGCAGCGTCCAGGTGGGCAGTTTGAGCCTTGCCGCCACTTCCTCCAGATCCGGTTCACTTCCGCCGTTCAATAGCGGCCCCAGCAATTGAATGATGCGTTCACGCAGGCTGCGGGTGCGGGTCTGTTGTTCCAGTTCGCTTTCGCACAGCTGCAACAGGTGCCGCCAGGTACTTGGGCAATGGTCCGGGTTGCGTAATGCCAAGCTGGTCTGATCCAGACGCAGTTGATTGGTCGCCGCGCCAAACACCATCGGGTTATCACTCAAAGCGGCGTACTGCGCGGCATAGTCAGGCGCTTCGAATTCGATCTCGATGCGTTGTGCGCGCAGTTCTGTACCTGCCAGCGTCGAAAGCTGAGCCAGCCAGCCACCTAGAATCGAGTCCACCACAAACCTGTTGTAAGCGTTGTAGGGGCTGATCGAATAGAAGCGCATCCAGGCGCCGCCGGCATCCTCGTGGAAACTCGACTGGCCGCGATAATTGGAACCGTACAAAGGCTCAAAGCGAATCAGCGTGCGCGCCGCCTCGCGCACGTTGGGTGCCTGGGCCGCAGTGATACCGGCCAGACCTGCCTGCGCAAAACGACTGAGCTGGCCCATGCGCAACCCCAGCCCGGGCTGGCCGGTCAGTTGGATGGCGGCATGCCCCAGGCGCATGTAGCGCGGGATCGATAGCCGCGCTCGCGCCTGGCTCAGGCGAATCGGGTCAAGACCGTACTGCTCCAGCAGCGCGTCAGGGTTCCTGTCGAAACTGTTGACCGCATCAGTCAGGCTCTGGATGAAACCCACCGACAGATCACCGAGGCGCAGCGTCAGGGTCGGCATCGTCAAAGCCAGAGGTTGATCAGGCGCGCGCCGCCAGTGGCAGCATTTTCCTGCTGTGGCTCGGCGATCGTTTGCCCTGCGTAGCTGGCAAAACTTTGTCCGGCCACGCCCTGATTCCAGAACTGTCCGCGCATGAATACACTGATCCCGGCCTGCGCAGTGCTTTGCGGAGCACGGCCGGTCAATGTCAGGTGATGCCAGGCGTCGCCCTCACTAGGCGTTTCGTTCGGCACGTCGATGTCTGAGTGCCGAGGCTTGCGCCACGGTTGGGACCAGGCGGCCTTGCCGATCACAAAGGCCGGCACCGCAATCAGTTGTGCACCGCTCTGGTTCAGGCGCGCGTAATTCTCCGGGTACCAGCTGTCGCTACCGATCAGCACTCCCAGACGCCCGGCCGGGGTGTCGACCACATACAACGGTGCGTCGCTTGCCGTGTGCACATAACGCCTCTGATAGCGCTCGGCGTACAACTGACGCTGTGGCTGACCGAGCGGCAGGCCATCGCTGCCAAATGTCAGGCTGCTGTTATACAGGGCGCCGTTGCCGACTTTCAGCTGACCGCCTTCAACACTGGGATCGGGCAGCACAATTGAACCGGCCACCAGTGTGACGCCGAACTCTCTGGCCAGCCCGCCAAACAGTGTCTGATAGTCCCGCGCCATCGATCGGGCCTTGATCCGCAGGTGGGCGTCATCCAGACGGTCCCGGCCTTCGGCCCGCAGCACCGCTTTGATGAATTGCAGCGGGTTGCTCCACGACAGCCAGTCCATGGCTTCATCCAGCGTGGCAGCTTGATAGAGCTGATCCTTCTCGCCACTGGCGAACAGCCATGTGCCGATATGTTCCGGCAGTACCACCACCGTTCGTGGGTTGATCAGGCCATGTTCACGGGCCTGTTGCAGATAAGCGGCGAGCTTGCGGTGCAGTCGCTCAATGTTCTGGTAATCAGTCGGAAACAACTCGGGCTCGATCCCCAGCAGATTGCCGCGTTCTCCGGGCTGGCCTTCATTGATGGCCAGACGAATGCGCAGATCGGACAGGTAGTGACCCGCCGGGCGTTGTCCGGTCCAGATTGCGTAGCTGACAAGGCTGGCAATACTCAGCAGGAGCAGGCAGATGGCGAAGAATTTGCGCATAAAAAGATCGAATGACGGCCATCGGGAAATTGTCGACTAGGGTAGGGCGGCGTCAGGCGCTTGCCAAGTGCCACTGCGCGTTTGGATCAATAACTTGTCACTTTCGGTCATTGAGTGTGTGGCGGGATGCGTCTTTACTGTTGCCCATGAACCAGAGGACCCGCAGAGGTCCTTGCTATTCCGTGATTGACTCGATGGAGCTTCGCCATGACTGCTGCTCATTATCCGCACCTGCTGGCCCCCCTGGATCTGGGCTTCACGACCTTGCGCAACCGCACCCTGATGGGCTCGATGCACACCGGTCTTGAGGAGCGGCCGGGCGGCTTCGAGCGCATGGCGACCTACTTTGCCGAGCGTGCCCGCGGCGGGGTCGGGCTGATGGTCACCGGTGGCATCGCGCCCAATGAAGAGGGTGGTGTCTATGACGGCGCGGCGAAGCTAACCAACGCTGAAGAAGCGGAGCACCATCGCATCGTGACGCGTGCGGTGCACGAGGCTGGCGGCAAGATCTGCCTGCAGATTCTCCATGCCGGTCGTTACGCCTACAGCCGCAAGCAGGTCGCGCCGAGCGCCATTCAGGCGCCGATCAACCCGTTCACGCCGCGAGAGCTGGACGAAGAGGGCATCGAAAAGCAGATCGCCGATTTCGTGACCTGTTCGACGCTGGCGCGCAGTGCCGGTTATGACGGTGTCGAAATCATGGGTTCGGAAGGCTACTTCATCAATCAGTTCCTGGCCGCGCATACCAATCACCGCACCGACCGTTGGGGCGGCAGTTATGAAAACCGTATGCGTCTGGCGGTCGAGATTGTCAGGCGCGTACGTGAGGCGGTCGGGGCACACTTCATCATCATCTTTCGCCTGTCGATGCTCGATCTTGTGGAAGGCGGCAGCAGTTGGGAAGAAATCGTCGAGCTGGCCAAGGCGGTCGAGCAGGCCGGAGCGACCCTGATCAACACCGGTATCGGCTGGCATGAAGCGCGCATTCCGACCATCGCCACCAAGGTGCCGCGCGCCGCGTTCAGCAAGGTCACTGCCAAGCTGCGAGGCTCGGTGAACATCCCGCTGATTACCACCAACCGGATCAATACCCCGGAAGTTGCCGAGCGCATTCTCAGCGAAGGTGATGCGGACATGGTCTCAATGGCTCGTCCGTTTCTGGCCGATCCCGAGTTCGTCAACAAGGCCGCTGCGGGCCATGCCGAACGCATCAACACCTGCATCGGCTGCAATCAGGCGTGCCTCGACCACACCTTCGGCGGCAAGCTGACCAGCTGTCTGGTCAATCCGCGTGCCTGCCACGAGACCGAGCTCAATTACCTGCCCACCCTGCAGGTCAGGAAAATTGCCGTAGTGGGCGCCGGGCCTGCCGGTCTGGCCGCCGCAACGGTTGCCGCACAGCGCGGGCATGAGGTGACGCTGTTCGATTCGGCCAGCGAAATCGGCGGCCAGTTCAATATCGCCAAGCGCGTGCCGGGCAAGGAGGAATTCGCCGAAACCCTGCGTTACTTCCGCAACAAAGTGCAGGAGACGGGTGTTCAGTTGCGCCTCGGCAATCGGGTAAAGGCCGCAGACTTGCTGGGCGCAGGTTTTGACGAGGTGATTCTGGCGACCGGCATCGCGCCGCGCACACCGGCCATCCCCGGTATCGATAACCCCATGGTGTTGAGCTATCTGGACGTCATATTGCAGCGCAAGCCGGTCGGGCGCCGCGTGGCAGTGATAGGTGCGGGTGGCATCGGTTTCGATGTGTCGGAATTTCTCGTGCATCAAGGCGTGGCCACCAGTCTGGATCGCGAGGCTTTCTGGAAAGAGTGGGGCATCGACACGACCTTGCAGGCCCGCGGCGGTGTCGCCGGAGTCAAGTCCGAAGTCCACGCGCCGGCACGTCAGGTGTTTCTCTTGCAGCGCAAGAGTTCCAAAGTCGGCGATGGCCTGGGCAAGACCACCGGCTGGATTCACCGCACGGGGCTCAAGAACAAACAGGTGCAGATGCTCAATGCCGTGCAGTACCTGAAAATCGACGATGCAGGGCTGCATATTCGCATTGGCGAAGACGGCGAGGAAAAGCTGCTGGCGGTGGATAATGTGGTGATCTGTGCCGGGCAGGACCCGTTGCGTGAACTGTATGACGAACTGCTCAACGGCGGGCAAAGCGTGCACCTGATTGGCGGCGCGGACGTTGCCGCAGAGCTGGACGCCAAACGGGCCATCGACCAGGGCTCGCGTCTGGCCGCCACCCTGTGACAGACAATGCCTGATTCAGGGCTTCGCGCCGCAGCCTGCTGATCGACGAAGACCCTGAAACGGCTTGTCTGTAGACTACGGCGCATGATGCTTGACGCCCTCGGCTGGCAACCCACTGCGCCCTTGGAACGCTTGAACCTGCCCTGGCTGCAAGACGCCGGGGTCGAGGTTGCGATTCTGCGTCTGGACCTTATCGATGCGCTGATCAGCGGCAACAAGTGGTTCAAGCTCAGCGAGCACCTGAGCCTGGCTGTGGACTCGGGTGCCGAGGGACTGATCAGCCTCGGCGGAGCGCACTCCAATCATCTGCATGCCCTGGCCGCTGCAGGCAAGCGCTTCGGTTTCCCGACGGTCGGCCTGCTACGTGGTCATGCCCAGCAGACGCCGACGGTGCTCGATCTGCAGGCTTTCAATATGCAACTGCACTGGCTGGGTTACGCCGGCTATCGTGAGCGGCATGCTGCTGGCTTCTGGTCGACCTGGCAGTCCCGCTATCCCGGTCTTTATCCGATTGCCGAAGGCGGTGGCGGGCTTGCTGGTGCTCTGGGTTGCGGTCGATTGCGGGCAATGGTCGAAGAGCAACTCGGGCATCTGGGTTGGGGCGATTACCACGGATGGTGGCTGGCGGCAGGCACCGGTACCACGCTGGCCGGCTTGCTGTTGGCAGAGGCGGGCGTTCGTCCGGTGTATGGGGCGATGGCTGTGCCCGAGGATCACGGGGGCGCGCAAAACATTATCGCGATGCTGAGTGAGGCGGCTGGTGCGCAGGCCGACGCCAGTACGTGCCTGCCTCCCAACTGTGTTCTGCTTGATGCCAGCCGCGGCGGTTTTGCCAGGACCGACGCGGCGCTGCTCGATTTCATTGCCGCCAGCGAGGCTCAGAGCGGCATACCCCTGGAACCACTGTACACCGGCAAGGCATTGCTGGCCCTGCATGATGAGGTGCTGGCCGGTCGTTTCGCGCCCGGCACCCACCTGGTCTTCGTCCACACCGGCGGCCTTCAGGGGCGGCGCGCGATGGACCTGTAAACCACGTGGCAGAGCCTTTGGCACGAATTCTGCGCAGTTCGATGGCGAGACGTCGGCCCTGACTACGTGGATGACACTTCTGGAGAGGGGCATCCGGGTCGCTGTCTCGATAATCGATCCATTCCAGATCAAGACGTCGAGGCCAGTCATGACAACTCCTACCGTAGAGCAAGTCGATCCTGCCACGCTGAAAAAAGTCATCGTCGCTGCGGCCATCGGCAACTTTGTCGAGTGGTTCGATTTTGCTGTGTATGGCTTTCTGGCAACGACGATTGCGCTGCAGTTCTTCCCCAGCGGCGACAGCAGTGCGGCGTTGCTGAAAACCTTTGCCGTGTTCGCCGTGGCCTTCGCCTTCCGACCGCTGGGCGGGATTTTCTTCGGCATGCTGGGTGACCGGATCGGGCGCAAGAAAACCCTGGCGATGACCATCCTGCTGATGGCCGGTGCCACCACACTGATCGGCCTGTTACCGACCTATGCTGCTATCGGTGTGATGGCGCCGGTGCTGCTGACCATCATTCGCTGCGCGCAGGGTTTTTCGGCCGGCGGGGAGTATGCCGGCGCCTGTGCTTACCTCATGGAGCACGCCCCGCGCACGCAACGTGCCTGGTACGGCAGTTTCGTTCCGGTCTCGACGTTCTCCGCATTCGCTGCTGCGGCAGTGGTGGCTTACGCGCTGGAGTCATTTTTATCGACCGAGGCGATGGGTAACTGGGGCTGGCGTCTGCCGTTTCTGATTGCTGCACCGCTGGGGCTGGTCGGGCTGTACCTGCGCTGGAAGCTCGATGAAACCCCGGCGTTTCAGGCGGTCGCTCAAGAACACGCCGTTGCCCATTCGCCACTCAAGGACACCTTGCGCCATCACGCGGCGGCGATGTGCTGTCTGGGCGCATTCGTGTCGTTGACGGCGTTGTCGTTCTACATGTTCACCACCTATTTCGCGACCTACCTGCAAGTGGCCGGTGGGTTGAGCAGGGCAACGGCGCTGCTGGTCTCGTTGATCGCTCTGGCCTTCGCCGCCGCCCTCTGCCCACTGGCCGGTGCCTATTCGGATCGGGTAGGGCGCCGGGTCACGATGGCAACGGCCTGCATTCTGTTGATGATCGTGGTGTTTCCATCATTCCTGATGGCCAGCTCCGGCTCGTTCATCGCCTCGATCATCGGCGTCATGCTGCTCGCCGTGGGCGCAGTGCTGTGCGGCGTGGTAACGGCCGCACTGCTGTCGGAAACCTTTCCCACCCGTACCCGCTACACCGCCTCGGCGATCACCTACAACATGGCCTACACCCTGTTCGGCGGCACCGCGCCGCTGATGGCCACCTGGCTGATCAGCATGACCGGCAGCAACCTGTCGCCCGCGTTCTACCTCATCGTAGTTGCAGCGCTGGCAATGGCTGGCGGCATGGCCCTGCCGGAAACCTCGAAAATCTCGTTGCATGATGTACCTGTTGCAGGTGAGGAGCCGGTGGTGGGGTCAATTGCCTGAGTGCGGGAGTGGTGCGTTAAAACCCGCAGCCTCTGCCGCAAGCGCTTTTCAACAGCGAAGGAACCCGACGAAGTCGGGCCGGAAACTGAGCTGGGACTTTGCTTGCTTTGGTCCCTCAAAGTAAGGCGCCGTAAGGGCGCAAAGGTGACCTGAGCCAAACACCAATCCTCCTGACATCACAGAACCATCGTGTGACGCAGAGCGTCACGAACTGCATTACCACGCGGAGCGTGGAAACGAGAATCCGAGTCGAACTTCAATCCGCCTGATGTCACAGGGCCGCTGTGTGACGCGGAGCGTCACGAACTGCATTACCACGCGGAGCGTGGGAACGAGAATCCGAGTCGAACTTCAATCCGCCTGATGTCACAGAGCCGCTGTATGACGCGGAGCGTCACGAAAGGTATTTCCGTCAGCGAAAACGCAACAAAACGTGGCACAGTCGCCCCGAAAAATGGCACATTGGCGCGCCCCGATACGCGTGACACATCTTGTAATCATCCGTACCGGGCGACCCGCGAACCCTTTTACGGATAAATACCATGGCGACCAGTGCTCCGCCCGCGACGGCGAAGGCCTCGACCACCTCCCAAGCCAGCCCGCTGGTGATGCGCATCATCGGTGCCGTCGCCCTCGCGCACCTGGTCAATGACCTGATTCAAGCCATCCTTCCGTCGATCTACCCCATGCTCAAGGCCAGCTACGACCTGAGCTTCACCCAGATCGGCCTGATTACCCTGACCTTTCAGATCACCGCCTCGCTGCTGCAGCCCTGGGTCGGTTATTACACTGACCGCCATCCCAACCCGCTGGTACTGCCCGTCGGATCGATCTGCACGCTGATCGGCATCGTGATGATGTCGGTGGTCGGCAGCTTCCCCTTGATCCTGCTGGCCGCTGCATTGATCGGCATCGGCTCTTCGACGTTCCACCCGGAAGCCTCGCGTATCGCGCGACTGGCCTCCGGTGGTCGCTACGGGCTTGCGCAATCGACCTTTCAGGTCGGTGGCAACACGGGCACGGCGTTCGGACCATTGTTGGCAGCGGCGATCATCATCCCGTTCGGCCAGGGCAATGTCGCCTGGATCGGGCTGTTTGCGTTGTTCTCGCTGGGGCTGCTGTACGCAATCAGCCGCTGGTATCGCGCGCACCTCAATCTGTTCAAGCTCAAGGCCGGTCAGGCCGCGACTCATGGTCTGTCCAGAAAGCGTGTGATTGCCTCCTTGGCAGTGCTGGCGTTTCTGGTGTTTTCCAAGTTCTTCTACATGACCAGCCTGACCAGCTATTTCACCTTCTACCTGATCGAGAAATTTGACCTGTCGGTCGCCAGCTCGCAGTTGCACCTGTTCCTGTTTCTGGGCGCCGTGGCGGCAGGGACCTTTTTCGGTGGGCCGATCGGTGACCGCATTGGCCGCAAGGCGGTGATCTGGTTCTCGATTCTTGGCGCTGCGCCGTTCACCCTGGCGCTGCCCTACGCCGATCTGTTCTGGACCAGCGTACTCAGTGTGATCATTGGCTTTGTACTGGCCTCGGCGTTTTCCGCCATCGTGGTCTACGCCCAGGAGCTGGTGCCTGGCAACGTGGGCATGATTGCCGGGCTGTTCTTCGGCCTGATGTTCGGCTTCGGCGGCATCGGTGCTGCCTTGCTTGGCTATCTGGCCGACAGCCACGGCATCCTGTTCGTCTACACGCTGTGCTCCTACCTGCCGCTGCTCGGCATCCTCGCGATTCTTCTGCCTCGGACCAAATAATGCTGATAGCAACGCTGATTTTCCTGTTCACCATCACGCTGGTCATCTGGCAACCCAAGGGCCTGGGCGTAGGCTGGAGTGCCGTACTGGGGGCAATCCTGGCGTTGCTGACAGGCGTCGTGCATTTCAGTGACATCGCTGTGGTGTGGGGCATCATCTGGAATGCCACGGCGACCTTCATTTCGCTGATCATCATCACGCTGCTGCTTGATGAAGCCGGTTTCTTTGCCTGGGCAGCGCTGCATGTGGCGCGCTGGGGCAAGGGCAACGGACGCCGTCTGTTTGCCTTGTTCGTGCTGTTCGGCGCGCTGGTGTCGGCTTTGTTCGCCAACGATGGTGCCGTGCTGATCCTCACCCCGATCGTCATTGCCATGATGCTGGCGTTGCGCTTTTCGCCTGCCTCGACGCTGGCGTTCGTCATGGCGGCCGGTTTCATCGCCGATACGGCCAGCCTGCCGCTGGTGGTCTCGAACCTGGTGAACATTGTGTCGGCGGATTACTTCAAGATCGGTTTCAACCGTTACGCAGCGGTCATGGTGCCGGTGAATCTGGCCAGTGTCGCCGCCACCCTGGCCGTGCTGATGTGGTACTTCCGTCGGGACATTCCCGCCGAGTTCGAGCCCGAGCATCTGGACAAGCCGGAAACGGCTATCCACGACCGCGCCACGTTTCTGGCCGGTTGGGCGGTGTTGCTGATTCTGCTGGTGGGCTGTTTCGCCCTTGAGCCGCTGGGCATCCCGATCAGTGCGATCTCGTCAGTGTGCGCAGTGTTGCTGCTGGGCATCGCTGCCAAAGGGCATACGATCAAGACGCGCAAGGTGATGAAAGAAGCACCGTGGCACATCGTGGTCTTTTCGCTGGGTATGTACCTGGTGGTCTATGGCCTGCGTAACGCCGGGCTGACCGATTACCTGGCCAATCTGCTGGATTGGTTCGCGGGCTATGGTATCTGGGGCGCGGCGATGGGCACCGGTGTGATGACCGCGTTCCTGTCTTCGATCATGAACAACATGCCCACGGTACTCATCGGGCTGCTGTCCATCGACGCAAGTCATGCCAGCGGCGCCATCCAGGAAGCGATGATCTACGCCAACGTGATCGGCAGCGACCTCGGCCCGAAAATCACTCCTATAGGCAGCCTGGCCACGCTGCTCTGGCTGCATGTCCTGGAGCGCAAGGGCATCACTATCAGCTGGGGCTATTACTTCAAGGTCGGCATCGTCCTGACCGTGCCTGTGCTGCTGGTCACACTGGCTGCGCTGGCATTGCGGTTGAGTTGAGCGGATGACGGGTGTCGGCCCAAGCTGTGTAAAAACTACTGCGCTCGGCAATACTGCTTTAAAAACAGGCGAAAAATGCTCATTTGGAACACCTAGAGTCGGTCGCGACCCCGGCCGTTTTCGCCTGTTTTTGCCTTGTCTTGCCTTCGCTCGTGACGTTTTTACACAACCTGGGCCAGATTCGGCCACAGGTCCGACACCAGAAACAGCCGCTCGGCTTCCTCCCAATTGCCCTCTGCATTTTCCCTGAGGCGCACCAATAGCTGCGCCGGGGCCAGCGGGTCGAGCTCACTCAGCCAGTCGTGCAACTGCTGATCGCTCCACGCCTGGTTGTAGAGTGCCGGCGCCAGCCAGGCATGGCGCGGCAAGGGCTGCCAGCGTCCCGGCTGGCTTTGCGCAAGGAACGACTGCCAGTCACGCTGGTGCAGCCAGCGACCCTTGAGGTGCTGCGGATGAATGCCGGCAGGGGATTGGCATGAGCCTGGCCACGGGTACAACAGATAGCCGCCCAGCCACAACCGTGCATTGAACGCCTCGACCCCCAGCGCTGCCAGCGTCGCCCGGCTTTCCGGACGTGCGGACATTGGCAACTGATGCTGGCTCAGATGGGTCAGCTTGCGGTCCAGCCGGTCCTGACAGCCAGGCCCCAGCCAGTGCGCCGGATCGCGGCCATCGCCGTCCTGCGGCCCGAGGTAGAGCTTGATCGCCAGTTCGACGTGGTGCACGCCTTCACCATCCCGCAACAGCATGTCCAACTCGCCCAGCGTCTGATTGCCAAGCCTGATGGGCAGGTTGGCGGCGATTATTTCCACCCCCGGTGCATGCTGCACGGCGAATTGCCAGAGCCGTTCGTAATAGCGGCCCAGTCTTCGTGTGCTGGCTTGCGCCAGCCAGTCTTCCAGCGGACGGCTGTCGTGGTCCAGTTGCCAGAGAAAATCCGCCAGCTGCTGTGGGGCTTTCACCCAGTCGCTGCCCGCCAGTGGATGGCGTTGCGGCCAGGGTGCGGTTTCAAGCATGGGCGGGGCGAGGATCACCCAGGCAAGGTCGCGCACTTCGGAATGCCGCAATCGGCGGGGGAGATCGATCAGGCCGGGGAATAGAGTCATGCGCCGAGAATAGCGTGAGTCGCCACCGACAGACAGCGTGTTCGGCAAGCGGCCGGTGCGCACGGGTATTTTTTGCTTCGCAGACAACACATGACGTACGACGTGCGACGGGATGATCATCGAATAAAGAAAGGTTATCGAAAACTATCAGTGGCCTTCTCTTTGTGCAAACTGTCATTCATATCCAGTATATTGTTTGCGTCAAACAATTCAGGCACTGCTCAATGATGTTCATTGGCCGGTCTGTCTCAATTGTGGTCACCTGGTGGTGAACGTCATTCAATCAGTCGGTCGACTCGTGGGCTGCCTAATATAGGCAGTCTTCATGCGGCGGATATTCGACTCGGCAAATCGGATGCCTGGAGTTTTCTATGAACGGTGATATGCAGGCCCGGATAAAACAACTGCTCTCACCCGCCATTGCCCGTGTGCAATGTATTGCCATCGTTTGTTGGCTGGTTGTTCTGTCGGTCACGCCGTATCTGCAATTCGGTCTGCCGGAAATGCTGCTGACCCTTGGCCTGCTGGGGGCGTGCGCCTGGCAATACCGCGCGGTCGACTTCAGAGTCTGGCGATGTATGGGCATGACATTCGTGATCATTGTGGCACTGTGCTTTTCAAGGGCGGGCCATTTGCGCACCGGGATGGACATCAACTGGTCACTCTCGGTCGCCGTGATGATTATCCTGTGTTCGACATTGTTAGTGGTGTATACACGGGATTATCTTCTGGTCGCGGTACTCGCCTGGTGTATTCTCTCTCCCGCTCAAGGATTGGACACGGACAGTGTCGCGACTCTGTTCATGACACTGTTCTTTATCACGTCGGTCAGTCTGGGCAGTGTGATGAATCACACTTACACGCGCACACTTCGTACGGTATTGAGTCTGGAACATCAGTTTCGCGAACTGTCGCTGACCGATGACCTGACCGCCATATTGAATCGCCGGGCACTGATGCAGGCACTGGATAAACAT
This sequence comes from Pseudomonas sp. ICMP 10191, assembly GCF_001467335.1. NCBI lineage: Bacteria > Pseudomonadati > Pseudomonadota > Gammaproteobacteria > Pseudomonadales > Pseudomonadaceae > Pseudomonas > Pseudomonas sp. ICMP 10191. Next base: position 12,735 of record NZ_LKGW01000001.1, read on the forward strand.
GTGCTGAATAACTCCGCGGGTTATTTTCTGATGCTCGATATTGATGACTTCAAAACCATCAATGATCAATTTGGCCACGACGCCGGTGATCAGGCACTTCGCGTGATGGCTGGCTGCCTGCAAAAGACTGTGGGCAGTCTCGCCTTCGGACGCATGGGCGGAGAGGAGTTCGGCGTGATCCTGCCAATGTGCAGTGAAGATGAAGCTCGGGAATATGTGCTGAACCTGCTGGACTGCATCAGAAAATCACTCGCTGTCAGCCCGCTGACCTGCAGTGCCGGGCTGGCCGACATCCCAGCGGCAGTGGACAGCTCGGAAGTGCTCAAGACTGCCGACATCAATTTGTATCAGGCCAAGCGGGGCGGCAAGGACCGGGCATTCTGGCGAGGTGCGCAGATAGGCGGCCATCGAGCGGGCGGCGTCAGTGTGGAATGCGATAAAACCCGCGCTCTGACACGGTAGGCAGGCATCGGACTTTAGCGTGCTGCCCATACCCTGTTGCAAGGTCCGCGAAACCCTTTTTAAACCCCGGTTTGCTGCTGTCAGGCCCTTTCGCCCATAATCACGTTTTTAAAGTCGTATCGAACCCGCAGCAGGAGCCTCATGGAGCAATTTCGCAATATCGGCATCATCGGTCGCCTGGGCAGTGTTCAGGTGCTCGAGACCGTTCGCCGACTCAAGAGATTCCTGCTGGACCGCCACCTGCACGTCATTCTCGAAGAGACAATCGCCGAGGTCCTGCCCGGTCATGGCCTGCAGACCTCATCGCGCAAGATGCTCGGCGAGGTCTGCGACATGGTCATTGTGGTCGGCGGCGACGGCAGCCTGCTGGGCGCAGCGCGGGCGCTGGCCCGGCATAACGTTCCGGTGCTGGGCATCAACCGTGGCAGCCTGGGCTTTCTGACCGACATCCGTCCCGACGAGCTGGAGGTCAAATGTGCCGAAGTGCTCGACGGGCATTACCTGGTTGAAAACCGCTTCCTGCTCCAGGCCGAAGTGCGTCGCCACGGCGAGGCCATCGGTCAGGGCGATGCGCTCAACGACGTGGTGCTGCACCCCGGCAAGTCCACGCGCATGATCGAATTCGAGATCTACATCGACGGTCAGTTCGTGTGCAGTCAGAAGGCCGACGGCCTGATCGTCGCCACGCCGACCGGATCGACGGCCTACGCGCTGTCTGCAGGCGGGCCGATCATGCACCCCAAGCTCGACGCCATCGTCATCGTGCCGATGTACCCGCATACCCTGTCCGGGCGGCCCATCGTGGTCGACGGCAACAGCGAGCTGAAAATCGTGGTGTCCAAGGACATGACCATTTACCCGCAAGTGTCGTGCGACGGTCAGAATCACTTCACCTGTGCACCGGGTGACACCATTACGGTCAGCAAGAAACCGCAGAAACTGCGTCTGATCCATCCGTTGGATCACAATTATTACGAGGTCTGCCGCACCAAGCTCGGCTGGGGCAGCAAGCTCGGCGGCGGGGGCGATTAATGCTCGATCCGGCGCGTGGCTATGATCTGATCGGTGACGTGCACGGGTGTGCCCATACCCTCGAGCACTTGCTGGAGCTTCTCGGTTACCGTCTGCAGGCTGGCGTTTGGCGCCATCCCGAGCGCATCGTCATCTTCCTCGGCGACATCATCGACCGCGGCCCGCGCATTCGCGAATCGCTGCACATTGTTCGCGACATGGTTCAGGCCGGTCAGGCGTTGTGCATCATGGGCAACCACGAGTTCAACGCGCTGGGCTGGGTGACGCCGGCCCTGTCCGAAAGCGGTCACCAGTTCGTGCGCGAGCACACCCCGCGTCATGCGCGGCTGATCGGCGAGACCCTGGCGCAGTTCGAGCAGTATCCGGATGAGTGGAGCGAGTTCGTCAATTGGTTCTACGAGTTACCGCTGTACCTCGATGCCGGTCGCTTCAGGGTCGTGCATGCCTGCTGGGATGCGACCCTGATCGATCCGCTGCGTGGCCTGCATGGTACGGGGTGTATCGACAAGCATTTCGTCCAGGCATCGGCAGTACCCGGCAGCTTCGCCAGTAATGTCTTCAATCGTCTGCTGCGTGGCACCGACATGCGTCTGCCGCACGGCCTGACCCTGACTGGCGGTGATGGACTGACCCGCGAATTCTTCCGCACCAAATTCTGGGAGGATGATCCGCAAACCTATGGCGACGTGGTCTTTCAGCCGGACGCCTTGCCCGAAGGGGTTGCCAAGACGCCGCTGTCCACATCGGAAAAAAACGCGTTGCTGCGGTATGGCATCAATGAGCCGCTGCTGTTTGTCGGTCATTACTGGCGCAGCGGCATCCCTGCGCCCATCCGGCCTAACCTGGCCTGTCTGGATTACAGCGCCGTGCTCTACGGCAAACTGGTCGCCTATCGGCTGGACCAGGAAACACAAATCGATCCGGACAAATTCGTCTGGGTAGATGTGCAGCGTCCCGAGGTTTGAGAATGAGTCCTGTAGCTGTCCTGCGCTTGCCGCTGAGCACCGACCTGAGCGGTTTTATCAGTTTGTTGCTGCGCTTGCAGATTCCTCACCGAGTCAGTGAAGAGGCTGGCGAGCAAGTCCTGTGGGTGCCGGACGCGCCGCGACTGGTCGAAGAAGTGCGCGAGTTGTACACGCGCTTCCCCGAAGGCGACGAGCACGTTCAACTGGCGCAAGACACCGTGAACTCCACCTACAAGCCGCCCGGCCTGATCGAGCAGTTACGCAGCAGTCCGGTGACGGCCCTGGTGTTGCTGGTCACCTTGCTGGTGGCCGGCTTGACGCTGCTGGGCGATAACCTTGAGGCCGTCCGCTGGCTGACCTTTCAGGATTTCCGCATCAATGGCGAGTACGCAACGTTTCTGCCATTGTCCGAAAGCCTCGCGTCCGGGCAGTGGTGGCGCATCATCTCGCCCATGCTGATCCACTTCGGCATCCTGCACCTGGCCATGAACGGCATGTGGTTCTGGGAGCTGGGGCGGCGGATTGAAATTCGTCAGGGCAGCCTGTCGTTGCTGTTGCTGACCTTGCTGTTCTCGTCGGTCTCAAATTACGTGCAGTACCTGTTCAGCGGCCCAAGCCTGTTTGGCGGACTGTCCGGCGTGCTGTATGGCCTGCTCGGGCATTGCTGGATTTTCCAGATGCTGGCGCCCAACCCGGTCTATCGCCTGCCGCGCGGGGTGTTGATCATGATGCTGGTCTGGCTGGCACTGTGCCTGTCCGGGCTGGTGAGCATGCTCGGCTTCGGCGAGATCGCCAACGGTGCGCATGTCGGCGGGCTGATCATCGGTTGTGTCACCGGGCTGCTGGGTGGTGCGATTGCACGCCGCAAGGCCTAGAATTACCCGCTATTTTCTGGAGTGCGCCATGTCGTCTTTTATAGAAATGATCGAAAACATCACCCCGGATATCTACGAGAGCCTGAAACTGGCTGTGGAAATCGGCAAATGGTCCGACGGTCGCAAGCTCACTCAAGAGCAGCGTGAACTGTCCCTGCAGGCGCTGATCGCCTGGGAAGCGCAGAACCTGCCGGAAGACCAGCGTACGGGCTACATGGGGCCGCAGGAATGCGCCTCGAAATCGGCCCCGGTGCCCAATATCCTGTTCAAATCGGATGCTATTCATTGATCGAAATTGGTCGCGGAGCAGTCAACAAAATGTCGGCGCGTCAGGATGACACGTCGTGTGTGCAATACGCTTTTCGCCTGGGCGACACCGAGATAGCAGTCAACCCGCTGATCGGCAAGACGCTGCGTCTGGAGTTTCTCGGCGCCATTCATTGCAGTCATTGCGGGCGCAAGACCAAGTCCAGCTACAGCCAGGGTTACTGCTACCCGTGCATGCTCAAGCTGGCGCAGTGCGACCTGTGCATCATGAGCCCGGAAAAATGCCATCACGACCAGGGCACCTGCCGTGATCCGGCGTGGGGCGAGCAGTTCTGCATGACCGATCACATCGTTTACCTGGCCAATTCGTCAGGCGTGAAGGTTGGTATTACCCGCTCAACGCAGTTGCCGACCCGCTGGCTGGACCAGGGTGCAAGCCAGGCTCTGCCGATCCTGCGCGTAGCAACCCGCCAACAGTCCGGCTTCGTCGAAGACCTGCTGCGCAGCCAGGTGGCCGATCGTACCAACTGGCGTGCCTTGCTCAAGGGTGACGCTCAACCCGTCGATCTCAAGGCCATTCGCCAGGAGCTGTTCGACAGTTGCGGCGCAGGGCTGCTGGGATTGCAAGAACGATTCGGGCTGCAGGCCATCCAATTGCTACATGACGCCGAGCCTGTCGAGTTTCGTTACCCGGTCGAGGCGTATCCGACCAAGATTGTCAGCTTCAATCTGGACAAGAACCCGATTGCCGAAGGCACGCTGCTGGGGATCAAGGGCCAATACCTGATTTTCGACACCGGCGTGATCAATATTCGCAAGTACACGGCCTATCAGCTGGCCGTGCATCAGTAGAAGGATTCCAGCATGCGCACCGAACAACCGAAAATGATCTACCTGAAGGATTACCAGGCTCCCGAGTACCTCATCGATGAGACGAACCTGACCTTCGAACTGTTCGACGACCACTCGCTGGTTCACGCGCAACTGGTTATGCGCCGCAACCCCGAGCGTGGCGCAGGCCTGCCGCCGCTGGTGCTGGATGGTCAGCATCTGGAACTGGTCTCGGTCAAACTGAGCGATGTCGAGCTGAGCGCTGCGGATTATCAGTTGACCGACGATCACCTGACCCTGCACCCACAGGCTGAAAGCTTTACGGTCGACAGCACCGTGCGCATCCATCCGGAATCCAACACCGCGCTGGAAGGGCTGTACAAGTCCAGCGGCATGTTCTGCACCCAGTGCGAGGCCGAAGGCTTCCGCAAGATCACCTATTACCTCGACCGTCCTGACGTGATGAGCAAGTTCACCACCACCGTCAGCGCCGACAAGCAGGGCTTCCCGATCCTGCTGTCCAACGGCAACCCGGTGGCCAGCGGCGAAGAAGAGGGTGGTCGGCACTGGGCGACCTGGGAAGACCCGTTCATGAAACCGGCCTACCTGTTCGCGCTGGTGGCCGGTGATCTGTGGTGTATCGAAGACACGTTCACCACCATGAATGAGCGGAATGTGACCCTGCGTATCTACGTCGAGCCGGAAAACATCGACAAGTGCCAGCACGCCATGACCAGCCTGAAGAAGTCCATGCGTTGGGACGAAGAGACCTACGGTCGCGAGTACGATCTGGACATCTTCATGATTGTCGCGGTCAACGACTTCAACATGGGCGCGATGGAGAACAAGGGCCTCAACATCTTCAACTCCAGTGCCGTGCTGGCGCGTGCCGAGACGGCGACCGATGCCGCACACCAGCGTGTCGAAGCGATTGTCGCCCACGAATACTTCCACAACTGGTCGGGCAATCGCGTGACCTGCCGTGACTGGTTCCAGCTGTCGCTCAAGGAAGGCTTCACGGTGTACCGCGACGCCGGTTTCTCGGCCGACATGAACTCGGCTACGGTCAAGCGTATCCAGGACGTTGCCTACCTGCGTACTCACCAGTTCGCCGAGGACGCAGGCCCGATGGCGCACGCCGTGCGTCCGGACAGCTTCATCGAAATCTCCAACTTCTACACCCTGACCGTGTACGAGAAGGGTTCGGAAGTGGTCGGCATGCTTCACACCCTGCTGGGTGCTGAAGGCTTCCGCAAGGGCAGCGATCTGTATTTCGAACGCCACGATGGCCAGGCCGTGACCTGTGACGACTTCATCAAGGCCATGGAAGACGCCAATGGCGTCGACCTGACCCAGTTCAAGCGCTGGTACAGCCAGGCGGGCACGCCGCGTCTGGCGGTCAGCGAGTCGTACGATGCTGCGGCCAAAACCTACAGCCTGACCTTCCGTCAGAGCTGCCCGACCACACCAGGCCAGCCTGGCGATCAGAAGCAACCTTTCGTGATCCCGGTTGAACTGGGGCTGCTAGACAGCAAGGGTGGCGAAATTGCCCTGCGTCTGGCGAACGAAACGGCGGCGACCGGCACCTCACGAGTGTTGTCGGTTACTGAAGCCGAGCAGACCTTCACCTTCGTCGACGTCGCGGAAAAGCCGCTGCCTTCGCTGCTGCGCGGCTTCTCAGCGCCGGTCAAGCTGAGCTTCCCGTATGACCGCGACCAACTGATGTTCCTGATGCAGCACGACAGCGATGGTTTCAATCGCTGGGATGCCGGTCAGCAGTTGTCGGTTCAGATATTGCAGGAACTGATCGGCCAGCATCAGCAAGGCCAAAAACTGGTCATGGATCAGCGTCTGATCACTGCACTGGGTACCGTGCTGGCGGATGATGACCTGGATCAGGCGATGGTCGCGGAAATGCTCTCGTTGCCGGGCGAAGCTTATCTGACCGAAATCAGTGAAGTGGCCGACGTTGATGCCATTCACGCTGCTCGCGAGTTTGCCCGTCAGCAACTGGCAGAGGGGCTGTTCGATGGGCTGCTGGCGCGCTATCAGGCCAACCGTGAAGTGTCGAAGGTCACGCCTTATGTGGCCGAAGCCGCGCACTTTGCCCGTCGTGCCCTGCAGAATATCGCGCTGTCGTACCTGATGCTGAGCGGCAAGCCGGAGGTGCTGGCAGCCACCATTGATCAGTTCGATACCAGCGACAACATGACCGAGCGCCTGACTGCGCTGGCCGTGCTGGTCAATTCACCGTTCACTGCCGAGCGCGACAAGGCGCTCGCGGTGTTTGCCGAGAACTTCAAGAGCAATGCTCTGGTCATGGATCAGTGGTTCAGCGTCCAGGCGGCGAGCACGCTGCCAGGCGGCCTGCAGCGTGTGCAGGAATTGATGAAACACCCGGCCTTCAGCATCAAGAACCCGAACAAGGTGCGTGCCCTGATCGGTGCCTTCGCCGGGCAGAACCTGGTCAACTTCCACGCGGCTGATGGCTCCGGCTACCGCTTCCTGGCGGACCTCGTGATCGAGCTGAACGCGCTGAACCCGCAGATCGCTTCTCGTCAATTGGCACCACTGACCCGCTGGCGCAAATACGACAGCGCCCGTCAGGCGCTGATGAAGGCCGAGCTGGAGCGCATCCTCGCCTCCGGCAAACTGTCGGCGGACGTGTATGAAGTGGTGAGCAAAAGCCTGGCTGAATAAGGGTTTGTGCTGTGCCTATTGCCTGAACTGCGTGGGTGATAAAGGCGCTGTCTGCTGATGCGGACAGCGCCTTTTTTGATTTGTGTGCCAATGCTCAAAGCGCTCATCGCAATGCGCCCATCTCGTGGGAGCGAGCTTGCTCGCGAAGGCGATGGTTGCAACGCCTCTGTCCGTGGATTGTACTGGCACCTTCGCGAGCAAGCCCGCTCCTGCAGAGACTGGCGTTTATCCAGTTACCAGCGTTTCAGCCATCCGGTTTTCAGAATTCATCTCGTGTTGTGTAACGACGATAAGAATTCACTCCTGAAAATCTCACATGTGATGCGTATCTATCTTCAGAAACATCTGATACGTTGCTTACCTGATTCACGGCCAGCAGCAAGGGGAAGCGCCAATGCCTCGTAAAACCCAGGGCGATAACGCAACGGTCCCGGCCAAGGTGTCCAAGAGCTCCACTGATTACATGCGTGAAATGCGCCTGCGGCTCAAGGAGGCGGGGCTGGTGAAGCGCGAATTCTGGATCCGGCCGGAAAATGTCGATGCCTTGCGGGGGATCGAAAAAGCTTTAAGACAGCCCTTTCTGGGCAACAGAATAAAACTGGAGGACTTCATGACCGAGAATACCCACTGGACCATCAGCTCTCTGCAGAAGGCACTCAGCGAACTGGAACTGGTGACGAACGGCAAGATCGAGCTTGATGTGACCGAGGGCGATGCCTCGGGAATCAGGCTGACCATGGCCGACTACGGCGACCTGCCGATCTACATCGCCGTGGAAGGCGAGCAGATTCTCGCCGATGCGACCTTGATCGAAGTGAACAAGATCAAGAACGTGCAAGCGTTCAACGACGTTGTCCTGCGCAGCCGCGACCTGTTTCCGCTGTCGTCGGTCGGCATCGAAAAGCTGGGCGGCGGTCAGGAAGTCTACTGCCTGTTCGGCGCACTGAGCGCGGCCTCTTCGCTCACTGTAATCGTGCAGGAAATCCTCACACTCGCGGACAACGTGATCCGTGCGGCCGATGCTTTTGAAGATCATTTCATCTACTGAACAGCGCTGTCAGGCGGAGAACATTCATGACTACAAGTATCTGGAAAAAACTGGTGACCGCTGTTCGTGGCGGCGCTTCCGAAGTGGGCGAGTCGATTGCCGACGCCAATGCCATCCGCATTCTGGACCAGGAAATCCGTGACGCCGAGAACGCGCTGGTCAAGGCCCGCGACGGGCTGATCACCATCAAGGCCAAGCACAAACTCTCGGCGCAGCGTCTTGAAGAACACGCCACCAGCATCGCCAACTGGGAAGGTCGCGCCCTGCAGGCCCTCGATAAGGGTGAAGAAGCGCTGGCTGTCGAATGTGCAAACAAGATTGCCGAAATCGAAGCCCTGCGTGATCAGGAGCAGGCGCTGGCCGATCAGTTCAGCAAGCAGGTCAACCTGCTGCAGGATCAGGTGATCAAGGCCGAGTCGCGAATCAAGAGCCTCAAGCAGCAGGTCGAGATGGCCAAGGCCCGTGAAACCGTGCAAAAGGCTCGCGTTGCAACGGCCACCGCAACCGGCGGTGCCAGCGGCGCCGTGGAAACCGCAGTGGGTTCGCTGGCACGCCTCAAGCAGCGTCAGGACGAACAGGATGCCAAGCTCGAAGCGGCTGAAGAACTGGCCAGCCAGTCCAGCGGCAGCGATCTGGAACGTCGTCTGCAGGATGCCGGGATCGGTGCCAAAAGCGGCGGTGCGCAGGATGTACTGGCGCGCCTGAAAGCCAAAAGTCAGACGCCGGCTCAGTAAGCGCTGCAACAAGGTGGACGAGGGTAGTGCATGGCGTTTTCCCGACGACTCAAGGTCATCCTCGTCCTCTCGGCCGTGTTGATTGCGGTACAGGCAATCAACTCGGTCACCGACAACAGTCTGGTCCATTTCGGTATCATGCCGCGCAGCTTCATCGGGTTGCGCGGCATTGTGTTTGCGCCCTTTCTGCACGGGTCGATTCAGCACTTGCTCAGCAATCTGTTGCCGTTCATTGTGCTGAGCTGGCTGGTGGCGACCGAGGGTGTCAGGCGTTATGCATGGGTCGCCGGGCTGATCTGCCTGCTGGGCGGGCTGCTGGTCTGGAGCTTCGGTCGCAGCAATATCCATGTCGGCGCAAGCGGTCTGATTTTTGGTTTGTGGGCTTATCTGCTGGCGCGTGCGTGGTATCAGCGCAGTATCGCCAGCGTGCTGATCGCGCTGCTGGTGCTGGCCGCTTACAGCGGGTTGGTATTCGGCTTCGTTCCGGTGGCCGGCGTGTCGTTCGAATCACATATCGCCGGTGCAGTTGCGGGCGTTTGTGTGGCCTGGCTGATGCATTCCAGGGCATTGCTGGCGCAGAAGTGAGCCAGTCTAATGCGCGGCGGCAGTGCGCCTGTTGCGCTTGAAGAGCGTTATATATCGTCACCCGTCACTGCAAGGAAATGGATTATGAGTTGGTTCAAACGGGCCATGGGCCTGGAAGCCCCCAAGGCATCAGGCCGGGACGGCGTACAACCGGTCAGCACGGTCAGTCCGCTGGGGCTGGCGTCCGGACGCATGCTGTGCCTGGACAGTTCACTGAAGCTGTTGCTCGACGGTCACTCGGAAGTGGTCGTTCCGGGCGATGAAAAGGTCTGGTCCGTAGGGCATATTGATCTCGGCCAGTCCATGGCACTGCATCGTTTTTACCTCGATAACGAGGACTATTTTCTGCAAGTGGTCAGCGACGGCCCCAATCCGGAGGACGTGCAGGACATCATCCTGTTCGGCTACTACAGCGCCGAGCCGATCACCAGCAAGGATGAATTGCTGCGCCTGACCGGGCCATCATCGAAGATCGGCCTGCCGACCTACGAGCACGATGGCGAGGTCTTCGAGCGGCAATGGGGGACTTCCCCTGGCCAGACCGAGCTGACGCCGCTCGATGAAGACATTGTCAGTCCCGACGCGACTTATCGTGTCAAGCACCTGAGCATGCTGTACGCCCGCGAAACGGGACTGATCAACCGCCGTGAATTTCTGCTGTTTTCCGTAGAGGAAGACGAGGAGGGCAGCATCACGCTCACCACGGCGGTCGGCATAACGCTGCAATCCACTGATATCAACGTTCTTTGACAAGGAAATCCTCATGATCGACGCGCTGCGTATGTCGCTCAATGCCACGGCCGTGTTTGGCTTCGTCCTGTACATTCTGGTGGCGGTCATCCTGTTCGCGCTGTTCCAGTTCATCTACAGCCGGATCACCCCACACAAGGAGTTTGCGCTGATTCGCGAGAACAACAGTGCCGCCGCGCTGGCGTTGGGTGGTTCGCTGATCGGTTTCGCGCTGCCGGCCAGTAACATCATCAGCTACAGCATCAGCATTCTGGACGTGATCGTCTGGGTGGTGATTGCCGCCATTGTGCAGCTGCTGGCGTTCGGCGTTACCAGTCTGGTGCTCAAGGGCCTGTCGACACGCATCGCCAAGGGCGAAATGGCAGCAGCCATCTATTCGGCCAGCGTCGCGATCAGCGTCGGTCTTCTCAATGCCGCCTGCATGACCCCGTCGGTCTGACGGCAGCCTTGAACAAGGAGACTCACGATGAGACGTAGTTCAGTAAAACTGGTACTCGCCGGTGCACTGCCGCTGGCCCTTGCCGGGTGTGGCCCGTCCGAGAAAAAGGACACCGTCAACGCCAAGGCCAACTTCAGTTCGGTGCAGGAATGCGTCGATGCCAAGGTGCCGGTGAATATCTGTTCGGATGCCTACATGCAGGCGCTGTCCGATCATCGCCGCATTGCGCCGACCTATGATGACAAGGCGTCCTGCGACGCGGACTTCGTACCGGATTATTGCCAGGTCACCTCTGACGGCAAGTACATGCCCAAGCTCGGCGGCTTCGAACTGGGCTTTTCCGGGCAAGTGCCGAAAGAGGCACTGGACCGTGCCAATCAGGAAGTCAACCAGTCTGCTCCGGCAGGCATGAGTGGCACCACCGGGCTGATGGCCGGGCTGCTGATCGGCAATCTGCTCAGCAACGGCTTCGGCAATAACCGCTATTACTCGCAGCCCATCTACCAGACGCGCGATGATCGAGGCGGTTATTACAGCTCGTCGCTGCCCAGTCAGATCGATCGCGGCAAGACCTTCGGCCGTTCCACCCAGGCGCAATCCAGCCCGGATCGCAGCTACGGCAGGAGCACCCTGGGGCGCAATCTGGGCAGCTCTGGGTCCGGCTCGTCTTCGGTGTCATCGACCATCTCGCGCGGCGGCTTCGGCAGCCAGGCTTCGGCACGCAGTGGCTGGGGCGGCAAGAGCAGCAGTGGCAGCAGCAGTTTCGGAGGCTGACGGTTCGCGGCATGAAAAAGATCAGCATCGAGGAACGTCCGGACTGGCGCACGACCGCCGAACGTGAAGGCTTCAACTTTCACACTATCGACGGCGAGCGTTACTGGGACGAGCGCGGGTATTACCTGTTCAGCGAACAGCAGATTACCCGCGATCTTGAAGCGCCCACCCAGGAACTTCACCAGCTGTGCATGGACGCCGTGGCGCGCGTGGTGGACAGCGAAGCGCTGCTCCATCAACTGGCGATTCCGGAAGCGTTCTTCGACCTGATCCAGACCTCGTGGAAGGAGGGACACTCGCATCTGTACGGGCGCTTCGATTTTGCCTACGACGGTACAGGCCCGGCAAAGATGTACGAAATCAATGCCGATACGCCGACCAGTCTGATGGAAGCCGGGGCGGTGCAACTGCTCTGGCTGGAAGAGCAGATGGCGCGCGGCGTGTTGCCTGCGCATGCCACCCAGTTCAACTCGATTGCTGAGGATCTGGTTCGGGCCTTTGCCGAGTTTTCCGGCACGAGTCCGTTCTACTTTTCGGCGATGTCCGGTTCCATCGAAGACCGGGGCACTACCGATTTCCTGCGGCGTATGGCAGCACACGTCGGCATCGATGCGAGGCATATCGATATCGAAGACATCGGCCTCGGCGCTGATGGGCGTTTTGTCGATCTGGACGGGCGCTGGATCGAGCGCTTGTTCAAACTGCACGCGTGGGAGCATATCTTTCACGAGGAATTCGGCCAGCACGTGTCAGCCAGCGGCACTCAGTTTGTCGAACCCGCGTGGAAGGCGATTCTCAGCAACAAGGGGATTTTGCCGTTGTTGTGGCAGCTCAACGAAGGTCATCCGAACCTGCTGCCTGCGCATGTCGACCACGAGCCGAGCAAAGCGGTCCCCAAAGGCTGGGTGCGCAAACCCTACTTTTCCCGTGAGGGCGCCAACATTGAAATGCGTACGCCCGGCGATCAGGTCATCTCGGTCGATGGGCCTTATACCGATGCGCCCTACATTCTGCAGGCGTACTCGCCGCTTCCGCGATTTGGCGACAGCTACACGCTGATCGGCTCCTGGGTCATCGGCGATCTTGCGTCAGGGATCGGTATTCGTGAAGACCACAGCCTGATCACCAAGGATACCAGCCGCTTCCTGCCACACGTGGTTATCGACTGAGCGCTGCCTGTCGTCACCCGGTGTTACGGGCTTGAAGCACGTAACACTCTTTTTGTTACCACACGTTCATATACCCGCCAATAAACCGCCATAACGAGCGGCCTTGTTAGTGTGCTGTCTGACAATCAAACAGGCGGTGTCGTTGTTTTTAATTCTGGTCATAACGCGGGAGCACGACGTTTCAGATCTGTATCTTATATAAGTTGTGATCTGTTCTTTATTGCCTGTTGGCATTCACGTTGCATTACTGTGGGCCATTCCGGGTGCCTGCTTCATGAATGTTTAACAGTGTGTTGTTCATTCTTTTTTATTTTGTGAAGTTTCCTACGGACGTATACCCGATAGACAAACTGTTCGCGGGAAGAATACGTGGGTCACTCGGTCTGCCTGTCAAACAACTGTTTATTGGCCGCGCGTCAATAACCGGTGTCGCCCCGACAAAACGCTGTTTATAGCAGAACTATTACAGGCCAGGACGCCATACATGCGTCCCGACGTGGCCATGCAAGGAGAGCCCACATGCTCATGAAACAACTGCTGGGCGGCGCGCTGACGCTGCTGTTCGCGATCAACACCTGCCAGGCAGTCGATACCACGTTGCTCGGGAGTCGTTTGACCCCGCTGGGAGGCGAGATGGCAGGTAATGCCACGGGGACCATTCCGCCCTGGACGGGCGGAATCACCCGGCCCCCGCCCGGATACAAGGGCTCGGGCACTCGGCATGTCGACCCGTATACCGCTGACAAGCCCCTGTTCACCATCACTCACGCCAATATGCAGCACTATCGCACGCGCCTGACGCCTGGGCAGGTGGCGATGTTCGAAACCTACCCCGACAGCTACCGGATGCCGGTATACCCCACGCGACGTTCCGGATCGGCGCCGCAATGGGTGTACGACAACACCCGCCGCAATGCGCAGAAAGCCCGATTGATCGGCGGTGGTAATGGTTTTGTCGATGCCTACGGCGGCATTCCATTTCCGCTTCCGGAAAAGGGCATTCAGGCCGTGTGGAACCACATTGCCCGGTATCGCGGCCATTATGCGGTGCGACGTACTTCGGAAGTTGCGATACAGCGCGACGGCAGTTTCAAGCTGAACACGTCGCGTCAGGAAGTGCTGTTTCGCTTCTATGATCCTGCGGGCAGCTTTGCCAGTCTGGATAACGTGCTGTTCTATTACCTGTCGTTTACCCAGTGTCCCACGCGTATGGCCGGTTCTGCCGTGTTGGTCCATGAAACACTGGACCAGATACAGGAGCCGCGGCAGGCGTGGACCTACAGTGCGCGGCAACGTCGGGTACGCCGCGCGCCGAGTCTGGCTTACGACATGCCGATCCCGGCCTCTGAAGGCTTGCGTACGGCTGACGACACCGACATGTTCAATGGCTCGCCGGATCGTTACGACTGGAGGTTACTGGGCAAACGCGAGATTTATATTCCCTACAACAACTACCGCATTTCCAGCCCCGACATTACCTATCGGCAATTATTGCAGGTGGGTCATCTCAACCCGGCCTATACGCGCCATGAACTACATCGTGTATGGGTGGTGGAGGGCACGCTCAAACCGACCGCGCGTCATGTCTACTCAAGACGCACGCTGTACCTGGACGAGGACAGTTGGCAGGCCGCAATCGTCGATCAGTACGATGCCCGGGGGCAGTTGTGGCGCGTCTCCATGGCGTACCTGAAGAACTACTACGAACTGCCGACGACCTGGTCTGCTCTGGACGTCTTCCATGACCTGCAGGCCCGGCGTTATCACGTACAGAACCTCGACAATCAAGAGCCTGGCACCAGTGATTTCTCTCAACCGGCGCCCAGCGTGAACGCCTTCAAACCAGCGGCCTTGCGGCGCAGAAGCATTCGCTGACCGGCGTCCGGTCAATCTGCCCGATCAACCGTCGTTATGTTTCATCAATCACATTCAACACGCTTAACAAAAGATAACGACATGTCGATTGTCAGGCATTTGCAAAGCTGCCTAGGATGGCTGAGCTTCCAGACAGGTAACGCCATAGCGCTGCGGGCGTCGACATCGATACGAGTTGTCCGGCACCCGCACCCGATAACAGCCACCTGATAATAATAAGAGCGGAAAAGTCCATGCGTGAGTCCTTCCATCGTCGCACCTGGTTATGCGCGGGCATGTCCCTGGCTGTCGTTGCGTCATCCCTGTTTGCGCTGCCAGCCACGGCCGGGTCCGAGCCGGTATCCACTGCCGTTGCTGCAGACGCTCCTGTTTATGCCATCGAGTCGGCCAAAGCCTCACGCACGCTGTTGCTGGACGTCGCCCATGCGGGAGCGCGGCTGGTCGCGGTGGGTGACCATGGGCATATTCTGCTTTCCGATGATCAGGGCAAGACCTGGAGTCAGGCCCGCGTGCCTACCCGGCAGTTGTTGACGGCCGTGTTTTTTGTGGATGAACAGCACGGTTGGGCGGTCGGTCACGACGCGCAGGTACTGGCCAGCAGCGATGGCGGCAAGAGCTGGAGCAAGCAGTTCGAGGACTTGAAGCGCGAGGCTCCGCTGCTGGATGTCTGGTTCAAGGATCTCGACAACGGTTTGGCCATCGGTGCCTACGGCCTGCTGCTGAGCACGGCCGATGGCGGGCAGCACTGGGAAGATGTCAGCGACCGGCTGGACAACGAAGACCAGTACCACTTGAACGGCATCACTCAGGTCAAGGACGCCGGCCTGTTCATCGTCGGCGAAGCGGGCAGCATGTTTCGCTCCCGCGACGAGGGGCAGACCTGGGAGAAAATCGACGGCCCGTATCAAGGCTCGTTATTCGGTGTGATCGGCACGGCACAGCCGTCCACGCTGCTGGCCTATGGTCTGCGCGGCAATCTGTTTCGCTCCAGCGATTTTGGTGACAGCTGGCAGCCCGTCGAACTGAAGGGTGCGCGCGGGCCGATCGAGTTCGGGCTGGCAAGTGCCACGCTGCTGGCCGATGGCTCGCTGGTGCTGGTCGGCAATGGCGGCAGTGTCATGCGCAGCACCGACGACGGTGAAACATTCGCGGTCTTCAATCGACCTGATCGCATCTCGCTGGCCGGGGTCACTGGCAATTCTCAAGGCAATCTGATTCTGGTCGGGCAGGGCGGCGTTCGCCTCACCTCGCCGACGGGCGCCGATACCACCCAACAATAAGACCTTTCAGGGCGGGGATATTCAGGCATGAACACGCACCAGCACGCGCAAGATCCGGATGACAAGGCAGCCTTCCTCGAACGCCTGATTTTCAACCATCGCCCGGCAGTCATCATCCTGTGCCTGCTGGCCAGCCTCTTTCTGTTCTGGCAGGCCACGCAGGTGCGGCCTTCCACCAGTTTCGAGAAGATGATTCCGCTGTCCCATCCGTTCATCCAGAACATGATGGAACACCGCAACGATCTGGCGAATCTGGGTAACACCGTTCGTATCTCGGTAGAGGCCAAGGAGGGTGACATCTTTTCCAAACCTTACATGGAGACGCTGCGTCAGATCAGCGACGAGGTGTTCTACATTCCTGGCGTTGACCGTTCTGGCCTGAAATCGCTGTGGAGCCCGAGCGTACGCTGGACCGAAGTGACGGAGGAGGGCTTTGCCGGAGGCGAAGTGATTCCGCAGAGTTACAACGGTTCGGATGAGAGTCTGGATCTGTTGCGCAACAACATACTCAAGTCCGGACAGGTCGGGCGGTTGGTGGCCAACGATTTCAAATCCAGCATCATTGATGTGCCGTTGCAGGAGTCCTACCCGGATCCGGCAGACCAGGGCAAGTTGCTGGCGCTGGACTATCAGCAGTTCTCGCACCAGCTTGAAGAGAAGATCCGCGACAAGTATCAGGCGCAAAACCCGAACATCAGGATTCACATCGTCGGCTTCGCCAAGAAAGTCGGCGACCTCATTGACGGCCTGTTCATGGTGGTAATGTTCTTTGGCATCGCCTTTCTGATCACGCTGGTGCTGTTGATCTGGTTCACCCGCTGTCTTCGCAGCACCATCGCCGTGCTGATCACCACCTTGATTGCGGTGATCTGGCAACTTGGGCTGATGCACGTCGTGGGGTTCGGTATTGACCCGTACTCGATGCTGGTGCCGTTCCTGATCTTTGCCATCGGCATTTCCCATGGTGTGCAGAAAATCAACGGTATCGCCTTGCAATCCAGCGAGGCCGACAACGCCCTGACCGCTGCAAGGCGGACGTTTCGTCAGCTGTTTCTGCCGGGCATGATCGCGATTCTGGCCGATGCGGTCGGCTTTATCACGCTGCTGATTATCGACATCGGGGTGATTCGCGAGCTGGCCATCGGCGCTTCCATTGGTGTGGCAGTGATCGTGTTCACCAACCTGATCCTGCTGCCGGTGGCGATTTCCTACGTGGGCATCAGCAAGCGGGCGATCAATCGCAGCAAGCAGGATGCGGTGTCCGAGCATCCGTTCTGGCGCTTGCTGTCCAACTTTGCCAGCCCAAAGGTTGCGCCGGTCTCCATTGTGCTGGCGCTGCTGGCCTTCGGTGGCGGGCTCTGGTACAGCCAGAACCTGAAGATCGGCGACCTGGACCAGGGCGCGCCGGAGCTGCGTCCCGATTCACGTTACAACAAGGACAACGCGTTCATTATCAGTCATTACTCCACCAGTTCGGACGTGCTGGTGGTGATGGTCAAGACGCCACCAGAAGGTTGCTCGGCCTATCCGACAATGTCAGCGATCAACGAGCTGGCCTGGAAGATGGAAAACACCCAGGGCGTGCAGTCGGCCATTTCGCTGGTGACGGTGTCGAGACAGATGATCAAGGGCATGAACGAGGGCAACCTGAAATGGGAGAGCCTGTCGCGTAACAAGGATGTGCTGAACAACTCCATTGCCCGCGCCGACGGTCTGTACAACAACACCTGTTCGCTGGCGCCCCTGCTGGTATTCCTCAACGACCATAAAGCCGAAACCCTGGACCGTGCCGTACATGCCGTGCAGGATTTCGCCAAGGAGAACGACACGCCGGACCTGCAGTTCCTGCTGGCCGCCGGCAATGCCGGGATCGAGGCCGCGACCAACGAGGTCATCAAGCAGTCCGAGCTGGTCATTCTGGTGCTGGTCTACCTCTGCGTGGCAGCCATGTGCATGATCACCTTCCGCTCATGGGCCGCCACGCTGTGCATCGTCCTGCCACTGGTGCTGACCTCAGTGCTGGGCAACGCCCTGATGGCGTTCATGGGCATCGGCGTCAAGGTCGCGACTCTGCCGGTTGTGGCGCTGGGAGTGGGCATCGGCGTCGATTACGGCATCTACATCTACAGCCGTCTGGAAAGCTTCCTGCGCGCCGGCCTGCCGTTGCAGGAGGCCTACTATGAAACCCTTAAGTCCACCGGCAAGGCCGTGCTGTTTACTGGTCTGTGCCTGGCCATTGGCGTGTGCACCTGGATCTTCTCGGCAATCAAGTTTCAGGCCGACATGGGCCTGATGCTGACCTTCATGCTGCTGTGGAACATGTTCGGCGCACTGTGGCTGCTGCCCGCGCTGGCGCGGTTTTTGATCAAGCCGGAGAAGATGGCGGGGAAGGTGGGCAATTCGCTATTTTCACATTAAGACACACATGAGGTTATCCAGCCTCTTCTTGGTGAAGTGTCTTCGCTCTGTGCCGAACGTTTCGCAACGCGCGGCTGCTTTTATTGATCGGCTTGTGTCAGGTCAAGGTTGCCTTGCCCTGTAAAAGGGGGACAGCGGGATGAGAGAAGGGGCGAAGAATAGAGTTTTTAGGGTGATAGAGTTAAAGTTTTTATGAGACGCCTATCAGAACTATCAAGGTATTGTTCTGTGGGGTGGAGCTGTTAGTGTGCGGCTTAATAAGATGTCGTAAGAAATACTATAATCGCGCACAGTGAGTATCAGTGTGCAGGCAAAGTGCCGGTATTCAAAGTCTGAGAGTTACTTAAGTTGCGTGAAGGGTGGGGCGTAGTTATCATGAATTGCATGGGCTTCTCACTTGAGAAGTAGCCATTTCAAATGGTTCATGGAGTAGGATGATGGCACTTTCATTGCGCAGCGATATGTTTGGCCATGAAAAAAGCACCGGCAGACAAAAGCTGGAATGGGAGTTCGAACAGAGTGCAAGTGAGCGGGGTGTTCATCACTATGCCTATTTTTTTTATCATCACACGCCAGCCTTACAGCAACATGGCTTTGTTCTGGTCAGCGGTCCGGAGGCAGGGGAAAAGAACAGTCATTGTGCGGAGCGGCAGGACGTAGCGGATACGGTTCGGGGCGTTGCTTGCTCTCAGCCACTATTTACCGGGTTACTGAACAGGCCTGTATCATCAAATGACCGTGGCGAAATGATCGACGCCGGTACCACCTCTGACGGGATGACGGCGTTCTACCTCGGCGAAGAGAAGGCATTCAGTTTACTTCGGTTTGCAAATAAAGAAGCCGGAACAGGGAATGCGCAAGGCGAGTACAGTCTTGCGACGGAGGTGAAGTCGCTGGTTCGTGAGTTTCATCATAAGTTGACGGGCCTGGTCATGGGCTTGAATGAATCGGACGAAAACTTCACTATCACGGACCGTGAAAAGGAAGTGTACATCTGGACGGCAATAGGCAAGACCTGTAATGAAATTGCCGTCATTCTAAATATATCCAAAAGAACCGTGGATTTTCACATTTCCAATGTGATCTCGAAGTTGGGTGTCCGAACCAAACTTCAGGCTTGCATACAACTGACCAAGATGGGCATTTTGTAAGGGACGGTGCTAGCCTTGACGACCGCCCTGAGTGGCAGGTCGCAAAGGCCATTAAAGCGTTGAGTGAGCCTCGGCTCTTTGTGCGCGATTCCGATACAGCGCGGGTTCGATCGGAATACTTATTGACAACCTGCAGTGGAACGCGACGGCTACCGGTTATCGCCTGTTGTTGCCTGCGTACCTTCGCGCGTCGACTGCTCGTACCGCGCCTGATGCGCAGTGTTGTGCTGAGAATGACGTTTGTTTTGCAGGCGATAAATGTTCAGTATCTGGCGTATGACCGATTGCCTGTCGCGACGACCCGAGATGATGCCACCCTTGACCTGATTGACTGCAGCATAGCTCGGGTCCTGCAAAAGAACGCAGTGCGCCTTGTACAGATTCCAGTAGGGGATGCCTGCAAACAAGTGATGAGTGAGATGCAGGTTGTCTCCATGCATGCCGATAAACAGCCTCTCCCACCAGGAGGGGAAACGGTTGCGGGTGATACGCAAGGCCTCCCGTTCCTTGCCGAACAATCCAAAATGTTCAGAAACCTCTGACAGCCAACCGATGACCTGAAAAGCCGTGAGGTAAGGAACGAGCCAGAACATCAGGTAACCGTACAGGCCTGTGGTGGCGTAGAACAACGAGAATAAAACAGCGTGTACTGCGATGAGGGTCAGCGCTTTGCGAGGGGACTTGAACAGTGCGCCCAACCGATGAATGACAAGGTAACGCAGGTAGCTGAATATATTCAGGAGCAGCACGGTTTTAAGCAGATGGTTAAACATGAAGTCAAACCGATCTACGGTCGCCTGCAGTCCAGAATCGATATAGTAACGGTAGTCCGGGTCTTTGTCGGCGTCACCGAGATGATGGTGATGCAGGTGCACGTGCGAATGTCGATAAGCTTCGTAATCCTGAAAGATGGGTAAGCCGGTTAGATAGTGGCCAATGGCATAACTTAGGGAACGGCTTTGAGTCAGGGTTAAATGGGCTGCTTCATGAACAAGGGAGGCGAGTGCGCGTTGCCTTGAACCGATAATTAGCACGCTGAGGGGATAAGCATACAACGACCATTGGGTGAGTGCGACAGCGGAAGCAATGACAATAATATCCCCCGACCAACCCAGTAGCCATCGCCAGTTATTCTTTTTGTAAAGACGCATGAGTTCAAATTTGAGTGCATCGTTACAGTGAAATCTTTGGACGGTTTGCATCGTTTACCTCGACAGGTTGTGCTCTGCAATGCGTTGTTATTAGGGCGTTATATAGACTAGGAAGGTTGGGGGGGCTGCGTAAGCTGTTATTTTTCACAGGTAGACGGTTACAGGGTGTATGTGTTTTTTTTGAAAGAAGTCAATCGTCGTTAACAAAATCTCTTGCATCGGTTTTTTTACGAGGTTGATGTCACCTGATTAATATGTTACCTGAGGCCGTCATGAACAGTTTTGAGAAAAATAATACCGCACCGTCACGCTCTCAAGATCTCGCTAAGCGGGCCGGCGTACAGCATATAACCGGTACGGAAGGGCCACTCTCCATGTCTCAGGAACAGGCCTGGTTTCTTGAGACGTTAGTACCAGAAAGTATCGCTTATAATTTTCAGGCCATGCTGAATATTCGCGGCGACCTTGATATCAACGCGCTTGAACTGGCGCTGAGTATGGTGGTTGAGCGTCATCAGTCACTCTCCACTGTTTTCGATGAGGTTGACGGGGAGCCACGGCAAACTATTCAGGACGCCTGGCCCGTGAACATCCCGATCGTTGACCTGTCTGCCAGCAGTGAAGCGGTACGGCAGACCTACATGAATTCTATTATAAAAGCTGAAATAGCCCAGAAAATCCAAGTGGCGAAACTTCCGCTGATTCGATGGGTGCTGTTCAAATTCAGTGACCAATTCCACTCATTGCTGCACATCGAACACCACCTCATTCATGACGGCTGGTCATTTCGGCTGTTTCTCAAAGAGCTCAATCATTTTTACAACGAACAAAAGGGCCGTGTTAATCAAGAGCCCCTTGAGCCGGTGATCCAGTTTATCGATTACTGCCAATGGGAGCGCGACTGGCTGGATTCGGCTCAAGGTCGTCAAGGCCGAGACTTCTGGTACGGTCGTCTTGAAACCTGGCCTGCCTACACGCATTCGCCGTTTCCTGCACCGAAGGGTGGGCAAGCGGCGTTGGATTTTGTCGGCAGTTCCGTGTCGGTACCGTTGCCCGGTGGGTTGATCAGCGCACTTCAGGCGTATGGCTCGAAGAATAAATCCACCCTGTTCGAGACTATGTTTTCACTGTTTGCCTGTGTAGTAGCGGCGCGTTCGGGTCAGACGCAACAACTGATCGGTACCGCCGTCGCCAACCGCGACCTGCCGGGTATCGAAAACACCATCGGTATGCTGGTCAACATGTTGCCGCTGCGCATCGACATTGACGCGAACACGCCCTGGGCACCTCTACTGGCAGCCGTGAAAGAAGAAATCCGCACGGCCTGTTTGCAGTCGCATGTGCCGTTTTCCACCATGGTTGCCGATCTGAGCCCGGAGCGTTTAACTCAGCAGTTACCTTACATTCAGGTTGCTTTCAGTTTTCATAACTCCATGTCCCGCACCCTGGACTTTGCGGACATTGATGTCGAGGTGGTGGAGGGCTTGGCAAACGGTTCTGCGAAATTCGACCTCAATGTCATTTGCGTTTTCGATGACGAGGTTAACCCGGCCGCTGGCGGTCGTTTCATGCTTGAGTACTCCACCGCTGTCGCCAAAGAGGCAGATGTCGTAGCGCTTATGGATGATTTCCTCCACCTGGCAAGCGCCTGGCTCGAGCAACCGGCAGAAAGCCTCGCCAATGTACGCAAGTCTGCTGTCCTTGCCGCAGGCGGTACTTCTGTCAGTCCTGGCGTAGAGTTCTGGAAACAATCTCTCGACCTCGAAGCCTCGGGTCTTCTGGCTGACCATGCGCTTAATCGCGTTGTCAGCGGGCCACTTGTGCGTCATGAAATCCCATTGTCGGATGAAAGCCTTGCACGCCTGTTTCAAGCGTGTGAACAGCGCCGCATTGAACCTGAAGTAGCGCTTTTTTCTATCTATGCCATTGTCATGGCACGTTATGGCGGGCATCAAACCGTCGTGGCTGGTCTGGGTACCGCTGCCGATGGACAGCGTCTTGCCACACCGTTGCCACTCAAGCTGACGCTCACTGCGCACGATACATTTGCCGATGTCTTCCTGCGCACACAACAGCACTGCGAGCAGGCTCGTCAGTGGCACGCATCTTCCGCACAGAGCCTGGAAAAAGCGCTCGATGACAGTGTTGCGGCATCGGGAAGAGCGCCACAGTCATTAATACAGTCGGTATTCTGCAACGGCCTGTCCGCGCGTGCAGAGCAGGGAAGTGCTTCGGGCAGTCTGCATCCGCCCATCGAATTCGTCCTGGACCGTTCCGGCACAAAGGCTTCGTTGTCACTCGGCTATGCCGCTGACCTGTTCACTCAGGAAACAGCGACATCAATGGCCGGGCATTATGTCCAGCTGCTGGAAAAGGCCGGTGAGTCACTTGACGAGACGTTGGCACAAAGCCTGTCGGCCCAGCACCAGGCTGCCATTCAGGCACAGTGTGAGGGGCTTGCTTCGACCTACCCTGAAACGTCCCTGCACGCCATCGTCGAGGCATTTGCGGCTACACAGCCCGAAGCCATCGCTGTGCGGTGCGGGGAGGCAGTGCTGACGTACGCTCAGCTCAATGAGTCCGCCGACAAAATTGCCGACATATTGCTTCGCAAGGATGTGCAGCCCGGTGATGTCGTCGGTATCTGCATGATGCGCTCCGAGTGGCAGGTTGCAGCGCTCTTGGGCGTACTCAAAGCCGGTGCGTGCTACCTCTCGATCGACTGTGCGTCGCCTGCCGAGCGTCGTGACTGGCTGCTGGAAGAGGCGGACGTCAAGTGGGCACTGATCGATGAGAGTGCTCCGCCTCTACGTGATGCAACCTCAACGCTGTTGATCGGGCAATTGTTGACTGAGCAGGATGACCTGCGCGTGTCGCCACTGGTCAAGCCTGTCGTCAGCGCCGATGCTCACTGCTATTACATGTTCACATCGGGTTCCACAGGCACTCCGAAAGCCACTGCCAGTACCCACCGCGCGGTCGTGAGTCTGGTCAAGGGGACGGACTATATCGATATCAATGGTGACGACCACTTCCTGTTTTTCGCGCCCCTCGCCTTCGATGCATCGACCTTTGAAATTTGGGGTGCCTTGCTGAACGGCGCGCAGTTGGTGGTTCAGCCTGGAGAAGCCGGCGGGCTGGATGACCTGGCACACACACTGGAAAGCCAGCAGGTCAGCGTACTCTGGCTGACGTCCGCATTGTTCCAGGAAATGGTCGATCAGTATCCTCATGCGATGGCTGGCGTCAGACATGTAGTGACCGGCGGTGACGTTGTTTCACCGCAAAGCATGCGCAGTTTTCTGGCACAGTCCACCGGGACGCTCACCATCGGGTACGGCCCTACTGAAGGTACGGTGTTTACCACTGCCTACAGCATGGACAAAGTCGAACAAGTGACTGACAAGCCTCTGATCGGATGGCCAATTGCACAGGCCGATGCCTACATCGTGGATGTTTTCGGGCAGCTTGCCGAGCCAGGTGTTCCAGGAGAGTTATTTATCGGCGGCACAGGTATCACCGGCGCCTACCTCAAGCGTCCGGAACTGAGCCAGGAGCGTTTTGTGACACTGAAGAGGTTCCCCGGCAAAACTCTCTTCCGCACCGGTGACCTGGCGCGCTGGACCCAGAGCCGCGGTATCGAGTTTCTGGGGCGCAGTGACAGCCAGATCAAGATCCGTGGCTTGCGCATAGAGCCTGGTGAGGTTGAGCAGGCGATACGTCAATTGCCTGGTGTCACGGCGTGCTCGCTGATTCTGCGCACACTGAATCTTGATAAGCAACTCGTTGCCTTTGTCAGTCTGGACGGGACCATTGCACTGGATGAACAACAGATTCGTGTAGCGCTAAGGGATCGCCTCCCCGACTACATGGTGCCTTCCGAAGTGCATGTGATCGAGCAACTGCCGGTCAATGCGAGCGGCAAAGTCGACAAGCGTGCATTGCTTGAACTGGCGACTCAAAACGGCCGTGCAAGAGTCACCAGCGAGCGACCGTCGACGGCTCTGGAAAAATCCATTGCCGAGGTCTGGGCGCAAATCCTCAATGTGCCGGAAGTGGGTAGAAACGAAGACTTCTTCTCCATCGGCGGGCATTCGCTGGCCGGCATGCGGATCATGTCGCGGCTGAGCAAGCAATTCGGCAGTCGTCTGTCGCTGAATCTGCTCTTTGAGTATCCCAGCGTCGAGACGCTTGCAGGTGCTATCGAGCGCTCGACCGAGCCGTTGACCGCCTGACCGCCTGACCGCTTACCGGCGCGTGGTGGGTAGTAAAAATACCCCCGCGCGCTTTCTCGCCTCTCAGCCCCCCAATTTAACCCGTCCTCGCAGCGACATCGTTCGCTGTCGAGGTGGAGATGGTCATGTCCCAAAAAAAAACGGTCACTTCAACCACCGGATCCGCTGTCAGGAGTCCGACCCCGGCAGCCCGGGGGTTTCTGAATTTATCGCCTGCGCAAAAAAGCCTCTGGTTCATGCACCAGATGGAAGATGCGAGCGCCACATACAATGTGCCTTTCGCGCTGCGCATTGACGGGGCGCTGGATTGCGCAGCCCTTGAGCGGGCGGTGGACAGTGTCTATCAGCGCCAGACTGCACTGCGCTATCGTTTTCCCTGTATCGATGGGCAACCGGTCATTCGCCTTGTCAACGAGCAACTGTTGACTCGCAAAGTTGACCTGCGAGCCGAGCCGGACAGCGAAGCTGCGCTGAAAGCGTTCGAGCAAAGCGAAGCCCGTTATGTTTTCGATCTTGAGCATGAAGCGCTTCTGCGCGCGACGTTGCTGTACTGTGCGACCGACGAGCATGTTCTGTTGATCAATGTTCATCACATCATTTTCGACGGTTGGTCGATGCAGATCTTCCTCTCTGAAGTGGCCTCAGCCTATTCGGCGCTGGTGCAGGGCAGCGAGGTGAACGTCGAGCCGTTGAACTTCGACTTTGGCGACTATTTAAGTCTGAGCCCATCGAGCGCTGAGCGAGATCCCGATATTGCTCACTGGCAGCAGCGATTGGCCGGTGCGCCTCCGGTATTGCCACTACCGCTGGATGACAAGCGTCCTGCCGTTCAGCGTTACGCGGGGCAGCGTTGTCATTTTCAAGTGCCTGCAGCCGTCTCGGACGCGCTGAAAAAACTGGCCAAGGACTGTCGCGTCACGCCCTATATGGTAGGGCTTGCGGCTTTTTCCGTGCTGCTGTATCGCTATACGCAAGAGGCGGATCTGGTCATCGGATCGCCGATGTCGAATCGGCAATCCGCTGATCTGGAAGGCGTGATCGGTTTCTTCGTCAATACGCTGCCAAACCGGATCGATGCATCGGGTTCTCCTTCTTTCGTCGAGTTGCTCAAAAGAGTTCGCGCCTCGGTGCTCGATACATTCGAGCATGCCCATGTGCCTTTCGATCAGATTGTCGAGGCCATTCAGCCCCCGCGCTCTTTGAGCCATGCGCCGGTGTTTCAGGTGCTGTTCGATATGGCCAACGAGGATTTTTCGGTCGAGCTGGAAAACCTGCGCACTCGCGTTTATACGCTCGACTCCTGCACCGCCAAATATGACCTGAGTCTGACCCTGGCACTGACTGCGCGCGGCATGAGCGGCGCGGTCGAGTATGACACCGCATTGCTGGATGAGACCGCAGTGCAGGGGATGATCGATAGCCTGCTGATCATTATGGAGCAGGTGTCGCGCAACCCGGACGGGGCTATTGACGATTTTTCGCTGTTGTCTGACGAAGCCGTGGAGCAGGCGCTGCGCTTGGCTAATCATCAGCCGGCAGCGCCGCAAGCGCCTTTTGCACCTTTCCATCAGTGGTTCAAATGCAGTGCCGCGCAGTGGGGCGAGATGGATGCGCTGATTTATGCGGACCGTCGATACAGCTATGCGCAACTTGATGCAGAGGCCCGGGTACTGGCGGGTCATCTGCATGCTGCCGGTGTTCGTCATGGTGACCGGATCGCGGTAGTGCAACGCTATGGCCCAGAGGTCATCGTCGCGTTACTGGCGGTGCATCAGGTGGGCGGTATTTATGTGCCGCTCGCAATCGACGATGCGCGTCATGCGGATCTGCTCAAGGACATCGAGCCCAGACTGGTCCTGACGCTGCGCGCCTTTCAGAAGCAACTGCAGGACTATCCGTGCCTGCTGCAGGATGATTTGCCGCAGACCACCGGCACGCTGCTCGAGAGCGAATTCGAGGGGCGCAACACGCAACCGGAAGACATCGCCTACATCATTTTTACCTCCGGCTCTACCGGTCGTCCCAAGGGCGTCAGTGTCTCTCACGGCAGTTGGGTAAGCCTGCTCCAGGCCTTGGAGCAGACTTACGGTCAGACCGAGCCGGGTGTTACTGGCATTTTGCAAATGGCCAATTTCACGTTTGACGTATTCATGAGCGATGTCGTCCGCGCGCTGGCGGTTGGCGCGCGGTTAATCATGTGTCCTCGGCAGAGTCTGGCTGACCCTGAACGACTCTATGAGCTGATCACAGCTGAACGGGTGACGTTGCTCGAGTTCGTGCCTGCGGTCCTGCGGCAGATGATTCGTTACCTGGAAGAGACCGCACGGCGTCTGGATACCCTGCATACACTCACCTGCGGTGCGGACGTGTGGTTTGTCCACGAGTATCGGAAAATGCAGACGCTGTGTGGACCGCATACCAGGGTTGTCAGTGTTTACGGAGTCACCGAGGCAACCTGCGAAAGCGCCACGTTCGAGCCCGATGCAGGGTGGTATGACTCTGAGCGCAGCTTGCCTATCGGCGGTCCCTTGCCTAACACCTCCCTGTACCTGGTCGACGCAACGCTGAATCTGGTACCGCGTACTGTCCCCGGCGAATTGTTGATTGGCGGCGGCGCGGTGGCGTCCGGTTACATGAATCGCCCTGAATTGAACGAGAAGAGCTTCCTGACAGGTTCGTTCTCGGCCAGCGGACGGTTTTTACCTGGCATCGGCAAACAGCGGTTCTATCGCACCGGTGATTTGTGTCGGCACATGCGCGACGGCACCATCGAGTTTTTGGGCCGCAGTGACAACCAGGTCAAAATTCGTGGCTTCCGCATCGAGCTGGGTGAAGTCGAGAGCGTACTCGCCGACCATCCTGATGTGAGTGAATGCGCGGTGGTCACCCGTCAGTCACCAGGTGCCGAGGCCGAACTGATCGGTTATGTGCAAACCCGCGCTACAGCGCAGCAACTCAATGCCTACCTTGGCGAGCGTCTGCCAGGCCATATGGTGCCGCGCCTGTTGGTAGTCTTGCCAGCACTGCCTTTGACCGCAAATGGCAAGATCGATCGCAAGAGCCTGCCTGAGCCCGATTGGGCGCAGGACTCACGCGCTTATGCCGCACCGCGCAACAGTCTGGAAGAACAGCTTGTCGAAGACTGGCAGCAACTGCTCAATGTGCCGCGTATCGGCATTGACGACAATTTTTTCGAGAGTGGCGGGCATTCTCTGCTGGTCACTCAAGTCATTGCGCACATCAAAAAGCGCTTTGGTGTGGCCCTAAGTATTGCAAACCTGTTCGAAGGGCCCACCGTCGCTCAGGTCGCCGAAAAGATCATGCTGAATATGATCCAGATCGCCCAAGGTGCCAGTGTCGCTTCCAGGCCTGCCGCGATCGGACGCAGTAGCGGTATCGAGCGCCAACGTCTCTCGTTTGCGCAACGCCGTCTGTGGTTGACCCAGCACAGTGAGCCGGGCACCGCTTACAACATGCCGGAAATATGCCGTCTGACCGGGCAACTGGATATTCCTGCGCTGGAAGGTGCATTGAATCTGTTACTTGAGCGTCATGAAGTCTTGCGCACGCATTTCACCTGCGAGCTTGAAACGTTTGTGGACGCTCAGGGCCTTACGCAGAAAGAGCCGCTGGTTGTGACAAGTCACGCTGACAGCGCGCGCGTACCGTTCAGGCAGCAAAAAATCGCTCGCGAAGCGCTCTCGGTCACACTGGAGCGGGAGGTGCACACGCCGTTCTTGCTGGACAAGGAACTGCCGATACGCGCGGTGCTTCTGCAGACCGCTTCGGATGAATATGTGCTGTGCCTGACCTTGCATCACATTGCCTACGATGGTTGGTCGAGTGCCTTGCTGCGTCAGGAACTGGCAGCATTTTATCGGCATTTGACGCAAGGTGAGTGCCTCAGGCTTAGCGCACTGGAGGCTCAGTATCAGGACTATGCTGCCTGGCAACGAAATCAACTCGAAAGCGGGGCGTTCGAGGCTCAGCTAGACGCCTGGAAGGCTTCGCTTAAGGACTTGCCGCCGCCTCTGGTACTGCCTGTGCGTTCCAGCCCGCGAGCAGGAAATCCGCTGGCCGGCGACTACGTTGCGCTGACTCTTCCTGGCGATTGCTCGGCAAGGCTCGATCAGCTTTGCCTGCGTCTTCAATGCACGCCGGCCATGGTCATGCACGCCGCGTTCGCGCTGCTATTGCATCGCTACACCGGGCAGGACGACATTTTGATCGGCATGCCATTCTCGGGAAGGGACCATGATGAAAGTGCGAACCTGATCGGTTTCTTCGTTAACCTGCTTCCGTTACGGCTGCGTTTGCGAGGCCCTCTGCGTGTGGCGCAGGTTATCGAGCAGAGTCGCCAGGCCCTGCTTGCCGCCGAGGCAAATCATTCGGTGCCGATCGATTACCTGGCGCAAGTGCTCAACCCGCAGCGGCTGCCCGGCAAGCATCCTTTTTTCCAAGTGGGTCTTGTGGTGCAGAGCACGACGGCCGTACCGCTTACCTTGCCGTATGTGCAATCGGAAGAAATTTCTCTTGCCTCCACTGAGGTGAAGCTGGACCTGATGCTGGAGTTGCGTGCTGTTAAAGGCGAAGGGGTGAGTGGGGTATTCAAATATCGGACGTCACTGTTCGAGCGCTCCGTCATTTCGGGCATGGCAGAGCACTTCCAGTGCCTGCTGGAAAATATGCTGGCCAATGCCGAGCAGACCGTTGCTCAGGTGAAGATGCTTCCTGCAACCGAACATCAGAGGCTGATCAGCCAGTTCAACGACACGTCACGCGACTTCGGCGACGGCGATATCGTCAGCCGTTTTGAACAGCGTGTACGTCAGACTCCGCAGGCTATGGCCCTTCAGTTGCAACAACGCTGCTGGACATACGCGGAACTGGACCGGTTAGCCAACGGCATCGCGCACGCGCTGATAAAGAAGGGTGTGCAAGCGGGTGAGCACATCGGCCTGTTCACTGGACGGCATCCCTATCTGGTGGCAGGCATGCTTGGCATCCTGAAGGCGCGCTGTGCCTTTGTCCCCTTGAATCCGCAGGATTCGATGGAAGGTGCGCTGGGCTACATGATCAAAGACGCAGCATTGCGCCGCGTGGTGGGTCATCAAGGCTTGGCACACGAGCTTGCGGCTTTGGGGCTGGAGACGTTGCTGGTCGACGACTTCGAAGGTGCCGAGGGCGAATGGTCTGCTCCGGCCTGCCAGCGTGAGCCTCAGGATCTGGCCTATATTCTTTACACCTCTGGCTCGACCGGGCAGCCCAAGGGGGTGATGGTTTCGCAGCGCAATATCGATAACACCGCGAATGCATTTGCGCGAGCGCTGGAACTGAATGCTCAGTCGCGACAACTGCAGTATTTTTCGCCTGTCTTCGACGGGGTCTGTGGCGAGGTGTTTCCGGTACTGATCAGCGGCGCTACGCTGGTATTTGCCGCCTCTGAACAGCTGCTTCCGGGGCCGGATCTGGTGACGCTTCTGCGCGAGCAACGTATTACTCATCTGCAGATCACGCCGACGGCCCTGCGCTTGCTCCCCCATGCCGAGCTTGCCGAGCTGAAAGTCATTATCAGCGCCGGTGAGGCCTGTCCGGCGAACGTCGCCCAGACCTGGGCAACCGGCAGACGTTTCCTCAATGGTTACGGTCCGACCGAAACGACGGTGTATGCATCTGCCCAGGATTACTGGGATGAACGAGGCGCCTTGGTATTGCGGCCTCTGGACAACGTCAGAATGTATGTTCTGGACCCGTACCTGAACCCTCTGCCCTGCGGTGTACCCGGCGAGCTTTACATTGGCGGGAACGGGGTGGCACAGGGTTATCTGAATCTGGATGAGCGCACTGCGCAAGCGTTTCTTCCAGACCCATATGGTGTTTCACCCGAGGCGCGGCTGTACCGCACTGGCGACTTTGTGGTTCGTCAATTCGATGGAAGCCTGAGCTATGTCGGGCGTATCGATAATCAGGTGAAGGTTCGCGGTTTCCGCATTGAACTGGGCGACGTCGAAGCGCGCTTGAACGCGATAGTCGGGCTTGAGCAGGCGGTCGTGGTCGTTAAACAGGATGACCACGAGCACAAGATCCTGGTGGGGTATTACGTCGGCAAGCCGAGCATTGCACAGGTGCGTGCAGAGCTGGCGAAAGTGCTGCCGACACATATGGTGCCGGAGCGTCTGATCTGCTTGCCCGAACTACCGCTTAGCCGTACTGGCAAGGTCGATCGCAAGGCACTCGAAAACCTCGTTGATCAGCGCGCGCAGGAAGGCACTGCGGTCGGTAAGATGCCGACCTCTCCTGCGGTCGTCAGGCCCGCTGGAAAACGCCTGCACAACAAGGTCAGAAAGATCTGGCAGGAAGTACTCGATTGTCAGGAAATCGATTCGGACGACAATTTTTTCGATCTCGGTGGCCACTCGTTACGCATTGTCGAGACGCAAAAACGTTTGAGCGAGCTTTTGCAGGCGCCCGTGGCCATGACAGACCTTTTCGAATACCCGACGCTGCGTGGTCTGGTCGCTCACCTGGAACGCTTGCATGGGCCGCTGCCGGAGGTTCGCCAAGCCAGCGAGGCATCACCTGCCATTGATCCCGGAAATCGTACGCTGGCGGTCGTCGGCATGGCCGGGCGCTTTCCGGGCGCCGCTGACCTGAGCGAGTTCTGGCAGAACCTCACCGAGGGGGTGGAGTCGACCCTTTATTTCAGTGACGAGGTCATGCTCGCGCATGGCGTAAGCCCTGATCTGCTGGAGCGTGCCGATTTCGTCAAGTGTGGCAATCGTCTCGAGGATGTCGACAAGTTCGATGCCGAGTTCTTCGGCTTCTCACCTCGTGAAGCCCAGTTGATGGATCCTCAGCAGCGCATCTTTCTTCAATGCGCATGGACCGCTATGGAAGCCGCCGGTTATGGCGGTTCTCTGAACGATTTGCGCGTAGGCGTATTTGCAAGCGCGAGCACCAGCCATTACTTGCTTGATCACGTTTACCCGAGGCGCCAGGAGCTGCAACTGGAGAACATCCAGTGGCTATTGGGTAACGGCCGCGATTTCATGGCGTCGCGTGTGGCTTACAAACTCAATCTCGCCGGACCTGCGATTACCGTCGAGACGGCTTGCTCCTCCTCACTGGTAGCGGTCCAGATGGCTTGCGAAAGCTTGCTGCGGGGCGAGTCGGATATGGTGATCGTCGGCGGTGCTTCCGTCGAAGCTCAATACTACGGTTACCAGGCGGCACCGGGCAGCATCATTTCCGCCGATGGCCATTGCAGGCCTTTCGATGCGCAGGCCAGCGGCACCACAGGTGGCAGTGGTTGTGCAGTGCTGGTCCTCAAACTGGCTGACAGGGCAATCGAAGATCGCGACCATATTCATGCCTTGATCAAGGGCGGGGCGGTCAATAACGATGGCTCCAGCAAAGTCAGTTATACCGCGCCCAGTGTTCACGGGCAGGCCCAGGTGGTGAGCGCCGCGCTCGATGCAGCGAATATCAGTGCAGGCTCCATTGGTTATATCGAGGCGCATGGCACCGGCACTCGCCTGGGTGACCCGGTAGAAGTCCGTGCGTTGACGCAGGCCTATACCAGCGCTTTGCCAAATTTCACGCCGGGCTTTTGTGCCCTCGGTTCGTTGAAGAGCAACATCGGTCATCTTGATGCGGCTTCAGGCGTCGCCGGGCTGGTCAAGGCCATACTTGCCGTGCAGCACGACGTCCTGCCTGCAAGCCTTAACTTCACGCGAGCCAATCCCGAAATTGATTTCAACGACAGCCCTTTTTATGTCAACACGACGTCCCGACCCTGGCCGGCTACGGCCTCGCCACGTCGGGCAGGCGTCAGCTCCTTCGGCATCGGCGGGACCAATGCTCATGTCATTGTCGAGGAGCCTCCGCAGCCGTCAGTGCGCCCGCATGACGATAGCGATTGCTGGTACATACTGCCGTTCTCCGCACGTACCGCTACAGCGCTGG
Source organism: Pseudomonas sp. ICMP 10191 (assembly GCF_001467335.1). Taxonomy (NCBI): domain Bacteria; kingdom Pseudomonadati; phylum Pseudomonadota; class Gammaproteobacteria; order Pseudomonadales; family Pseudomonadaceae; genus Pseudomonas; species Pseudomonas sp. ICMP 10191. The sequence goes on from NZ_LKGW01000001.1 coordinate 45,441, forward strand.
ACCATCAGCGTCGGCAACTGATCACCTGTCTGCAGAACCCGGTGGCCGATATACGCGATATCGCCTTCACGCTGGGAGAGGGCCGCACACGATTTGCCTTCAGGGACAGCGTTGTCAGCCAGAGCATTGCCGGAGCCTTGCACGCGCTGCAGACACCTTCGTCCACAGCGCTCATGGAGCGCAGACAGGACCGTCCGATCGTGTTCATGTTCTCCGGGCAGGGTAGCCAGTATGAGGGAATGTTCAAGGGCCTCTACGGCAGTGAGGCGGTATTTCGACAGACAGTTGACCGCTGCACGGTCATATTGAAGCGTTATGGCGTCGACATTCTGGCCAGTCTATACCCGCCAGCGGGTGGCGATACAGCCAACAGTCTGAGCCGTACGGAAATCGCGCAACCGGCACTTTTTGTGGTCGAGTACGCGTGCGCCCTGTTGTTGCAAAGCCGCGGTATCCACCCGCAGGCGCTGATAGGCCATAGCCTTGGTGAACTGGTGGCAGCCTGTTTTGCGGGTGTCTACAGTCTGGAAGACAGCTTGAAGCTGGTTGTCGAGCGGGGCCGCCTGATGCAACGTCAAGCTCCGGGTGCGATGCTTGCCGTTGGCCTCTCTGAAGCAGATTGCGCGCGCTTTCTGGGGCACGGCGTGGAGCTGGCGGCCGTCAATGGGCCGCTGCAATGTGTTCTTGCCGGTGATTTTGAGGCCATTGCGCGGGTCGAGCGACAATTGGCCGAGGAAGGGCTCGTGGGGCGTGTACTGGATACCTCGCACGCTTTTCATTCCCGCATGATGGCTCCTGCTGCGCACGCGTTGAAGGCAGTTGTCAGCGGGTTCTCTGTTCAGTCTCCGACTATCGCGCTCGTGTCCAACCACAACGGTGGCTGGTTCTCGATCGATTCGAGCAGCCAAAGTGATTATTGGGCGTCTCATCTGCTCGATACCGTGCGCTTTTCTGACGGTATCGCGCTGCTTGCCGACGAACTGGAAGACCCGATTTTTCTCGAAGTCGGCCCGGGCCGTGCTCTTCAGAGTGCACTGAAATCCTATGCTGAGCCCTTGTGCGTGCTTGGTTGCACTCGGCATGCACGGGACAGCCGGTCGGACGAGGCGGCGTTGGCGGAAGGCATCGCGTCATTGTGGAGGCAGGGAGCAAGTTTCGGTTGGGCGCAGGCCGCAGGGTGTACAGACGGCGCACGCGTGCCGCTGCCGACTTATCCGTTTGCGCGGGACAGCCACTGGATCGAGGCTGCCGGGACGGTTTCTTCCGCGCAGCACAAGCAACCGTTGTTCCTGCATTGGCAGCGCGTGCAGGGTAACCGTCGGCAGTTCCGATTGAGCCTGTCGCCACAACTCTGGCTGGTGGACGAACATCGCGTTTTCGAAGGAAAGCCAGTGCTTTCAGGCACCGGATGTGTCGAGCTGGTACGCAATGCCTACGCGCGTATGGAAGGCATCGAGTTGATCGAACTGAGTGACGTTTACTTCCCGACCCCTCTGGTTCTGGAAGATGAGCAGGCCTCGCAAAGCGTGCTGATTACATTCAAGGATCACACCGAGAGCACTGAGTTTTTCCTCGAGTCGGTATCGGACGATGGTAACGCTCCGCAGCAGCACAGAATGCTGCACGCGCTAGGTTTCATAAAACGCCACAACCGGGAGCGCCTCGTACTAAAAGGGCTGATGCAGCTTCAGTCCGACCATACTGACTGTCTTGCCGATGAAGTCGAACATGCGGCATTGAACACGCGTCTCGGCTTGTTCGGGCCTCGCTGGAAGTGCTTTCGTTCGATCTGGCTCGGCCAGGATGAGGGGCTGGCGCTTCTGGAACTGGATCAGGTGTTTGCCGCTGACCTTGAGCGCTTTGCGCTGCATCCGGCGTTGCTCGACATGGCGACTGGTTTTCTCTCGATCATGGAAAACAGCACCCGCAGATTACCGTTCCATTATCAGCGCCTGACTATTCATGCACCACTGCGCTCCCGGCTTTACAGCCATGCACGGCGAGTTCGCAGCAATGTCTATGATGTGCAACTGTTCGAAGTCGATAACGACGGCGGAATCGGTGCTCTGCTGGCCGAGGTGATCGGCTTTACTTTGCGCGATGAGCGAGTGGCACCGGACGCGCAGCGCACCGAGCCCTTGGACTGGTGTCAGGTACCAGCATGGCGGCCGGCATTGCCTCCCAGGGGCGACTCGCCGTTACAAGGGCCCTGGCTGGTTGTCACGCGTGGCGTTGCAGCCGATAACAGCATTCTCGCTGCGCTACCGCCGGACAGTGTCTGCATAGGCGATGCAGGTGATTCTGGCGCTACGATCGCGACAATTGCTCGCGGCGACGCACAGGCATATGGACAGCTGTTTAATACACTGGCGACGCAATATGCCTTGCCGAGCCAGATCATTTACATGGCCGGTAAGACGCAGCTTGCGGAAGGCGAGCACGCCGCCATTACGCTGTTTTCCGATCTTATGGTGTTGGTACAGGCATACATTCCTCATGCGATAAACACCACTGTTCTGTCAGTGGTGACCGAAGGTGCCTGCCAGGTGGATGACGATGAGCCGGTCAACAGCTGTGTAGCAACCTTGTCTGGTGTGGTTCGTACACTTACCTGGGAGCTGCCGCAGATACGCTGCCGTCATTTTGATCTGCCGCTGGCCAACGCGGCCGAGAATGAGATGCTACTGCTTCAGGTACTCCAGCACATCGATCCCGATCAGGCTTCTCCGCTTGCGCCGACTCTGGCCTTGCGCAAACAGACGTTGCATGAACCTTGCCTGCGAGCGCTGCAAGTCTCGCAACCTTCACTGCACTTCAAGGAGGGCGGGACCTACGTGGTTACCGGTGGTCTGGGCGGCATGGGGCTGGCGCTGGCCAGTCATCTGGCTGCGAAGGTAAAAGCTGTCACCTTAGTCCTGATGTCCCGTTCGGCGACGGTCAAGGATGAGGTCGGGCAAGCGCTGCAGGCGATGGAACAGCAAGGCGCGCGGATTCAACACGTGGCGGTCGATTGTGCTGATCGTGAGGCTTTCACTGCTGCGCTTCAGCAGGTCAGGCTTCAGCATGGGTGTATCAGTGGGGCGATACATGCCGCAGGTGTGCAAGCCAGCGGTCTCATCCAACTGAGCCAGGCAAATGCATGGGCACAGGTGATGGGCAGCAAGGTGGTTGGCACCGATGTGCTGATAGAGGCTTTGCGCCAGGAGCCTGTCGATTTCATATTTCTGTGTTCGTCGCTGGCGTCGGTGCTCGGGGGGCTTGGTCAGGCGGATTACGCCGCTGCCAACGCCTATCTGGACGCTAGGGCGCAGGCCTGTCGTCAGGAGGGCATGCCTGTGGTTTCGCTCAACTGGGATGCATGGGCGCAGGCAGGTATGCGTGTTGCCTATGACAGTGCGCATCCCGAGCAGGCGCCGATTGACGATGTGCGGGGGCTGACCAACGCAGAAGGTTGCCAGTTATTCGAGCTGGCTCTGGCGCAAAACACTGCTCAGATCATCGTGCACAAGGCGCAGGATCTGCAGCAACTGATCGATCAACTGCAGCGCGGCGGTGCGACGTCGGCGGGCCGGGCAACGACGCTGTTCGACTCCGGTGCCGAGCGTGTTGCGCCACGCAATGCTGTGGAGCAGGAAGTCGCGCAGTTGTGGCAAGAGCTGCTGGGCGGTGATATGCCGGGTGTGCTGGATAACTTCTTCGATCTGGGCGGGCACTCACTGTTGGGGTCCCAGCTGATTTCGCGGATTCGTTCGCGCTTTCAGCAGTGCCTGACGTTGGCCGAGTTCCTTGATGAACCGACCATCGAGCGAATCGCCCGTTCATTGGACAGTGTCGCCGAAGATACGCCAATCGATGCCGATGAAGCCGCCGTACGTTACTGTCTGGTGCCGGTGCAGCGAAACGGCGAGGGGAGACCATTCTTTTGTCTGCCGGGCATGGGCGGCAACGTCAATCAGGTGCTTGGGTTGGCCAAGGCCATGGGCGCGCAACGGCCTTTCTACGGTCTGCAATGCCTGGGGCTCGATGGCAAGGCTGAGCCTCACCTCAGCGTCGAGGAGATGGCCGAACACTATATTCGCTGCATGAAGTCGGTTCAGGCGCATGGGCCTTATCTGCTGGGCGGCCATTCACTTGGCGGAAAAGTGGCGTACGAAATCGCCAGACTGCTTGAAGCACGTGGCGACCAGGTGGGTTTGCTGGCGCTGTTCGACTCGGCAGCCCCTCCGTATACGCAAATGCAGGTGCCTACCGATGCTCAGGTGTTGGGTTCGCTGCTGAGTATCTTCGGGCATTACTTCGACAAGCCAATCAAGCTCAGCCGCGAGGAGTTGCAGGCGCTCGAGCACCTGGGTGACGAGGAAAAGATCCGCTATCTGAAGGACACGCTGGAAAGTCACGGGTTGCTGGATGCGCGTGGCGATGAGGGAAGCATTCGGGGGCTGTTCAACGTGTATAAGGCTGCTGCCGCCTTCGGCATGCGCTATGACCCGCCCAAGGTTGCGCTTGATGCCTCACTGGTACTGTTCAGGGCGGTCGACTCGATGCCCTCCGGTATCAACCTGCCCGAGATCCGTGACACGGATGCCTGGGGCTGGGAGTTGTTCAGTGCGGCAAAGGTAAGAACGGTCGATGTCTCTGGGGATCACTTTACTTGCCTGTCCGTCCACGCCCAGCAAATTGCCGATGTGTTGATCGGGCAACTTGCCGAGTGTGATCGATAACCCGTCGTTGCGGAACATGGCGAGCAGGCTCAACGCCTGCTCGCCTGCATTAATCAGTCTGAGGTCTACATATGTCTGGAGGTTACTCAAAAGGTGAAACTCGCCCACCCATGCGCTTCATTCTTCTGATATTGGGGCTCGATGTGCTTGGTATCGGTCTGGCGATTCCTGTCATGCCGACGCTGATCGCGACTATCTGGCCATCGTCTACCGAGCATGTCTCGTTGGCGCTGGGCGTGGCGCTGACACTTTATTCGGCGATGCAGTTTCTGTGCGCGCCGCTGCTGGGGGCGCTGAGCGACTGTCATGGGCGCCGGCCGGTATTGCTTCTGGCGCTGGCCGGCATGTGCCTGGGCAATCTGATGGCTGGCTTCGCCGGCAGCCTGACGGTCTTGCTGATAGGCCGTGCCATCGCAGGAATCACTGCCGCCAATATCGCCACTGCGATGGCCTATATTGCGGACATCAGTGAGGGTGAGCAGCGCACGCATTTCTACGGTGCAGCGGGCAGTGTCATCGCCATAGCGCTTGTTTTCGGCCCGGTCATAGGCGGGGGGCTTGCGTCTTACGGGCCGCACTTGCCCTTTCTGGTCGCTGGCGGCCTGGCGGCAATCAACCTGCTGTATGGCTACATGAGGTTGCCGGAAAGCCTTGCGGCCGAGCATCGGCGCGCCTTCGAATGGCGGCGAACCAACCCGTTTGGCAGCCTGCGAGGACTATGGGGTACGCAAGGCCTGCGCCCGTATCTGCTGGCTGCGACGTGCTCCTGGTTCGCCTACGGGATATTTCAAAGCTGCTTTGTGCTGGCCAATCAGATGCGTTATGGCTGGAGCATGCTTGAAGTGTCGTACGCATTGGCGGCGCTCGCCCTGGGCATGGCGTTCGCGCAGCGCGTACTGGTACGCAAGCTGACGCCAATCATGTCCAACCAGCGGATAATCGTTACCGGTTATGCCTGTTGCTTACTGGGTTATGCTTTCTATACGGCCGCTGCAAGCGTTTGGCTGACGTTGGTGGGAATGTGTTTCCATGCTGTCGGGCTGATTGCCGAGCCGGCGTTGCGTGGTGAGCTGTCGCGTCATGCCAAGGCAGGGCATCAGGGCGAGCTGCAGGGGGGGCTGACATCCCTGCTGAGTCTAGTGGGCGGTGTAGCGCCAGTGATTGGCGCTCTGATCTTTTCGGGTAACGTCGGCTCGGGCGAGCATTTTCTGTGGCTGGGCGCCCCGTTTTTGGTCAGCCTGTTGATGTACGTGCTGGCGATAGGATGCATCCAGAGGGGGAGAACATCAGCCGCCTGAAACGGTTGACCCTCAAGCTGGAAACCCGTCAACCGCCGCCCAGGACTACACTCAGCGCATTGCGCGCATCGTCCAGTTGCACCAGCGAAGCATGGCGTGCGCCCAGTGCGTCGCGGTTCTGGATGGCGGTGAGGATTGCCTTGTGACGAGGCATGGCCAGTTCGTGCAGGTTGGGACGCTTGTTGGAGTATTTGAGCGCCTCGCGCAACGCCAGTGACAGCATGTTGCACAGGTGTGCCAGCAGGTCGTTGTGGGTGGCGTCGGCGATGCGGCTGTGGAAATCGAGGTCGGGTTGCAGCAGGTCTTCCGGCGTCGGTGCGGCTTCCATGCGCAGATAGGCTTCGTGGATCGACTCGATCTCTGCGTCGGTGGCATGCTGCGCCGCCAGTGCGGCAACCGCTGGTTCGATGACCGCGCGTACGCTGGTCAGCAGGTTGAAGAAATCATTCTGCGGCGAGCTTTGCATGACCCAGTGCAACACGTCCGGGTCCAGCAGATGCCATTCGCGGCGCGCCTTGACCACTGTGCCGACACGCGGACGCGAATAAACCAGACCCTTGGCCACCAGAACCCGTGTCGCTTCGCGCAGGACCGGGCGGCTGACGGCGTACTCTTCGCAGAGCAGCGCTTCGGCAGGCAGCTTTTCGTCAGGCTTGAAACGGCCGGACACGATTTGCATGCCCAGTTCCTGGACGATGCGCGCGTGCATGCTTTTTCGGTCGGAAGGCTTTCGATAATCCATGGGAACGCAGTGGGGTCCTGGCGGTGATTGCTGGGCATCATACCATCGCGCAACGATTACGGCGGCCATCTGCGTCAGGCGGCCGCCGTTTCGTTCAGTGCGAGTGACGAGGGACTTCGGCGCCCCTGCAACCGACCAGGAAGTCGAAATCACAGCCCTGGTCTGCCTGCATCACCCGGTCTACGTACAGTTGACGATAGCCACCGATCAACAGCTGCTGCGGTGCCTGCCAATCGGCGAGGCGCGCCGCCAGTTCGGCTTCCGGGATGTCCAGATGCAGACGTCCGCCAGCGCAGTCCAGCTCGATCCAGTCGCCTTCCTTGACCACCGCCAGCGGACCGCCGGCTGCGGCTTCCGGCGCCACATGCAGAACCACTGTGCCGTAAGCCGTGCCGCTCATGCGCGCATCGGAAATACGCACCATATCAGTCACGCCCTGTGCCAGCAGCTTGGCTGGCAAGCCCATGTTGCCGACCTCGGCCATGCCCGGATAACCTTTGGGGCCGCAGTTCTTGAGCACCATGACCGAGTTGGCATCGATGTCCAGATCCGGGTCGTTGATCCGTGACTTGTACATCTCGAAATTCTCGAACACTACTGCGCGGCCACGGTGCTGCATCAGTGCCGGTGTCGCGGCCGAGGGCTTGAGCACCGCACCCAGCGGCGCGAGGTTGCCGCGCAGCACGCAAATCCCGCCGTCGGCGCGGATCGGGTTATCCAGCGCGCGGATCACCTGATCCTCACCATAGATCGGTGAGTTGCAGGTGTTTTCGCCGATGCTCTTGCCATTGACGGTCAGGGCATCCGGGTTGGGCAGCAGGCTGGCCTCGTTCATGCGCCGCAGCACGGCGGGCAGGCCGCCAGCGTAATAGAACTCTTCCATCAGGAAGCGCCCCGACGGTTGCAGGTCGACGATGGTCGGCATGCCACGGCCCATACGCGACCAGTCATCCAGGTCCAGATCGACGCCGATGCGTCCGGCGATGGCTTTCAAGTGGATGACGGCGTTGGTCGAGCCACCGATGGCCGCGTTGACCCGGATGGCGTTTTCGAATGCAGCCTTGGTGAGAATCTTCGACAGGCGCAGGTCTTCGCGGACCATGTCGACGGCACGCATGCCGGACATGTGCGCCAGCACGTAACGCCGCGAATCCACCGCCGGAATGGCCGCGTTGTGCGGCAGCGAAGTGCCCAGCGCTTCGGCCATGCAGGCCATGGTCGACGCCGTGCCCATGGTGTTACAGGTGCCAGCCGAGCGCGACATGCCGGCTTCGGCGGACAGGAATTCATCAAGGCTGATGGTCCCGGCCTTGTAGGACTCGTGCATCTGCCAGACGATGGTTCCGGCGCCGATGTCCTTGCCTTCATGCTTGCCGTTGAGCATCGGTCCGCCGGTGACAACGATGGCGGGGATGTCGCAACTGGCAGCGCCCATCAACAGGGCAGGGGTGGTCTTGTCACAACCGGTCAACAGCACGACCCCGTCGATGGGGTTGCCGCGAATCGCTTCCTCAACGTCCATGCTCGCCAGGTTGCGGGTGAACATTGCGGTAGGGCGCAGGTTGGATTCGCCGTTGGAAAACACCGGAAACTCCACCGGCCAGCCGCCTGCTTCGATCACGCCGCGTTTGACATGCTCGGCGATCTGCCGGAAATGCGCGTTGCAGGGGGTCAACTCCGACCAGGTATTGCAGATGCCGATGATCGGCTTGCCTTGGAACTGGTGGTCGGCAATGCCCTGATTCTTCATCCAGCTGCGGTACATGAAGCCATTCTTGTCGGCGGTGCCAAACCACTGGGCAGAACGGAGGGTCGGTTTTTTATCGGAGTCAGACATGATCGGCTCTCTTATTGTAAGACTTAATGGCGATACTGCTGGCTAAGGTAAGCCTAAAAAACGCGCATTGGAAGAGTTGTCAGTTTAAATAGTATTACTATATAGTCGGTCGTAGACAAGGGATCATCCTGGCGCATGTGCTGCGTTATTCAGCCCCCAGGCACAGAGGCGATCCCCGCAGGTTCCATAACAAAAACAATGGGAGACCGCCTACATGAGCCAGGAACTGCGGCTTATACGCCGCATTACGTTCAAACTGATTCCTTTCCTTATCCTGCTGTACCTGATCGCTTATGTAGACCGCTCTGCCGTGGGCTTTGCCAAGCTGCACATGGGCGCGGACATCGGTATCGGCGACGCCGCCTACGGGCTGGGTGCCGGACTGTTCTTCATCGGTTACTTCCTGCTGGAGATCCCCAGCAACCTGATGCTTGAGCGCTTCGGCGCACGCCGCTGGTTCGCGCGGATCATGATCACCTGGGGCGCGATCACCATCGGCATGGCCTTCGTCCAGGGGCCGCACAGCTTCTACGTCATGCGGTTTCTGCTGGGCGCTGCCGAGGCGGGCTTCTTTCCCGGTGTGCTGTACTACATCACCCAGTGGTTTCCGGTGCGCCATCGCGGCAAGATCCTTGGCCTTTTCATCCTCTCGCAACCCATCGCCATGATGATCACCGGGCCCGTTTCCGGCGGTTTGCTGGGCATGGACGGCATACTCGGTCTGCATGGCTGGCAATGGCTGTTCATCGTCATCGGCACGCCAGCGATTCTGCTGACCTGGCCGGTGCTGCGCTGGTTGCCGGATGGTCCGCAGCAGGTCAAATGGATGGATCAGGCCGAGAAGGACTGGCTGACCGGTGAGCTGAAAAAGGACTTGGAAGAATACGGCCAGACCCGCCACGGCAATCCGTTGCACGCCTTGAAAGACAAGCGTGTGTTGCTTCTCGCGCTGTTCTATCTGCCAGTGACCTTGAGCATCTACGGTCTGGGCCTGTGGCTGCCGACGCTGATCAAACAGTTCGGTGGCAGTGACCTGACCACCGGCTTCGTGTCATCGGTGCCTTACATTTTCGGCATCATTGGCCTGCTGATCGTGCCGCGCAGTTCCGATCGCCTCAACGACCGTTACGGGCATCTGGCCGTGCTCTATGTGCTGGGTGCCATCGGCCTGTTCTGCAGCGCCTGGCTGACCATGCCGGTGGCGCAGCTGGCTGCATTGTGCGTCGTGGCGTTCGCGCTGTTTTCCTGCACGGCGGTGTTCTGGACCTTGCCGGGGCGGTTCTTCGCGGGTGCAAGTGCCGCAGCCGGTATCGCGCTGATCAATTCGGTCGGCAACCTGGGCGGCTACATCGGGCCGTTCGTGATCGGTGCGTTGAAGGAAATCACCGGCAGCCTGGCATCGGGCCTCTATTTTCTGTCGGGTGTCATGGTCTTCGGGCTGCTGCTGACCGGCATCGTCTATCACGTGCTGGAGCGCAAGCATGTGCTGCCAGTGTCCGACTTCGCGGCGAGTGCCAAGGCGAGATAGGTTTTCAGCGGCCCATTATCTGGAAGGAGAATTTCATGCGGTTAGTACAGTTTGAATTGAGCGACGGTCAGCGCCGGGTCGGTCTGGTCGATGGTGATCAGGTGCGTGAGGTCCAGGGTGTCGAAAGTGTTCGCGAGCTGGCGCTGGCGGCAATCGAGGCGGGTTCGGCTCTGGCGCACCAGGTCGAGCAGCGTGGCGTTGGCGAGACGCATGACTATTCGCAGTTGCTTGAGGCGTTGCGGATCCTGCCGCCGCTCGACCATCCTGATCCGGCGCACCTGCTGGTCAGCGGCACCGGGCTGACCCATCTGGGCAGTGCGTCGGCACGCGACAAGATGCACCAGCAGTCCGGCGACGAAGCCTCGATGACCGACACCATGCGTATCTTTAAATGGGGCGTCGAAGGCGGCAAGCCGGCAGCGGGGCAGGCCGGTGTTCAGCCAGAGTGGTTCTACAAGGGTGATGGCAGCATTGTCGTGCGCCCCGGACATTCGTTTTCGCTGCCGCCCTTTGCCGAAGATGGCGGGGAAGAGCCCGAGCTGAGCGGCCTGTATGTGATCGGTCATGACCGCAAGCCTTATCGCCTGGGCTTCGCCATCGGTAACGAATACTCCGATCACGTCATGGAGCGTCGCAACTACCTGTATCTGGCGCATTCGAAACTGCGCGCCTGTTCTTTCGGTCCGGAGTTGCGCGTGGGCGACTTGCCGCAAAGCCTGTCGGGCACCAGCCGGGTCTGGCGCGACGGCAAGGTGCTGTGGGAAAAAGAGTTCCTCAGTGGCGAAGCGAACATGTGCCACAGCCTGGAAAACCTTGAATACCATCACTTCAAGTACGCACAGTTCCTCAGGCCCGGTGACGTGCATGTGCATTTCTTCGGCACCGCGACGCTGTCGTTTGCCGATGGCGTGCGCACCCAGCCGGGCGATCGTTTCGAGATCAGTCAGGCCGAGTTCGGCAAGCCGCTGGTCAACGGTTTGGCACCGAGCGAGCCGGTGTTTCAGCCGGGCGGCATCGGCAAGCTGTAAGCGCAGTCCCTGTTTGATTGCTCACCGTGCCAGCGCTCGGCGCTGGTACGGCTCTACTTGCGCTCCGACTGTATCTACGCCTGCCTTTTGCCCTATCATTCGCGCTTTTGCTGGCCGGATGAATTTCATGACTACCACACCCACCACACTGCTCGCCGCACTCGAAGCCACCACCATGCTGGAAATCGACGGTCTGCACGCCTGGGACTTCTCTCTGGGCGAGGAACTGAACGTCGAATGCATGGACGGCCGCGAGCGCAAGGTATGGCGCTTCACCAAGGCGCAAGTCGATGCTGCGACCTTCGATGAATCCCTGCAAAGCTGGGTGATCAACGACGGCAACGCCGATCACCGGATCATCTGCCTGGATGCCTTCACCCCTTCCGATGAAGATGATTCTGCGCAGGATTGAGTAAATGCGGGCTGGCGCTGTCATAGACCCCGACAGTGCCGTAACAGGCATCAATAACTTCGATAACAAGGGATGCCCCCATGCCCCATAAACTTCTGCCGTGGCTGGCGATTGCCAGTGCCATGAGCGCATTTACCCTGCAGGCCCAAGCCATGCCCGATACTGAATTGCTGATAGGTTCCTACACGCAAGGCAAGAGTGAAGGGATCTATCGTTTTGCCTTCGACAGCAAAACCGGGATGATCGGCGCCAAGCCGCTGCAAGTGGTCAAAGCCGAAAACCCGTCGTGGCTGACCGTCTCCAGAGACCAGCGCTACCTGTTCGCGGTCAATGAAAATGGCCCCGGACAAAAAGACGTGGTCGGTAAGGTCAGCAGCTTTGCGATCGACCCGAAAACCCGTCAGATCACGCCGATCAATCAGGTTCAAAGCCGTGGTGAAGAACCGACGCACTCCAGCCTGAGCTACGATGGCCGTTACCTGTTCGTGGCCAACTACGCCGTAAACCCCGACCCGGGCGGTGCGCTGACCGTGGTGCCGGTGGGCAAGGACGGCACGTTGAGCGAAGCCGTTCAGGTGCTGCCGCTGGGTCCTGGAAGCAAGGTCAACAGTGAGCGGCAGATGTCGTCGCATGTGCACCTGGCCGTGCCGACCCCGGATGACAAGTACGTGGTGAGCGCCGACCTGGGCGCTGACAAGCTGTTTGTCTATCAGTACGACGCCAGCCAGGCCAAGCCATTGCAGCCAGCCAAGGTGCCGTTCGTGCAGTTGCCGGGCGGCTCCGGACCCCGTCATACCCTTTTCAGTGGGGATGGCAAGCATGCCTGGCTGGTGCTGGAAATGACCGCCCAGGTCGCAGTGTTCGACTACCATGACGGCGGCTTCAAGCAGACCCAACTGGTCGACATGAAGAACAAGGGCGTGGAAGAGAAAAACGGTGGTGGCGCCTTGCACACTTCACCGGATGGCAAGTTTCTGTACGTGACCAATCGGGGTGACGCGAATCAGGTCGTGGTGTTCCGCATCGATCAGGCCAGCGGCAAGCTTGAAGAAATTCAGCGTCGCTCCCTGGAAGGCAAGGAGCCACGCGAGTTCGCTTTCGATCCGACCGGCACGTTCATGCTGTTCGCCAATCAGAAAAGCAACCAGATCGTGACCGTACGCCGTGATCCGCAGAGCGGGAAGATCGGTGAAACGGTGCAGAAATTCGATGCCGATGCACCTTCGTACCTGCGTTTTCTGAACGACAAGTAAGCTGCCCCGGCTCCAGCCCCCAAGATACAAGGGCTGGAGCCGTTATCATTCTTGATGATATGGGTTAGTGCTACAAAAGATTTCTGCTGAACCACCCTCGGGCGTAAGTTTGAGTCACGGCCATAACGGTCAGGACTTCAAACCAGCGTACAGACAGACAAGAGGGGTGACCGACATGAATTTCAATCTTTTCTCCATCATCGCTGCATCTGCTATCTCGGCAAGCGTCGCTCTTCCGGCCAGCGCCAGTGTCGAAGTGAACGACAAGAAAGCCCATGCGACTCAGACGTACACAACCAAATACCTGCAGCAGAGCGCTAATTTCTACGCAGCGCTGGACCACAAATCCGCCCAGTGATTGATCAGCCGTCAAGCTTTCGCGAGCATGTTCGCCCACACAGGTCCCTGCGACTTACTGCCCAATGCGTGGCAGACCATGCACGGAATGTCAGGCGAGCCTGTTCGCGAAAGCGCTGGTGGCACAACATTCAAGAGGCGGACGCAGAGCGTCCAGAGCGGCATTCCCATGCGCAGCGTGAGGAACGATAGTCAACTGCCGTGCCTCACGTTCCGCGTCGCAGGTCCCTCAGTTGCCCACCTCGATTGTGCTCAATCCATTGCCCTGACGACGTACCTTGATCTGCACCGGGATTCGTTCGTGCATTTCCTGGACGTGGGAAATCACGCCGACCTTGCGGCCCTGAGCCTGCAAGCCGTCGAGGGCGTCCATCGCCAGTTGCAGCGATTCCGGATCGAGGCTGCCGAAACCTTCATCGATGAACAGTGACTCGATGCGCAAGGTGCTGGATGCCATCGAGGCGAGGCCCAGCGCCAGTGCCAGCGAGACGAGGAAGGTTTCCCCGCCGGACAGCGAATGAACCGAGCGTAGTTCGTCGCCCATTTCCGTGTCCATGACCAGCAGACCGAGCATGCTGCCGCCGCGTTTCAGGCGGTAACGGCGCACCAGTTGCCTGAGCTGCGCATTGGCATGGTGGACCAGCAGATCAAGGTTGTAGGCCTGGGCGATTTTGCGAAACCTGTCGCCTTCTGCCGAGCCGATCAACGACGCCAGACGTGCCCAGCGCAGGTATTCGCTGTTGGCGTCGGCGATGCGCGTCTGCAGTTCGCTGCTGGCGTTGCGGCGGCGCTGATCTTCACTGAGTTCGGCACGCAGGTCGGCGCAGTGCTGCTCACTGAGCGCCGACTGTTCATGGGCCTGTTTCAGCGCTGCTTCCAGTTGCGCACTGTCGGTCAGATCACTGTGTTGCGCCTGATGCTGTTGCAGGCGCTGATCGCGTTCCTGCAGCAATACTTTTGCCTGCTCCAGCGCCTTGTCGGTGCTACTCAATTGCACACGCAGTTGCTCGATATGTGCGTCGTCGTAGGTCAGCAGGGTGTCCAGCGCGCTATCGTCCAGTTGCGGATGCTGAGCGCGCCATTCGCTGATCTGCACATCAAGTTCAGCCAGTTCCTGTTGCAGGGCCTGCTGCTGTTGCTGTTCGGACTTGAGCTCGGCAGCCAGTTGAATCAGTTGATTGTGGATATCCTGCAGCGCCTGCGCTGCCAGACTTTCTGCCTGTCTGGCCTGCTCGATGGTCTGCTCCAGCGCCTGTTGCCATTGCTCTGCGCTGGCGTGGTCGCCCAGCAGACCGGCAAGTGTCTGCTGACTGTTATGCCGTTGCTCGCCGAGCCGGGTGACTTCCTGCGCCAGTTCGGTCTGGCGGTGCACGCGAGTCTGCTGCTCGACCTGCTGCTTCTCGATCTTCTGCTGACGCTCGGTTTGCTCCTGCTGCTCTTCGTGTTGCTGCTCCAGCTGATCGAGACGCTGTGTCACCTGCTGTTCTAGCTGCAGCACGGTCGCCGATGCATCGCTGCGCAGACCTTCAAGCACCTGGGGCGATACCAGCGGCGTGAATGCCGTCAGTTCTTCTTCCAGCCGCTGCCCGTCGACCTCCAGTTGCTTGAGCTGCTCGGCAACATGGCCCGCAGCGCTCTGGCTGGCTTCGCTCGCCGCCTGCAGCTGCTGCTGCAGGCGTGCAGCGTCTTTTTGCAGGGTCAGCAAGGCTTGCTGACGTTGCTCGTCACGGCTGATGACTTCGCTCAGTTGACTCAATTGCTGGCTCAACCAGCTGTCGCGCTTCTCGGCGTCGCGGTCGAGTAACTGGGCGGCGAGGGGATGTGACTCCAGGTCCGGTGCCAGGGCCTGATGGCGCGCGTTGAGCTGTTCGTGCTGACGCAGCAGCTCTTTCTGCCGGGCGATCACGCCACCGACCTGCTCACGCAATTGATTGCGTTGCTCGGTCAGCAGGTCCACGGCTTTCTGCGCGCTGGCCTGCTCGTTGTCGTCGTGTTGCGTGAGGCTTTCGAGCAGCGCCTCCGGCTGATGCCAAGGGTGTTCGATGCTGCCGCAGACCGGGCAGGGCTGGTCGTCCTGCAACTGCACGCGCAACTCCTCGACACTGGCGCTGCGGGCGAGGCGCTGGCGCTCCAGCAGTTGCCGGGTAACGGTCAGGGTCTGCTCGGCGACGGTCAGTTCATCACGAACGCGAAGGCCTTCGCTGTTGAGCTGTTCGCGTTGCTGCTGGGCGCTCTGCTGTTGCTGGGTCAGCTCGGCAAGTTGCCGGTCGACGTCCTGCTGACTGGCCCACAGACGGGCCAGCTCCTCGAAGGCACGCTGCTGTTTGCGGTTGTCCTGCAACAGGCTGCCGAGGATCTGCACCTGTTCGGTCACTGCCTCCACTTCGCAATCGGCTTCGCGGTACAGCAACTCCAGCGCGCTGCGTTGCTCGGTCAGCTGCTGATCGGCAGTGTTGGCACGTTGCTGCAGGGCAGGCAGCTCGCTGTGCCCGTGCTTGAGGCGATTGGCGATCAGCGTGAGGGATTTCAGGCGGTCACGCCACGCGTTCCAGGCCTGAGCCAGTGGCGCCAGTTCGCTGCTGTGCTGCAGTTGCCCGGCAATGCGCTCCAGACGTTGAGCCACCTGCTGTTGCTGATCGAGCAGGGTTTGCAGGCTGGTCTGGCCCTGGATGCAGAGCTGCTCGCTCTGCTGGTGCAGGTCGGACGCCTTGGCCATTTCCTGGGTCAGGTGATTCAGGGTGTTCTGTGCTTCGAAAGCCTGCAGCAACAGCGGCTTGGCGCTGCTGTGGGCTTGCTGGGCTTCCAGCAAACTGGCCTGCGCCTGAGTACGGTGGCTTTCCAGCTGTTGCTGCTGGTCGTGCAGCGAGGTCTGCTGTTGCTGATGCTGGCGAATCTGTTCAGCCAGCGGATCAAGCTGAGCATTCAGCGTGACCCGACGCGCGAAGCGATGACGCTGCGGGCCCAGGCGTTCCAGCTGGCCGCGGGTCTGGCGTGCTCCGCTGTGGTCGTCCCAGGCCTGTTGCGCACTGTGCAGGGCTTCCTGGGCAGCGAGCTGTTCATCACGCAGACGGTGCAGTTCGGTGAGCCACTGCTGTTTGATTTCCAGTTGCCGTTGCTGTGTCTGATGGGCCTTGAGCTGCTGCTGCGCGTCGCTCAGGCGTTGTTCCAGTCCAGCCAGCAGTTCCGGGGCCAGCGGGATGATGTTGCTGGCCTGCGCAGTCAGGGTTTTCAGGGCGTCTTCGGCTTCCTTGCTTTTGCTGTACGCGCGCCGACCGAGCTGGCTGTAGATCGCGGTGTTGGTGAGCTTTTCCAGCAGCTCGCTGCGTTCCTTGTCATCCGCCTTGAGGAACGCGCTGAACTCGCTCTGGGCAAGCATCACGGCGCGGGTGAACTGCTCGAAGTTCAGGCCCAGGCGATTTTCGATCAATTGCTCGAATTCGCGTTTGCTCTGGTTGCTGAGGATTTGCTCGCTGTCCAGATCGGTGAGGGTCTGGCGGCTGGCCTGCAGTTTTTTGGTCGCATTGTCGCGCGCGCGATTGGTTTCCCAGCGCGCGCGATAACGCCGCTGATCGATGCCGATGAAGTCCACCTCGGCGTAACCGCTGCCCGTGCCGCGGCGCAGCAGGGTACGTGGGTCGCTGGTGGTGATGTCGCCATCGATGTCCGGGACCTTGGACTGGCCGATATTGCTCAGCCGCGGAATCGCCCCGAACAGCGCCAAACACAAGGCATCGAGCAGGGTGCTTTTGCCCGCGCCGGTAGGACCGGTGATGGCAAACAGTCCGGCGCTGGCCAGCGGCTCGGCAGTGAAGTCGATTTCAAAGGGGCCGGCCAGCGAGGCCAGGTTTTTCAGGCGAATGGCGAGGATTTTCATGGCAGCTCGCTCTCCTGCTGAACTTCGCGCAGCAGCGTGGCGAAATCGGTCAGCGTCTGTTCGTCGACCTCGCTGCCGAAGTTGTCCTGCCAGGCACGGCTGAACAGTTCCTGAGGCGTGAGCTGGTCCAGTTCGATCAGCGTGGCGTCACCCTCGTTGCCGTCCGCGCTGCCTTTGCCGGCATATTCGGCACCGATGCGTACCAGCCGCACGGCCTTGCCCTGTAGGGCGTTTTCGATCTGGTTGCGCAGGTCCGGCTGGGGTTCATCCAGGCGCACGCGTACTTCCAGCCACGGCTGGCGGTCCGGATCGGCGAGCAGGTCGATGTCCGGCAGCGCCTTGAGCTGTACCAGCAGATCGGCCAGTGGCGCAGGCCCGAGGCGTTGCAGGTTGACGGCGCGAGGGATGAACAACGGCTCGACACTGGTCAGCGTCTCGCCGTCGCAATTGATCTCCAGAATCTGGTGCTGATAGCTGATTTCCGAAAAGGACAGCGGGATCGGCGAGCCGCTGTAGCGAATGCGCTCCTCGCCGTTGACCCGCTGCGGTTTGTGCAGATGGCCCAACGCAACATAGGTGATGCTCGGCCCGAACAGGATGGCCGGCAGGGCTTCGGCGTTGCCGATGATCAGGCTGCGTTCGGAGTCTTCCGAGACCGAGCCGCCTGCCATGTGGGCGTGGCTGATGGCTATCAATGCCTGACCGGGCTGGCGCTTGAGGTCAGCCGCCGCGATCAGCAGCTCATGCACCCGGCCGATGCCACGCAGGTAGTCATCGCCCAGGGTCGGACCGGTGACTTCGGCGGGACGCAGGAACGGCAGCGCCAGGCACCAGGCCTTGATGTCGCCATTGGCGTCCGGCAACGGCAACAGCAGGCGTTCGGCATCCAGCACGCCATCGTCCAGCCACATTACCCTGCCCAGCGCGTGGGTACGCAAGCGGCGCATCAGCGGGGCGGGAAGTTCGATACGCGAGCCGGAGTCGTGGTTACCGGCGATCATCACGATGGTCAGCAGCGGCTGCTGCTCGTGGGCGTTGACGATGAAGTCGTACAGGCGTTCCTGCGCTTTGACCGGCGGGTTGACGGTGTCGAAGATGTCGCCCGCGATCAACAGTACATCCGGTTTACGGTCGGCCAGACGGGCCAGTAGCCAGTTCAGGAAGCAGGCGTGTTCGAAATCCCGCTCCTGGCCGTGCAGGTTCTGACCCAAGTGCCAGTCAGAGGTGTGAAACAGACGCATTGGTTTACCTTGTCGTATAGGGGTGTTGCCTGAGCTGCATCCTTATTTGGGATACAGCGGCGGCAACCCGGCATCACCTGCCGGGTCCTGAATATGTTCGGCGGCGGGCAGCTTGCGCACCGCGCGCCAGAGGTCCCCGCCCAGCCACAATTTGCCGGTTTCGCTGTACAGCGCACCGTTGAGACCGTCCAGGGCATCGGACAGCGGCACGAAACGCGCGGCCATTTCGGCCAGGGTTTCCGGTTGCTGGCGTGCCCAGGCGTCGAGCGCCTGACGGGTGCCCTGCGGATCATTGGCCAGGCAGGCGCGTTTGAGGTCATCGAGTACGGTACGCGGGCTGGGCCCGGTCTGCACGGCCCGGGCGATTGCCGGCTGTCCACGGGCGCGCCACCACAGGCCGAAACCGAGCAGTGTGGTGCAAAGCAGCAGCAATGTGCTCATCTGCCACGGCCAGACTGGCGGACCGATCACGGTCACGCCGCTCATGTCGTTGTTCACCGGGGTGTCCACCGCCAGACCGGGGTTGCTGCTGATCTGCAGGGTGCGCGCGGGCAGGCTGGTGTGCTCCAGATGATCTTCGCGGGTATTCCACCAGGTCACTTCAACCGCAGGCAGGTCGATTGCCCCGGCGCGGGCTGGCACCAGGGCCTCGCTTTCTTCGCGCGTGCCGATCAGGCCGCGTTCGCTGGGCAGGTTGCGCAGTTGTGGCTGATCCGGGTAACGCCGCAGGCCAGGTACTTCTGTGGGCGGCAGAGGTGGCAGCTGCGCGCCGGCCAGCCCTTCGGCCTTGAGCGTCAGGGTGCGGGTCAGCGAATCGCCGACCTGCGTAGTGCCGGGCTCCGGGCTCCAGCTTTCTTCCAGGTTGATACTGCGTGCCGGCAACCAGGCGACATCGGCCGGGTAGTCGGCAGGCTTGGGCTTGACGGTCAACGGCACTTCGGCGGACTTGACCCGCACCGATCGGCCCGGCTGCGGACCGAACGGATTGCTGTCCTGGGCTTGCGAACCCTCGGCAGGCGTCTGCACCAGCGTGGCGCTGAACACTTGCGCCGGTATCTTCAGCACGCCGCTCTGCTGCGGGTAGATCGCGTAGCGTGTCTCGATGACCCCGTGGCGCACACCGTTGATCAGCTTTTCGTAAGTGCGCGAGTCACCGAGTTTTTCGACCCGTGCGTCCGGCACTTGCAAGGGGCTCAGGCTGCTGTCGTCGAACAGCGACACCGAGTGGTAGACGCGCAGGGTCAGCACGGCCTGGGCCTGAACATACACGCTGTCCTGATCCAGGCTCGCTTCAATAAAGATCGATGCCAGATGGTTGCCTTGCTCCTGGGGCTCGCTCTGCAGGACCTGCAAGGTCAGCGGCTGGCTTTTCAGCTCGCCCAGTTGCAGCGACGGAATCAACACGCTTCCCGTCTCGCGAGGCAGCAGGGTGACGATCCAGCGCGTCGTTGCCTGGCTGCTGCCATCCAGGGTTTTCAGGCTGTTGAGCTGGCGCGTGTCGCGCACCTCGAAACTGCTTTCCAAGGCGCTCATGTCCGGCTTGCCGAACTGCGTCACATCGTCGGTTTCCAGCGTCAACTCGACGGTTTCTCCGGCGTTTAGGCGCGTGCGGTCAACGCTGGCGGTCAGTTGCGCAGCCTGCAGCGACAAGGTGATCAGGCTCAGCAGCAGGCCGATCAATAAGGTGTAAACGCGACTCATCGGGTCTTTTCCTGATGTTGCTGTTCGTAGCGAAATTTGCGCCGCAACAGTTCGCCCGGATCATCCGGAATCTGCCTCAGCCACTGCTCCAGCTCCTGACGCCGCTCGCCGGTCATGGGGCTGTCGGCGGACTGAAGCGGCGGGCGGGTGGTCTGTTCGTCGTCTGCCGACTCGCCCGAGGTGGCCTGGCCGCTGCTGTCCGGCGGCAGGCTTTCGCTGGTGCCGGGTTGATCCGATCGGGACGGGTTCTGCTCGGCGGGTGAAGCGCTGCTATTGGGATCTTGCGACGCCTGCTGACCTTCTTCGCCTTGATCGGCCTTGTTCTGTTCGTCCTGGGCAGGCTTCTGCTCTTCGGTCTGATCCAGCAGACTTTGCACCAGTGCCCGATTGGTTTGTGCCGCAGGGAAGTCGGGCTGCCGGTCCAGGGCCTGCTCGTAGGCATCCAGTGCCGCTGCCAGCTCGCCGTTACGGGCCAGCGCATTGCCACGATTGTAGTGGTCGGCGGCGCTGTTGCCTTCGGCAAACTGCCGGGCGGCGCTGGCGTAGTCTTGCGCCTGGTAAAACGCCACGCCTTTCCAGCGCGAGTCTTCGAAGCGTTGCGCAGCTTCGGCTGGCCGGTGCTGTTCCAGCAACCGCTGGCCCTGTTGATCGGGACGCAGCCACAGGTCCTGAAACTCGAACGCCTGGCTGTTCTGCGGAAACATGAATATCAGCGGCAGGCAGAACAGCCAGCCGCGCCGACCGGCCAGTGCCGCGATAAGCAGCAGGGGCAGCAGCAACCAGTGGCCCTGGTCAGCCCAGGTGTCGAGTTGCACGAACTGGCCGTCGCGGCTCATGTGTCGAGGGCTGGCCAACAGACCAAGGCTGCGCAAGTCCTCTTCATCGCCGCGTGCCTGGCGATAGCTGCCACCGACCTGATCGGCGAATTCGTTGAGGCTGGTGCTGTCCAGGCGCGGGACCAGAATCGCACCCTGATCGTCCTTGAGCAGGCTGCCGTTTTCCTGTGTGACCGGCGCGCCTTCGGGCGTGCCGACCCCGAGGATGAGCAGTGGCGGCGATTGCCCGCGCAACGCGGCACGGATGCCCTGACGTTCCTGTTCGCTCAGCGACGAGGTGATCAACAGAATCCGCCCCTGACCCAATGCGCCCTGTTTGAGCAGGTGCAGCGCTTTCTGCACGGCCAGATCGGCGCGCTGGCCGGTCACCGGCATGATCGACGGTCTGATGGCTTCCAGCAGGTTGTGGCTGGTGACCAGATCATCGGACAGCGGCACCAGGGTGTGTGCGCTGCCTGCGTAGACAACGACGGCGGTCTGCGCATCGCTGCGCTTTTGCAACAGGTCCAGCAGCTTGCGTCTTGCCTGTTCCAGACGGGTAGGGGGCGTGTCGGTGGCGAGCATCTGTGGGGTGAGTTCGAGAATCACCACCAATGGATCGACCGGCTTCTGGCTGATCTGTTCGACGCGCTGCCAACTGGGGCCCAGCAAGGCGAAAAGGGCCAGCAACCAGGCGAGCCCCAGCGCGACCCATGGCAGTTTGCTGTTGCTGCCGCGCCCACCGTTGAGCAACACCTCGTGAAAGTGAGTGGGCAGCAGCATTTGCCAGCGTCCGGCGCGTTTCTGCCGGTGCCAGAGCCGCCAGATCAGCAGCGCCAGCAGTGGCGTGATCAGCAGCCATTCCGGGCGAAACCAGTGCGGCCAGAGCCCGCTGATCATCGCGACCTCCACAGGCTTTTGCAGCGCTCACGCCAGTTGATGGAACGCACCGCCGTCAGTAGGCGTTGCAGGGCGTTGTTCGGCCACAACTCACGCAGCACCAGCAGCACACTCAGCAGCAGGGCTGTCGCCAGTGGCCATTGATAAAGCGCTTGCGCCGGACGCGCCTGGGTGGGCTGCTGTGCCACCGGCTCCAGGGCATCGAGGGTGGCGCGGATTTTTTCCAGTTGGTCGCCATCGCGCGCGCGGAAATACTGGCCACCGCTTAGGCTGGCGATTTCCTTGAGTGTCGGTTCGTCCAGATCAAGACTGGGGTTGAGGCCAAGTACGCTCTGCAGCGCGTCCTTGTCAGGGTCCGAGCCGATGCCGATCGGGTAGATTTTCACCCCTTCTTCGGCAGCCAGGCGTGCGGCGGTGATCGGATCGATCTGACCGGCGTTGTTGGCGCCGTCGGTGACCAGCACCAGCGCACGACTGGTGGCCGGACGCATACGCAGACGTTTCAGGGCCAGCCCGATGGCATCGCCCAGTGCGGTGTTCTTGCCTGCAATGCCTATCCTCGCCTCGTCGAGCCAGACCCGCACAGTGCGGCGGTCATAGGTCAGTGGCGCCTGAACAAACGCCTGGGTGCCGAACAGGATCAGGCCGACCCTGTCGCCCTTGCGGCCTTCGAGAAAGTCACCGAGCAGTTGTTGCACCAGCACCAGCCGGCTGACTTCATCGCTTTTCCATTGCATGTCCGGGTAGTCCATCGAGCCAGACACGTCGACCGCCACCAGCAGATCGCGGCCGCTGGCAGCCACCGGCAGCGGCTCGCCCAGCCANTCAGCAGCAACAGCCAGATCAGCAAGAACGGCGCACGCTGTCTCCACACCGGCAGATTGGCTTTGGCGCGGCGACCGCTCAGGCCTTCGAGTTCACTGAGAAAGCTGACCTTGAGCGCGGGCTCGCCGCTGTCGGCCATGGGCAGCAGGGCGCGCATCAGCCACGGCAATGGCAGCAGGGCGAAGACCCACGGCCAGGCGAACTCAAACATGTTTGCGGATCCAGGTATCGACTGCCTGAGTCAGGCCGGTGATGGCCTTGTCGTCCAGTTTGCACTCGGGCTTGTAAGCGCCTTCAACCAGAATCATCCAGCGCGTCAGGCCGGCCGCCGGGCAGCGATTGTCGAGGAACGCCAGCCATTTGCGGCCGTTAAGGGTATGGCTCTGGCTGTGTGGGTAGTGGTTACGGCACAGGCGCTTGAGCAGGCCGTTGATCTGCTGCAGCCAGGCACCGGCCGGCGCGCCGTCGTAGGGTTTCGGCAGGCTGGCCAGTTCCGCCAGCGCGGCGAGGCGAACCGGGTCCAGCGGCTGTTCGCTGCGCACGTTGCGGGCCTTGGCCGGCAGCAGTTTGCGCAAGCGCCACAGACCCCAGCCCGCCACGGGGATCAGCAACAGCAGCAGCCACCAGCCCGGCGCAAGCGGCCAGAAGCCGACGGCTTCGGGCGCAATCAGCGGCTCCAGCTGATCGAGGGGATTCATTTGCGCTTCACCGGACGTCGCGCGTTGAGGTATTCGCGCAGTTGTTCGACGAGCTCCGCCTGGGTACTCAATGGCATGAGCAATACCCGCAGCTTCTGCGCCAGCAACTCCCAGCGCGCCGTGCGCTCCTCGCCCTGTTGTCGGTAGGCGCGGCGCAGTTCGGGGTTGAGGGTGTCGATTTCGAGTTGCGCGCCGCGTTCGGCAAAGCGCAGCAAACCGGCAGCGGGCAGGGCGCGGTCCAGTGGGTCGGAAAGCGGCAGCAACAGCAGGTCGCTGTGCCGTGACAGCAGGCTCAGTTGTTGTTCGGCGGCATCGGACAGGGCGCGCTCGTCGCAGAGGACGATGACCAGACTGCCGGGGCGCAGCACTTCCCGTGCGCGACGCAGCGCAGTGCCGAACGCATCGCGGTCTGGCGGAATCTCGGTATGCAGCGACTGATTGACCCGCACCAGCCGGTTGAGCAACTGCAGCAGGCTTTGTTTGCTGCGTCGCGGCTTGATCTCGTAGTGTTCGTTATCGCCGAACACCAACCCGCCGACTCGGTCGTTGTGTTCCAGCGCCGCCCAGCCGATCAGCGCGGCCGCCTGAGCCGCGAGTACCGACTTGAACATCAGGCCGGAGCCGAAGAACAGCCGTCGGCTCTGTTCCACCAGAATGAAAATGGGCCGCTCGCGTTCCTCATGGAACAGCTTGGTGTGCGGCTCCTGCGTGCGTGCCGTGACGCGCCAGTCGATGCTGCGCACATCGTCACCGGCCTGATAGACCCGCACCTGATCGAAATCCACACCACGCCCGCGCAACTTGGAATGGTGCAGGCCGATCAGCGGGCTGCGTTGGCTCGGGGTGGAAAACAGCTGCACTTCCCGCACCCGATGACGCATCTCGATCAGCTCGCTGAGGCTGACGCGGATGCCCGGCTGGGGGATCAGGTAGGGTTGCATGGGGTCAGGCGACGGCCACGACGTCGAGGATGCGCTGAATCACGCGATCCTGATCGATACCGGCCGCTTCGGCCTCGAACGACAGGATGACCCGGTGGCGCAAGACATCGAACAGCACCGCCTGAATGTCTTCGGGGCTGACGAAGTCGCGTCCGGCCAGCCAGGCATGTGCACGGGCACAGCGGTCCAGCGAGATGGAACCCCGCGGGCTGGCACCGTAGGCAATCCATTCGGCCAGTTCCGGGTCGAACTTGGCCGGGGTACGGGTGGCCATGACCAGTTGTACCAGGTATTCCTCGACCGCATCGGCCATGTACAGGCCAAGGATTTCCTTGCGTGCGGCAAAGATCGCCTGCTGGCTGACGCGACGCTCCGGCTTGGTTTCGCCGTTCAGGGCTTCGCCACGCGCCTGTTGAAGGATCTTGCGTTCGACGGCGGCATCCGGGAAGCCGATCTTGACGTGCATCAGAAAACGGTCGAGCTGGGCTTCGGGCAGCGGGTAGGTGCCTTCCTGCTCGATGGGGTTCTGGGTCGCCATGACCAGAAACAGCGGCGACAGGTCGTAGGTGCTGCGCCCGACACTGACCTGCCGTTCGGCCATGGCTTCGAGCAACGCCGACTGGACCTTGGCCGGCGCACGGTTGATTTCGTCGGCCAGCACCAGGTTGTGGAAGATCGGCCCTTGCTGGAACACGAAGCTGCCGGTTTCCGGGCGATAGATCTCCGTACCGGTGATGTCGGCAGGCAGCAGGTCGGGGGTGAATTGAATGCGGTGAAACTGGGCTTCGATGCCTTCTGCCAGCTCCTTGATGGCTTTGGTCTTGGCCAGGCCGGGAGCGCCTTCGACCAGCATGTGGCCGTCGGCAAGCAGAGCGATGAGCAGGCGTTCGATCAGCTTTTCCTGGCCAAGGATCTGCGTTGAAAGAAAAGTTCGCAGCGCAATCAGCGCTTCACGATGTTCCATCGGTGACGGTTCCTGGCAGGGCGAACAGCGGTGTCTGGTGACTGCTGAGCTGGGGGCGATACTTTAATCCATCCAGGCAGGTATCGACTAACGACTACCGCGTTTTTTATTGCATTTAGAGAAGTGCCTGTCATTTATGCAGGTATTGTCCTACATGATACATAGGTATCCATGTAGGAAGGCTGGCTATGGCTCTCGGAACCACGGCGTCAGAGTCGATAGAAGTCCGCCGCGTTTTCCCACAGCGCCTGACGGGCGCCGCTTTCGCCCAGTGCGTCGATCAACAGTTCGATATCGTCAGGCCTGAAGCGGCGGGGTGCGCGGGTCGACGGCAGGTCGGTGCCGAACATCAGGGCATTCGGGTTGGCGGCGTGGATATCCCTGAGCGCCTCGCGCACCGGAAAGTCAACACGCCCGAAACCACAGGCCTTGACCCGAACACCGTGCTCGGCAAGGCGCAGGAGCACGGGCAGCCCTTCGGCACTCAACCCCAGGTGATCGATGCTGATGGCAGGTAGTTTGCGCAGGCGTGTTTCGATGGGCGCCAGTTCTCGCGAGTCGATATACAGCTCGGAGTGCCAGCCTGCGTGTTCATGGACACGCAAGGCCAGTGCCTCCAGCTGGTCGAGCTGCTCCGAGCCGCCGCGCTTGAGGTTGAAGCGCAAGGCGCGCACGCCTGCCGCGTTCAGGTTGTCCAGCTCTGCATCGGTGACGCTGGCGGGCAATTGCGTGACACCGACGAAACCCGGTCCCAGCAGGCGCAGGGCCTGAAGAAGATATCCCTGATCAAAGCCCTGAAAGGAACCGGACACCACCGCGCCGCCCTGAACGCCCAGCGGCTGGACCGTCGCAAGGTAGTCAGCGACACCGAACGGCTCCGGTAGATAGCCGTTATTGGCGATCAGTGGGAAATGCGGGTCGATGATGTGGCAGTGGGCGTCGAAAATGCGGTTCATGACACACTCCTGTTCGGCGAAGTACTCACTCTAGCGCTTTTTTGATCATCAGCTGATTGTGCTGGTGTACTCACCGACGTTTTCGAGAATGACCTGTAACGTTTGGTGAACGTCCTGCAACTCGCCTGCATCGGTGGCGTGGAGAATTTCGTACTGATGGTGGCCATCGAGCTGCTTGGCGTCCTGCGTGTCGATTTCCACCAGCAGGCGCTCGGCACTGAAGGTGACTTTCAGGCTGGACACACTCAGGGACTTGTCGTCGCTGACGGTGATTTCCACTTCGTTCTCGTCCGGGAAGCGGGTCAGGGAAAACAGCATGCCGTTTTCTGCGTGGCAGCAGAGCAGCGCCATATCGTCATATTCGTCGTCGCACGGGTTGGCGATGAGGCTGGCGGTCTTGATTTGCATGGGTGGCTCCGGGTCTGTCCAGGTAAGGCGTGAGTGAATTTTGCGAGTCCCGGGCAAATAATGTCGGGCGATATTGGCACCATCGTGCGCAGTGTATCGCGACCTGATGACCGAATATGTCGCAGCCTCGTAAGCAGTGTGCGCTCAGCTCTCGTTAAGCTGCGTGACGGACAAGTGGTGTACGGTGTCGGGTGCGCGTAGCGTTTTTTCACTCCAATGTACAAATGTGACTACCCTGACACGGCGCGCGTTACTACTTTAGCTTTACACTCGATCTGGTGATGCCCACGCGATTGGATGCAAGGGCACCCCGGTTTCAACACCTTCTTCAAGCCTCCCCAATAAAAGCCAAAGCGGAGTACCACAGATGGCGTTCTTCACCGCAGCCAGCAAGGCCGACTTCCAGCATCAACTGCAAGCGGCACTGGCTCAGCACATCAGCGAACAGGCACTGCCACAAGTGGCGCTGTTCGCCGAGCAATTCTTCGGCATTATTTCCCTCGACGAACTCACCCAGCGGCGGCTTTCCGACCTGGCAGGCTGCACCTTGTCCGCATGGCGCCTGCTGGAGCGTTTCGAACATGCTCACCCGCAGGTCCGGGTCTACAACCCCGATTACGAGCGCCACGGCTGGCAATCGACTCACACTGCCGTTGAAGTGCTGCATCATGACCTGCCGTTTCTGGTCGACTCCGTCCGCACCGAGCTGAACCGCCGCGGCTACAGCATCCACACCCTGCAGACCACCGTGCTGAGCGTGCGTCGCGGCGCTGCTGGCGAATTGCTCGAGCTGCTGCCCAAAGGCACCGCCGGCGACGACGTGCTGCAGGAATCGCTGATGTACCTGGAGATCGACCGCTGCGCCAACGTCAGCGAGTTGAACGTGCTGGCGCGCGAGCTGGAGCAGGTGCTGGGCGAAGTACGCGCTGCCGTCGAAGATTTCGGGCCGATGAAAGCGCGTCTGCACGAGCTGCTGGCCAGTATCGATGCCAACGAGTCCAACACCGACGTCGAGGAAAAAGCCGAGATCAAGGTCTTCCTGCAATGGCTGGTGGACAACCACTTCACCTTCCTGGGCTACGAAGAGTTCGAAGTGCGTAACGACGCCGAAGGCGGCCAGTTGGTCTACGACGAGTCGTCCTTCCTGGGGCTGACCCGACTGCTGCGCCCTGGTCTGACCCGCGAAGAGCTGCACATCGAAGACTACGCGGTGAAATACCTGCAGGAACCGGTGCTGCTGTCGTTTGCCAAGGCGGCGCATCCAAGCCGCGTGCACCGTCCGGCGTACCCGGATTACGTTTCGATCCGGCAGATCGACGCGTCGGGCAAGGTCATCAAGGAATGTCGTTTCATGGGCCTGTACACCTCGTCGGTGTATGGCGAGAGCGTGCGACAGATTCCGTACATCCGTCGCAAGGTCGCCGAGGTCGAGCGTCGCTCCGGTTTCGACGCCAAGGCGCACCTGGGCAAGGAACTGGCGCAGGTCGTCGAAGTGCTGCCACGTGACGACCTGTTCCAGACGCCGGTGGACGAATTGTTCACCACGGTCATGTCGATCGTGCAGATTCAGGAGCGCAACAAGATTCGCGTGTTCCTGCGCAAGGACCCGTACGGGCGTTTCTGCTACTGCCTGGCCTATGTGCCGCGCGACGTGTACTCCACCGAAGTGCGCCAGAAGATCCAGCAGGTCTTGATGGATCGCCTCAAGGCCAGCGATTGCGAGTTCTGGACGTTCTTCTCTGAATCGGTGCTGGCGCGGGTGCAGTTGATTCTGCGCGTAGACCCGAAGATCAATCTGGAGATCGACGTCGCCCAGCTGGAAAACGAAGTCATTCAGGCGTGCCGTTCGTGGAAGGACGACTACGCCAGTCTGGTGGTTGAAAGCTTCGGTGAAGCGCACGGCACCAATGTGCTGGCCGACTTCCCGAAAGGCTTCCCGGCTGGCTACCGCGAGCGTTTTGCGGCGCATTCGGCAGTCGTCGACATGCAGCACGTACTGAGCCTCAGCGAAGCCAATCCGCTGGTGATGAGCTTCTACCAGCCACTGGCCGGTGGCCGCCAGCAATTGCATTGCAAGCTGTATCACGCCGATACACCGCTGGCCCTGTCCGACGTGTTGCCGATTCTGGAAAACCTCGGCCTGCGGGTGCTGGGCGAGTTCCCGTACCGCCTGCATCATGCCAACGGTCGCGAGTTCTGGATTCATGATTTCGCCTTTACTTACGGCGAAGGTCTGAACCTCGATATCCAGCAGCTCAACGACACCCTGCAGGATGCGTTCGTGCACATCGTGCGCGGCGATGCCGAAAACGATGCGTTCAACCGTCTGGTACTCACCGCCGGCCTGCCGTGGCGCGACGTGGCACTGCTGCGTGCCTATGCGCGCTATCTGAAGCAGATTCGTCTGGGCTTTGACCTGGGTTACATCGCCACCACGCTGAACAACCACACCGACATCGCCCGCGAGCTGACGCGTCTGTTCAAGACCCGGTTCTATCTGGCGCGCAAGCTGGGTTCCGACGATCTTGACGACAAGCAGCTGCGTCTGGAACAGGCGATTCTGACTGCGCTGGACGACGTGCAGGTGCTCAACGAAGACCGCATCCTGCGTCGTTATCTGGACCTGATCAAGGCAACCCTGCGGACCAACTTCTATCAGGCCGATGCCAACGGGCAGAGCAAGGGCTACTTCAGCTTCAAGTTCAACCCGCGCCTGATCCCCGAGTTGCCCAAGCCGGTGCCCAAGTTTGAAATCTTCGTTTATTCGCCGCGTGTCGAAGGCGTGCATCTGCGCTTCGGCAACGTGGCGCGTGGCGGCCTGCGCTGGTCGGACCGCGAGGAAGACTTCCGTACCGAAGTGCTGGGCCTGGTAAAAGCCCAGCAGGTGAAGAACTCGGTCATTGTGCCGGTAGGTGCCAAGGGCGGCTTCGTGCCGCGTCGCCTGCCGACCACCGGCAACCGCGACGAAGTGCAGGCCGAGGCAATCGCCTGCTACCGCATCTTCATCTCCGGGCTGCTGGACATCACCGACAACCTCAAGGAAGGCGCGCTGGTGCCGCCGGTCAACGTCGTGCGGCATGACGACGATGACCCGTATCTGGTGGTGGCCGCCGACAAGGGCACGGCGACGTTCTCCGACATCGCCAACGGCATTGCCATCGATTACGGCTTCTGGCTGGGTGACGCCTTCGCTTCCGGTGGTTCTGCCGGTTATGACCACAAGAAGATGGGCATCACCGCCAAGGGTGCCTGGGTGGGCGTACAGCGTCACTTCCGTGAACGTGACATCAATGTGCAGCAGGACAGCATCAGCGTGATCGGTATCGGCGACATGGCCGGTGACGTGTTCGGCAACGGCCTGCTGATGTCTGACAAGCTGCAACTGGTCGCAGCGTTCAACCACCTGCACATCTTCATCGATCCGAATCCGGACCCGGCCAGCAGCTTTGCAGAGCGTCAGCGCCTGTTCAATCTGCCGCGCTCGTCCTGGACCGACTACGACACCAGCATCATGTCCGCTGGCGGCGGGATCTTCCCGCGCAGCCTGAAGAGTATCGCCATCACCGAACAGATGAAGGCGCGCTTCGATATCAAGGCCGACAAGCTGACCCCGACCGAACTGCTGCATGCGCTGCTCAAGGCGCCGGTCGATCTGTTGTGGAACGGCGGTATCGGCACGTACGTGAAGTCCAGCGAAGAATCGCATGCCGATGTGGGCGACAAGGCCAACGATGCGCTGCGCGTCGACGGCAACGAGCTGCGCTGCAAGGTGGTGGGCGAGGGCGGCAACCTGGGCATGACCCAGCTGGGCCGTGTCGAGTTCGGCCTCAATGGCGGCGCGACCAACACCGACTTCATCGACAATGCGGGCGGTGTGGACTGCTCCGACCACGAAGTGAACATCAAGATCCTGCTCAACGAAGTGGTGCAGGCCGGTGACATGACCGAGAAGCAGCGCAATCAGTTGCTCGAAAGCATGACCGATGAAGTAGGCCACCTGGTGTTGGGCAACAACTACAAGCAGACCCAGGCGTTGTCGCTGGCAGCCCGTCGCGCTTACGAGCGGATTGCCGAATACAAGCGTCTGATGAGTGACCTGGAGGCGCGTGGCAAGCTTGATCGTGCCATCGAATTCCTGCCTGCCGAAGAGCAGATTGCCGAGCGGATTGCAGCCAAGCAGGGCTTGAGTCGTGCCGAGCTGTCGGTGTTGATCTCGTACAGCAAGATCGACCTCAAGGAAGCGTTGCTGGAATCCCGTGTGCCGGATGACGACTATCTGGCGCGTGATATGGAAACCGCGTTCCCGCCTTCGCTTGGCGCCAGGTTTTCCACAGCCATGCGCGGCCATCGTCTGAAGCGCGAAATCGTCAGCACGCAGATCGCCAACGATCTGGTCAACCACATGGGCATCACCTTCGTGCAGCGGCTCAAAGAGTCGACCGGCATGAGCGCTGCTGCGGTGGCCGGTGCCTACGTGATCGTGCGTGACATCTTCCACCTGCCGCACTGGTTCCGTCAGATCGAGGCGCTGGACTACAAGGTTTCGGCGGAAATCCAGCTGGCGCTGATGGATGAGCTGATGCGTCTGGGGCGTCGAGCCACGCGCTGGTTCCTGCGCAGTCGTCGCAATGAACTGGACGCTGGCCGTGACGTGGCGCACTTCGGTCCGCACCTCGCTGCACTGGGCCTCAAGCTTGACGAGCTGCTGGAAGGGCCTACCCGCGAGATGTGGCAGACCCGTTATCAGGCGTATGTCGAAGCCGGTGTGCCGGAACTGCTGGCGCGCATGGTCGCCGGTACGACACATCTGTACACGCTGTTGCCGATCATCGAAGCCTCCGACGTGACCGGGCAGAACGCTGCCGATGTCGCCAAGGCGTACTTTGCCGTTGGCAGCGCGCTGGACATAACCTGGTACTTGCAACAGATCAGCAGCCTGCCGGTGGAAAACAACTGGCAGGCGCTGGCGCGTGAAGCGTTCCGTGACGATGTCGACTGGCAACAGCGGGCAATCACCGTGTCTGTTCTGCAGATGGCCGACGGTCCTTCGGAAATCGACGCGCGTCTGGCCCTGTGGCTGGAACAGCATGCTCTGATGGTCGAGCGCTGGCGTGCCATGCTGGTCGAACTCCGTGCGGCAAGCGGTACGGATTACGCGATGTACGCGGTTGCCAACCGCGAGCTGCTGGACCTGGCCATGAGCGGGCAGGGCATCACCGTGTAATCGGGCTGTAAAAGTTGTACCCATAAAAAACCCGCATCGAAAGATGCGGGTTTTTTTGTCTGCTCGACGCGTTCTGTAAGTCGATTACAGCGCCGACAGATGCTCGTAAAGAATCGTTGCACCGACCACGATCAGTACGATACCGCCAACGATTTCAGCGCGTTTGCCGACCATGGTGCCCAGTACCCGGCCCAGCATCACGCCGATGGTGACCATGACGGTAGTCGCCAGGCCGATGGCCAGGGCGGCAACCACGATATTGACGTCGACAAATGCCAGGCCTACGCCGACCGCCAGTGCATCGATACTGGTGGCGAATGCGGTGACGGCAAGAATCCAGAAAGAATGCTGCCCCGGCTTTTCCTGCTCTTCGTCATCGTCTTGCTTGATGCCGTTGTAGATCATGTGCAGGCCGAGCACCAGCAGCAGAGTGAAAGCGATCCAATGGTCCCAGCTCTCGGCGAAGCGCGCAGCCACCTGGCCGATACCCCAGCCTATGACTGGCGTGATGGTTTCGATGGCGCCGAATATGAGGCCCGTGCGCAATGCTTCGAGAAAGCGCGGTTTATGCAGGCTTGCTCCTTTACCAAGGGCCGCAGCAAAGGCGTCCGTGGACATGGCAAGCGCGAGAAAGAGGAGGGAAATCGGATTCACGGTTATATCCAGTCGGGCTATGAGTCAACGACGCAACCACACGCCCGACTTTAGGCATGGATGCATCGTTGGTCTCGCCAACCAGAAGGTGTTCGCACCACGGCATGCTGCCGAGAATGTTGATGCGAACGCTCTGTGACCGGAGTCAAGAGCAGGCTACTCCCCAACAAGGGCCGCCACTATAGCCATGTGAATGTGAAAAATATATGTACGTGTTCGATTGAGGGCAAAAAAAACCCCATCGCGAGGATGGGGTTCTTATGGTGCCTGCTTTCGTGCTTACACTTGAACGGCCGGGATGTTGGCGTTCGCAGCGGCTTCACGGAACTCGGCGATCTGATCGAAGCTCAGGTAGCGGTACACGTCCGCTGCCATGGTATCGATCTGGTTGGCGTAGCTCATGTACTCTTCGACCGTCGGCAGACGACCCAGAATAGACGCAACGGACGCCAGCTCGGCCGAGGCCAGATAGACGTTCGCGCCGTCACCCAGTCGGTTCGGGAAGTTACGGGTCGACGTCGACACTACGGTCGAGTTCGGTTCCACGCGTGCCTGGTTACCCATGCACAGCGAGCAGCCCGGCATTTCCATGCGCGCGCCAGCCTTGCCGTAGATGCCGTAGTAGCCTTCTTCGGTCAACTGGTGAGCATCCATCTTGGTCGGCGGCGACAGCCACAGACGCGTCGGCAGCTGGCCCTTGACCTGATCCAGCAACTTGCCCGCAGCGCGGAAGTGGCCGATGTTGGTCATGCAGGAGCCGATGAACACTTCATCGATCTTCTCGCCCTGTACCGAAGACAGCAGGCGGGCATCGTCCGGGTCGTTCGGCGCGCAGAGCACAGGCTCCTTGACGTCGGCCAGATCGATTTCGATGATTTCGGCGTACTCGGCGTCCTTGTCGGCTTCCAGCAGCTCCGGGTTGGCAACCCAGGCTTCCATCGCCTGAGCACGACGCTCCAGAGTGCGCGGATCACCGTAGCCCTGTTCGATCATCCAGCGCAGCAGGGTGATGTTCGAATTCAGGTATTCGATGATCGGCTCTTTGGCCAGCTTGATGGTGCAACCGGCAGCCGAACGCTCGGCAGAGGCGTCGGACAGCTCGAAAGCCTGTTCGATGCTCAGGTTGTCGAGGCCTTCGATCTCCAGGATGCGACCGGAGAATGCGTTCTTCTTGCCTTTCTTCTCTACGGTCAGCAGGCCAGCCTGAATCGCGTAGTAGGGAATGGCGTGAACCAGGTCGCGCAGGGTGATGCCAGGTTGCATCTTGCCCTTGAAGCGAACCAGGATCGATTCAGGCATGTCCAGCGGCATGACGCCCGTTGCAGCGGCGAACGCCACCAGGCCGGAACCGGCCGGGAAGGAGATACCGATCGGGAAGCGGGTGTGCGAGTCGCCACCGGTACCGACGGTGTCCGGCAGCAGCATGCGGTTCAGCCAGCTGTGGATGATGCCGTCGCCCGGACGCAGGGAAACGCCGCCGCGGGTCATGATGAAGTCAGGCAGCGTGTGGTGCGTCTTGACGTCGATCGGCTTCGGATAGGCTGCGGTGTGGCAGAACGACTGCATGACCAGGTCGGTCGAGAAGCCCAGGCACGCCAGGTCTTTCAGTTCGTCGCGGGTCATCGGGCCAGTGGTGTCCTGGGAGCCGACGGTGGTCATCTTCGGTTCGCAGTAGGTGCCCGGACGAACGCCCGCTACGCCGCATGCCTTGCCGACCATCTTCTGCGCCAGGGTGTAACCCTTGGTGCTTTCAGCTGGCTGGTCAGGGGTCTTGAACAGGTCGAACTCCGGCAGGCCCAGTTCGGCGCGCGCCTTGCTGGTCAGGCCGCGGCCGATGATCAGCGGAATACGGCCGCCAGCGCGGACTTCGTCGAGCAGCACCGGGGTCTTCATTTCGAAGGTGGTGATGACTTCGTCGCTGTCGTGCTTGCAGACCTTGCCAGCGTAGGGGTAGACGTCGATCACGTCACCCATGTTGATGTTCGAGACATCGAATTCGATTGGCAAAGCGCCAGCATCTTCCATGGTGTTGTAGAAGATCGGAGCAATTTTGCTGCCGAAGCAGAAACCGCCGGCACGCTTGTTCGGGACGTAAGGGACGTCGTCGCCGAAGAACCAGAGTACCGAGTTGGTTGCCGATTTACGCGAGGAACCGGTACCGACCACGTCACCGACGTAGGCAATCGGGAAGCCCTGACCGCGCATTTCTTCGATCTGCTTCATCGGGCCGATGGCGCCCTGGACGTCAGGGACGATCCCGTCACGGGCCATTTTCAGCATGGCCAGTGCGTGCAGCGGGATGTCTGGACGCGACCAGGCATCAGGAGCAGGGGACAGGTCGTCGGTGTTGGTTTCGCCGGTGACCTTGAAGACGCGCAGGCTGATCTTGTCGGCCAGCGTCGGACGCTTCTTGAACCACTCGCCGTCGGCCCAGGACTGCAGGACAGCCTTGGCGTGGGCATTGCCGTTCTTGGCTTTTTCGGCCACGTCGTGGAAGGCGTCGAACATCAGCAGGGTGTGCTTGAGTTGTTCGGCAGCGACTGGCGCGAGGGTGGCGTCGTCGAGCAGTTCAACCAGGGTGACGATGTTGTAGCCACCTTGCATGGTGCCGAGCAGTTCGGTAGCGCGTTTTTTGTCGATCAGGGGAGAAGTGGCTTCGCCCTTGGCCAGGGCAGACAGGAAACCGGCCTTGACGTAGGCAGCTTCGTCAACGCCTGGCGGAACGCGATTGGTGATCAGGTCGACAAGGAAAGCTTCT
This sequence comes from Pseudomonas sp. ICMP 10191, assembly GCF_001467335.1. Lineage (NCBI taxonomy): Bacteria > Pseudomonadati > Pseudomonadota > Gammaproteobacteria > Pseudomonadales > Pseudomonadaceae > Pseudomonas > Pseudomonas sp. ICMP 10191. The sequence goes on from NZ_LKGW01000001.1 coordinate 80,576, forward strand.
TCGCCAGCCGGGGGATTCTTCAGCAGCTCGACCAGGCCTGCAGTTTGTTCGGCGTTAAGCGGCTGGGGCACGATGCCCTGGGCGGCACGCTCTTCGATATGTTTACGGTAGGCTTCAAGCACAGTATTAACCCTCATCAGTGGTCCCAAATGGGTGTCCGGGACGCTCATCCAGAAACCGCCCGTACCCACGCAAGGCTTATTGAGCCTTGTTGGCAGGGTAGCGGTGATTCCTAACAGAAGCTGTTTTCAAAGTTTTACGCCTGCAGGGCGGGGGGAGTGGCGGTCGACACGGCCATTCGTGATGAGGGAATGGCCTGTCGACGCCGCACTGCGGGATTAACTTGACTGTGCTCGTGACGCTTTGAAAACAGCTTCCAACGGACATTGGCGCCTTAAAAGGCTCGCTGATTCTACGCCAAAACTTTGCCGAAGGTAAGTTAGCCCCTACATCTTCGGGGGTGAACTTGCTTAGACAAAGGGCTAACATGAGCCCCTGTTTCGCCTTCCCCAGTCCTGCCTGACATGCCCGATTACATTATCAAAACCCCCTGCGTCGGCCTTTGCTCCACTGTTTACGGGGATCTGGTGTGCCGTGGCTGCAAGCGCTTCCACCACGAGGTCATCCACTGGAACGGCTATAACGAGGATGAAAAAAGAGCGGTCTGGCTGCGTCTGGAGCAACTGCTGGTCCAGGTGATGACTGCCAAGCTCGAAGTCTTCGATGCCGACAAGCTGCGTGCGCAGCTGACCCAGCGCAAGATCCGCTTTGTGCCACACCAGTCCGAATACTGCTGGGCTTACCAGTTGATCGCCCGTGGCGCACGGGTCATCAGCCAGGTCGAGGCCTACGGTTTCGTGTTGTTGCCGGAGTTTCGCGACTGGACGCTGCCGGAACTGCGCGATGCCATCGACCGCGAGTTTTTCCTGCTCTCCGAGGCGCACTATCAGCGCTATATCGCGCCGGGCTTTCTGCGCGACGCATTCGGCGCCTGACAAAACCGGCATGCTTTTGTGTCGCGAGGTACCGTGGCTCCTCGTATAATGCGCGGCCGTGCCTCTCCGTCATTCTGTGAGCCTATGTACCCGATCCCTGAAATCGAAGCCTTTCTGCTTTGCCGCACCCCCGACAGCTGGGTCCAGGCCGCGCTGCGCAATCTGGACATCCTGCTGATCGACCATGCGAACAACGAGAAGAAGGCCGCCGGGGCTGCGTTCCAGTTCATGTTTCAGTACAACGACAAGTTCGACCTGTTGAGCAAGATGTCGCGTCTGGCCCGGGAAGAGCTGCGCCACTTCGAGCAAGTCATCAGCATCATCAGAAAGCGCCAGATCCCCATGGCCAACATCAGCTCGGCCCGTTATGCCGGAGCGCTGCGCAAGCTGGTGCGTAATCACAACCCCTACCGGCTGACCGATGCGCTGATCGTCGGTGCCATCGTCGAGGCTCGTTCCTGTGAGCGATTCGCCGCGCTGGTGCCGCATCTTGACGAAGAGCTGGCCAAATTCTATGGCGGTCTGCTGAAGTCCGAAGCGCGGCACTTTCAGGACTACCTCAAGCTGGCTTACAGCTATGGCGACAAGGCTGATGTCGATGCCAAGATCGAGGAGATCCGTCTGGCCGAGCGTGAGCTGATCGAAAGTCCTGACGAAGAGTTCCGCTTTCACAGTGGCGTCCCTGTCGCCGCCTGATTCCTCTCGCACGTCCGCCCCCCAAAACGACCGCCTTGCCAGCGGTCGTTTTTTTATGGGGATTTAGTAAGCACGCTAATAAATGCTTTGACAACGGCTGCCTAGGCAGTAATATTTTGCAATCACTGCCTAGGCAGCTATCTGGGTCAATCCGTGAAACATTTCAGCCCCGACAATTTCGAATCCAGCCTCATCGGGCTGCTGGTCGGTCGTACCAATGCGCTCAAAGACCGCATGCTCGACAAGTACCTGCTGCCCTATGACGTGACGTTCGCGCAGTTCAAGGTGCTGATCATCATTGCCCAGTTTTCTACCGATACCCCCGTGGAATTGTGTCGGCACCTGTCACTGGACAGCGGTTCGATGACCCGCATGCTCGATCGTCTGGAACAGAAAGGGCTGGTGGTGCGCAAGCGCTCCGCGACCGATCGTCGTCAGGTGCGTCTGGCGCTGACCGAGCAGGGACAGGCGCTTTCCGATCTGTTGCCGCAGATTGGCGCCGACGCGATGAATGACACGTTCGCCGCGCTCGACAGTGAAGAGGTCGAGAGCCTGAAAAGAATTCTCACCAAGGTGCTGGTGGCTGCCGATGACCACATCACCCTGACTCGTTTGAGCTTCAACCCCAAAGCTAAAAGCTGAGCAGCCGACGTGTTGGCAGGCGTGAGCCTGATCGCCGTCGTTCCGTCGCTTCGCTGATTAAAGGTAACTGCCATGGCCACTGCTGCCGCTGAAAACACATCTGCCCAGGCTCCTCAACAGGAGCCGAAGTCTGGCAAGCGCAAGTTCCTGCTGATCGGGCTTGCCATTGTCGTGGTGATCCTCGCACTGGGCATCTGGGCCTGGTACGAGATCTACGGCCAATGGAGCGAAGAGACCGACGACGCCTATGTCAATGGCAACGTGGTCGAAATCACCCCGCTGGTCACCGGAACCGTCATCAGTATTGGTGCCGACGATGGTGATCTGGTGCACGAAGGGCAGGTCCTGCTCAAGTTTGACCCGAGCGATGCCGAAGTCTCGCTGCAGAGCGCCGAGGCCAATCTGGGCAAGGTTGTGCGCCAGGTGCGCGGCCTTTACAGCAACGTCGATGGCATGAAAGCGCAACTGGCCGCGCAGCGTGCTGCGGTGCAGACCGCTCAGGACAACTATAACCGTCGTCGCAGCCTCGCAGCCGGCGGGGCGATTTCCCAGGAAGAGCTGTCGCACGCAAGAGACAGCCTGACCAGCGCGCAGAGCGCCCTGAACAATATTCAGCAGCAACTCAGCACCAGCGTGGCGTTGGTCGATGACACCGTGGTGTCCTCGCACCCGGACGTCAAGGCTGCGGCCGCACAGTTGCGTCAGGCCTACCTGGCCAATGCACGTTCGACGCTGGTGGCACCGGTCACCGGCTACGTCGCCAAACGCACCGTGCAACTGGGGCAACGCATTCAGCCGGGCACTGCAACCATGGCGGTCATTCCGCTGGATCAGTTGTGGATCGATGCCAACTTCAAGGAAACCCAACTGGGCAAGATGCGCATCGGTCAGCCAGTGGAGATCAGCTCCGACCTGTATGGCAGTGATGTGAAGTACAGCGGCACCATCGACAGCCTGGGGGCCGGTACCGGCAGTGCCTTTGCGTTGTTGCCTGCGCAGAATGCCACTGGCAACTGGATCAAGATTGTCCAGCGTGTGCCGGTGCGGGTGCACATCAACCCTGAAGAACTGGCGAAGTACCCGTTGCGTATCGGCCTGTCGACCACGGTTGAAGTCAATCTGCATGACCAGAGCGGTCCGGTCCTGGCGCAACAGCCGCGCAAACAGGCGGCCTTCAGCACTCAGGTGTACACCGAGCAACTGGCTGACGCCGACGCGCTGATCGCCCGCCTGATTCACGAGAACAGTGCGCCCGGTGGCAAGACTGCCGTTCAGCGCTGAACCGCCAATCCGTGAGTCCCGGCCTGCTGGCCGGGGTGTCGCATTCGTCTTCAGGGATTCGCGATGAGCAACAACGCCCCCGCTTCTTTTACCCCGCCAAGCCTGTTGCTGTGCACCATCGGTCTGTCGCTGGCGACCTTCATGCAGGTGCTCGATACCACGATTGCCAACGTGGCGCTGCCGACCATCGCCGGCAATCTGGGTGTCAGCTCGGAGCAGAGCACCTGGGTGATCACCTCGTTTGCGGTCAGCAACGCGATTGCCTTGCCGCTGACCGGCTGGCTCAGTCGCCGCTTCGGTGAGGTCAAGCTGTTCCTGTGGGCCACCATTCTGTTCGTGATGGCTTCGTTCCTGTGCGGTATTTCCCAGTCCATGCCGGAACTGGTGGGCTTTCGCGCGCTGCAGGGCATGGTCGCCGGTCCGCTGTATCCGATGAGTCAGACCCTGCTGATTGCGGTGTACCCACCCGCCAAAAGAGGCATGGCCCTGGCATTGCTGGCGATGGTGACGGTGGTGGCGCCCATTGCCGGTCCGATCCTCGGTGGTTGGATCACCGACAGCTATAGCTGGCCCTGGATCTTCTTCATCAACATTCCCATCGGCCTGTTCGCCGTGCTGGTGGTGCGTACCCAGATGGCCAAAAGGCCGGTCACGACTGCTCGTCAGCCGTTGGACTATATTGGCCTGATAGCGCTGATCGTCGGTGTGGGCGCGCTGCAGATAGTGCTCGACAAGGGTAATGATCTGGATTGGTTCGAGTCGAACTTCATCATCTTTGGCTCGCTGATTTCGCTGGTCGCGTTGACCTTCTTCGTGATCTGGGAAATGACCGACAAGCATCCGATCGTCAACCTGCGCCTGTTTGCCTACCGCAATTTCCGCATCGGCACACTGGTCATGATCGGCGGCTATTCCGGCTTCTTCGGCATCAACCTGATATTGCCGCAGTGGTTGCAGACCCAGATGGGCTACACCGCCACCTGGGCTGGGCTGGCCGTCGCGCCGATTGGCATCCTGCCGGTACTGATGTCGCCCTTTGTCGGCAAGTACGCGCACAAATTCGATCTGCGTCTATTGGCCGGGCTGGCATTCCTGGCGATGGGGTTGAGTTGCTTCATGCGTGCAGGCTTCAACACCGACGTGGATTTCGAGCATGTGGCGATGGTCCAGTTGTTCATGGGCATTGGCGTGGCACTGTTCTTCATGCCGACTCTGAGTATTCTGCTGTCTGACCTGCCGCCCAATCAGATCGCCGATGGTTCAGGGCTGGCAACCTTTCTGCGCACCCTGGGCGGCAGCTTCGCAGCCTCGCTCACCACTTGGATCTGGATTCGCCGCGCCAACCAGCATCATGCCTACCTGAGTGAAAACATCAGCACCTTCGACCCAGCCACCCGCCACGCCCTTGACAGCCTGGGCGGCGCCAGCCCGCAGGCCTACGCTCAACTGGAGCAGACCCTCAACGCCCAGGCCTACATGATGTCCACCGTGGATTACTTCTACCTGCTGGGCTGGATATTCGCAGGACTGATCCTGCTCGTCTGGCTGGCCAAACCTCCATTCGCCGCCAAGGCCGGGCCTGCGGCAGGGGGCGGGCACTAGTTTCTTATGCGCCTATCTGAACCGTGCCTTTGGCCAAACTGCTCTAAAGTGCTTTTTCAATCGCGATGGCACAGACGACGCAGAGTGCGACGTTAGTGACAGTGCAAAGGAACCCGACGAAGTCGGGCCGGAAACAGGAGCGGGGACTTTGCTCACTTTGGTCCCTCAAATTGAGTCGCCGAAGGGCTAAAAGGTGACCTGAGCCGAACGGCAATCCGCCTGAAGGCGCAGAGCCGCTGTGCTCTCAGCCGTTACCGCGCAATCAATTCAACAGCGCAGTCGTTTCAGGCACAAAGTCGAACGGGTTCAGGCTGAAACCCTGATCATCCACCTGCAACACCCAGCCCTGACGATCCCAGTCACCCAGCACAATGCGCCTGGCCGCCTGATCGCCAATCTGCAACTTATGAATCGCCGGACGATGAGTGTGACCGTGGACCAACGTACGCACGCCGAACTGCTGCATGATCCGCGGCACCTCGTCCGGCGTCACATCGACAATATCGTTGGCCTTCATACGGGTTTGCGCACGGCTCTCATTACGCAACTTGCGCGCCAGCTTATGGCGGGTGCCCAGCGGCAAATGGCGCAGAATGAAAAGCGTCAGCGGATGGCGCAGATAGCGACGCATCCGGATATAACCTTCATCGCGGGTGCACAGACTGTCGCCGTGCATCAGCAGCACCGGCTCACCGTTCAACTGCACGACGCTCGGGTCACTCAGCAGTGTACAGCCTGCTGCCTTGCAGAAACCCTTGCCGAGCATGAAATCACGGTTGCCGTGCATCAGAAAAATTCGTGTGCCGCTGTCGCTCAACTCGCGCAGGGCCTTGCAGATCGAAAGCTGGAACGGCGACATCGCGTCGTCACCGATCCAGACTTCAAAAAAATCCCCGAGGATATACAGCGACTCGGCGTCGCGAGCGCGTCCTGCGAGCAGATCCAGAAACGCCCGGGTAATGTCCGGGCGCTCCTGTTCAAGGTGCAGATCGGAGATCAGCAGTATCACTCAACGATCTCGGCTTTCTCGATGATCACGTCTTCTACCGGGACGTCCTGATGGCCGGCCTTGCTGGAAGTTGCCACGCCTTTGATCTTGTCGACGACATCAGTGCCTTCGATCACTTCACCGAATACAGCGTAACCCCAGCCTTGAACGGTCTTGGCGCTGTGGTTCAGGAAGGCGTTGTCAGCGACGTTGATGAAGAACTGCGCAGAGGCCGAATGCGGCTCCATGGTGCGGGCCATGGCGACGCTGTACTTCTTGTTCGGCAGACCGTTGTCGGCTTCGTTCTGGATGCTCGGGCGCTTGTCTTTCTTTTCTTTCATGCCAGGCTCGAAACCGCCGCCCTGAACCATGAAGTTGCCGATCACACGGTGGAAAACCGTGTTTTCGTAATGACCGGCTTTAACGTATTCGATGAAGTTGGCAACGGTCAGCGGCGCCTTTTCTTCGTTCAGTTGCAGCACGATGTCGCCGTGGTTGGTAGTCAGCTTTACATTAGGCATTTGGGAAGTCGCTCTCTAGTCATGCATGAATGGGCAGATTATGACCCTGACGCGCAGTTTACAGACGAGGTTACATTTTTCAGCGCTTTTGCAGCTTTTATGCCTTCAAATACGCAGTCTGTTGTCAGGGACTTGACAGCTTCGGCTATGATAAGCGCTTTGATTTAGTCGGCCTACCCTGGCCGCGCACGTATGTCCAAGGATCCTATGAGCAAGCCCACTCCAGAACCCGCTGCCCATTCAAAGGCAGGTCCAGCCGTACCGACCAATTTCCTGCGTCCTATCGTGCAGGCAGACCTGGACTCGGGCAAGCACAGCAAAATCGTGACCCGCTTTCCGCCGGAGCCCAACGGCTACCTGCACATCGGTCACGCCAAGTCGATCTGCGTGAACTTCGGTCTGGCCAAGGAGTTCGGTGGCGATACGCACCTGCGTTTCGATGACACCAACCCGGCCAAGGAAGACCAGGAATACATCGACGCCATCATGAGTGACGTCAAGTGGCTGGGCTTCGAATGGGCGGGCGAAGTGCGCTACGCCTCGCAGTATTTCGACCAGTTGCACGACTGGGCGGTCGAGCTGATCAAGGCGGGCAAGGCTTACGTTGACGATCTGACCCCCGAACAGGCGCGCGAATATCGCGGCACCCTGACCGAGCCGGGCAAGAACAGTCCGTTCCGCGAGCGCGGCGTCGAGGAAAACCTCGACCTGTTCGCGCGCATGAAAGCCGGCGAGTTCGAGGATGGCGCTCGTGTACTGCGCGCCAAAATCGACATGGCCTCGCCGAACATGAACCTGCGTGACCCGATCATCTACCGCATTCGTCATGCGCATCACCATCAGACCGGCGACAAGTGGTGCATCTACCCGATCTATGACTTCACCCACGGTCAGTCGGATGCCCTCGAAGGCATCACCCACTCGATCTGCACCCTGGAGTTCGAAAGCCATCGTCCGCTGTACGACTGGTTCCTCGACAACCTGCCGGTGCCGTGCAAGCCGCGCCAGTATGAGTTCTCGCGCCTGAACCTGAACTACACCATCACCAGCAAGCGCAAGCTCAAGCAACTGGTTGACGAGAAACACGTCAGTGGCTGGGATGACCCGCGTATGTCGACGCTGTCGGGCTTCCGTCGTCGTGGCTACACGCCGAAATCGATTCGCAATTTCTGCGAAATGATCGGCACCAACCGCTCTGACGGCGTGGTCGATTTCGGCATGCTCGAATTCAGCATCCGCGACGACCTGGACCACAGCGCGCCGCGCGCCATGTGCGTGCTGCGCCCGCTGAAAGTGGTCATCACCAACTACCCGGAAGGTCAGGTCGAGAAGCTGGAACTGCCGCGCCACCCGAAAGAGGACCTGGGCATGCGCGAGCTGCCGTTCTCGCGTGAGCTGTACATCGACCGCGACGATTACATGGAAGAGCCGCCAAAGGGCTACAAGCGTCTTGAGCCCAATGGCGAAGTGCGTTTGCGTGGCAGCTATGTGATCCGCGCCGATGAAGCGATCAAGGATGCCGACGGCAACATCGTCGAGCTGCGTTGCTCCTACGATCCGGACACCCTGGGCAAGAATCCTGAAGGCCGCAAGGTCAAGGGCGTCGTGCACTGGGTGCCGGCAGCCGAGAGCGTAGAGTGCGAAGTGCGTCTGTACGATCGTCTGTTCCGTTCGCCAAACCCTGAAAAAGCCGAAGAGGGCGCAAGCTTTCTGGACAATATCAACCCGGACTCCCTGCAAGTACTGACCGGTTGTCGCGCCGAGCCCTCGTTGGGCCAAGCGCAGCCGGAAGACCGTTTCCAGTTCGAACGCGAAGGTTATTTCTGCGCGGACATCAAGGACTCCAAACCTGGTCGACCTGTCTTCAACCGCACCGTGACGTTGCGGGATTCCTGGACCTGATGCTGTACGTTTGAGGGGGAGCACGTGCTTTCTATCTACAACACGCTCACCAAGAGCAAAGAAGTTTTCAAGCCGCTGGATGGCAACAAGGTGCGCATGTACGTCTGCGGGATGACCGTGTACGACTACTGCCACCTGGGCCATGGCCGCAGCATGGTTGCGTTCGATCTGGTGACGCGCTGGCTGCGCTTCAGCGGTTATGAACTGACCTATGTGCGCAACATCACCGATATCGACGACAAGATCATCAACCGGGCGCGGGAAAACGGTGAGTCGTTCGACGCACTGACCGCGCGCATGATCGGTGCCATGCACGAGGACGAGGCGCGCCTCAACATCCTCAAGCCAGACATGGAACCGCGTGCCACCGATCATATCCCCGGCATGCATGCCATGATCCAGACCCTGATCGACAAGGGCTATGCCTATGCGCCGGGTAACGGCGATGTGTATTACCGGGTCGGCAAGTTTCAGGGTTACGGCAAGCTGTCGCGCAAGAAGATCGAAGACCTGCGCATCGGCGCGCGCATCGAAGTGGACGAGTCCAAGGAGGATCCGCTGGACTTCGTGCTCTGGAAAGGTGTCAAACCGGGCGAGCCGAGCTGGGAATCGCCCTGGGGTGCAGGACGTCCCGGCTGGCATATCGAGTGCTCGGTGATGTCGACCTGCTGCCTGGGCGAGACCTTCGATATTCATGGCGGCGGCAGCGACCTCGAGTTTCCGCACCATGAAAACGAAATCGCCCAGAGCGAAGCGGCCACCGGCAAGACCTACGCCAATGCCTGGTTACACTGCGGCATGATTCGCATCAATGGCGAGAAGATGTCCAAGTCCTTGAACAACTTCTTCACCATCCGCGACGTGCTGGAGAAATACCACCCGGAAGTGGTGCGTTACCTGCTGGTGTCGAGCCACTACCGCAGCGCGATCAACTATTCCGAAGACAGCCTGCGTGAGTCGAAGGCGGCACTTGAGCGTTTCTATCACGCGCTCAAGGGCCTGCCGCTTGCCGAGCCTGCGGGTGGCGAGGCGTTCGTCGAGCGTTTCAGCGCGGCGATGAACGATGACTTCGGTACACCTGAAGCCTGCGCGGTGCTGTTCGAGATGGTTCGCGAGATCAATCGTCTGCGTGAGTCCGATGTCTCAGCGGCAGCGGGTCTGGCGGCGCGCTTGAAGCAACTGGCCAGCGTGCTGGGAGTCCTGCAACTCGAAGCCGACGACTTTTTGCGCGCTGGCGCGGAAGGGCGGGTTAATGCGGCTGAAGTGGAGGCGCTGATTCAGGCGCGTCTGGCTGCGCGTGCCGCGAAAGACTGGGCCGAGTCCGACCGTATCCGCGACCAGATCACCGCCATGGGTGTGCTTCTGGAAGACGGCAAGGGCGGCACCACCTGGCGTCTGGCGGACTGATCAAGTAAGGCGGCTGGGTGACGCGAAGCGTCATGAAGTGCATTCCCACGCGGAGCATGGGAACGATAATGACCCGGAAGACTATCGTGCCCACGCTCCGCGTGGGCATGCTGTTCTGGACGCTCCGCGTCCTGTCCTCGATGCTCGGCCTGCCGAGCGTCGAACACTAAACGATCCGCTGTTCCCGCAACCGCTTGTACAGTGTGTTGCGGCTGACGCCCAGGCGTTTGGCCAGCTGTGAAATATTCCCGCCTGCCGCTTGAAACAATTGGCCGAGGTCTTCGGTCGCGTGAAGGCGCGTGGCCGATTCCTGAGTTCTGACCGGGATAGGGCATTCCTCATTCACCTGTGCATCGAGCAGAAAGTCCTCGGGCAGATGGTCAGTGCCGATCGGCTGTTCGTCGGCCAGTGCCAGCGCCACCTGAATCACACTGTTGAGCTGGCGCAGATTACCCGGCCAAGGGTGATGCTCGAATAACTCAAGTACCTCTCTGGAAAAGCCTGCACGCTGATGGGCATCACGGTGCCGCTCCCAGATTCGCTGGATAAGCGCATGCTTGTCAGTCCGCTCGCGCAGGGGAGGAAGTTCGATGCTCAGGCCGCTGATCCGGTAATAAAGATCCTGGCGGAAAAGCCCCGTCTGGACCTGATCGCGCAGGCTTCGGTTGGTGGCTGAAATCAGGCGTATGTCGACCGGATACAACTCGCTGCTGCCCAGTGGCTGAACGCAGCGCTCTTGAAGCACGCGCAGCAGCCGCGCCTGTACCGGCATCGGCATGTCGCCCACTTCGTCGAGAAACAGCGTGCCTTTGTCGGCCTTGCGGATCAGGCCGATGCTGCCCTTCTGATTGGCCCCGGTGAAGGCGCCTCTTTCATAGCCAAACAGCTCGGCCTCGACCAGTTCGGCCGGGATCGCTGCGCAGTTGACGGCGATCAGAGGCTGGCCGGCGCGCGCACTGGCCTGATGCAGGGCTTTGACAAACACTTCCTTGCCGACCCCGGTTTCCCCGTGGATCAGCAGCGGAATGTCTTTTTCCAGCAGCCGCTGCGCCTGACGCACGGCTTTTTCGATTTTTGCATCACCCAGGCTGATCGCCTCCAGGTCAAGACTCTGCGGCGCCGCGGGTGCCTGAACTGGCTGTACGCTGTGCAGCTTGAGCGGCTTGCGGGTCGGCCGCTTGAGCAGGCACTGAAAGCGATTGTTGCCAAATGCATGCAGTGCAAACGGACGCGCTTCGGTCTCGCTGAGCAATTGCAGGATCGGACATTTGAACAGCGTCTCGATGCTGGCGCCGGCCGGAGTCTTCCCCAGCAGGGCGTCGGCACGCCGATTGGCGCAAAGGATCTGGCCGCTTTCGTCAAAAATCAGCAGGCCAGCCCATTGGCTGTCGAGGTTGTTCAGACCGGTATTGAAGATCAGCTGGAAGTGGGAATCGCGGAACTGGTCGAGGATCAGGCGGTTTTCCACCGACTGGCTCATCATTTTGACCATGCCCAGCGTGTGCGAGGGTGGCAGGAAGCTGTCACTGGACACATCCAGCACGGCAATGATGCGCCTGTCGGCGTCGAAGATCGGTGAGGCCGAACCAGTCATGAAGCGATTGGCCTTGAGGAAATGCTCGTCCGGTTCGATATGGATGGCCTGTTCGCAGGCCAGCGCCGTGCCGATGGCGTTGGTGCCCGTGCCGCGTTCGCTCCAGCTGGCACCGGGCATGAAGCCCTGAGCCTGGGACGATTCGACGAAGCGTTGCGCGCCCCAGGACTTGAGCAGCTGACCTTGAGGGTCGGCCAGAAGAATCAGGCAGCTGGAGTTGCTGAGAATGTTTTCGTAGACCGGCAGGACCTCCTGATGGGTGGTCTGTACCAGTCCGCGATGGCGCTCCAGCAGCCTGGAAACCTCCGCCCCCGGCAGTTGGCCGAATGAGGGGCGCGTCTGATGACTGAGGCCGAAGTCCCGGCAGCGGGTCCATGAATCCTGAATGATGATGTCGTGAGCAAGCGAAGCGCTGGTTTGAGACATGAGGATGCCTGCGAATATGACGTATTGTTTTTGTTTTTAGGTCCCGTCGGCGTGACCATCCTTGCCCGCAACGTCCGTCCAGTGTCGTTCAGTTTTGTTCAAAGTCAATGTTCATTTTGTTCAAGTGTTCAGTATTTTCTGTTCATTATTGTTCAGCTGTGAAAGGCGTTTCGTCCCCTGAATACGGGCGAACGCTCTGTTTCGGGCTTCACCGGCGATCCGCCTGAGCTGGCACGAATGTCGCTATCTGCAAACAGTCACGCATTCACCCTTAAGAAAAAAACAACAAAGGGCACGCCATGTCACTCACGCTGGAGCATGTCAGTCGCGCCGTCGATGGCCAGGTCTGGATCGACGACGCCTCCCTGAGCTTTGAGCCGGGATCATTCAACGTTCTGCTGGGGCGCACCCTGTCCGGCAAAACCAGCCTGATGCGCTTGATGGCCGGGCTGGACAAGCCGGACAGCGGGCGAGTGCTGATGAACGGGGTCGATGTCACCCATCGTCCGGTTCGTCTGCGCAACGTCTCGATGGTTTATCAGCAGTTCATCAATTACCCGAGCATGACGGTGTTCGAAAACATCGCCTCGCCGCTGCGTCAGGCCGGTCTGTCCAAAGATCTGATCCACAGCCGGGTGCAGGAAACCGCGAAGATGTTGCGCATCGAAAAATTCCTGCAACGCCATCCCCTCGAACTGTCCGGTGGGCAGCAGCAGCGCACCGCGATGGCCAGAGCGCTGGTCAAGGACGCCGAGCTGATCCTCTTCGATGAACCGCTGGTCAACCTCGATTACAAGCTGCGCGAAGAGCTGCGCCAGGAAATGCGTGAGCTGTTCGCCGCTCGCCATACCATCGCCATCTACGCCACTACCGAGCCCAATGAAGCGCTGGCGCTGGGCGGCACCACCACCATCCTGCATGAGGGGCGGGTGGTGCAGAGCGGCAAGACCCCTGAGGTCTATCATCGACCCGCGACTGTGCTGGCCGCCGAGCTGTTCTCCGAACCGCCGATCAACCTCATGCCGGGCCGTATAGATGGCAATGAAGTCAGCTTCGCCAACTTCGTGCATTTCCCGCTCAACGTCGACCTGCGGGCTGTCGGCGACGGCGAGTATCGTTTCGGCGTGCGCCCCAGCCATTTGAGCCTGGTGCCGTCCAACGATGACGATCTGGAACTGGCGGTCACCGTCGAGCTGGCGGAAATCAGTGGTTCGGAAACCTTCCTGCATGTGCGCAACGAGCTGTTCTCGCTGGTCCTGCATCTGCCAGGCGTGCATGCCTATGACGTCGATGCGGCGATTCGGGTGTACATCCCGACCCACAAATTGTTTGTATTCGATCAGCAGGGCGGCCTGATTCAGGCGCCGGGCCTGCGTATGGCGAGGGTTGCCTGATGGCCGAGATCCGCTTGCAGAACCTTGCGCACAGCTACAGTGCCAAGCCCGGTCCTGACGACTATGCAATTCGCGAGATGAGCCACGTCTGGGAGCAGGGTGGTGCTTACGCGCTGCTCGGGCCTTCCGGGTGTGGCAAGTCAACCCTGCTCAACATCATTTCCGGTCTGCTCAGTCCGTCGCAGGGCCAGGTGCTGTTCGACTCGAAAGTGGTCAATGAGCTGCCCCCGGAGCGTCGCAACATTGCTCAGGTTTTCCAGTTTCCAGTGATCTACGACACCATGACGGTGTTCGATAATCTGGCCTTTCCGTTGCGCAATCAGGGCCTGGACGAGGCGCGGATTCTCATCAAGGTCAACGAAATTGCCGATGTCCTGGACCTGCAGCCGCTGCTGAAAAAGAAGGCGCGCAACCTCAGCGCGGACGAAAAGCAGAAAGTCTCCATGGGTCGCGGGCTGGTGCGCGATGACGTGTCGGCGATCCTCTTCGACGAACCGTTGACTGTGATTGACCCACACCTGAAGTGGAAACTGCGGCGCAAGCTCAAGCAGATCCACGAGCAGTTCAATATCACCATGGTCTACGTCACTCACGATCAACTGGAGGCGTCGACTTTCGCCGACAAGATCGCCGTGATGTATGGCGGTCAGATCGTCCAGTTCGGCACGCCGCGGGAGCTGTTCGAGAAGCCGTCGCACACCTTTGTCGGCTATTTCATCGGCAGCCCGGGGATGAATCTGATTGACGTTACGCCGCAGCCGGGCGGCGTCGGTTTTGCGGATATTCACCTGCCGCTGCCTGAGTCGTTGCAGCAGAAGCTCGCCAATACGCCGTGGAAAACTCTGAAAGTGGGTATTCGTCCTGAGTTCGTGCATGTCTGGGACGGACCTTACGACGATGCGATGTGTGCCGACGTGACCTATGTGGAAGACCTCGGCACCTACAAGATCATCACCCTGAAACTGGGTGGGCAACTGCTGAAGGTGCGGCTGCAGGAAGACAAACCGGTGCCGCAAGGCCAGGCCTGGATCAGCTTTCCGGGGCAATGGCTGATGCTCTATGCAGATGATTACCTGATCGAAGCCGGCCCTGCCAGTGAGGTGTCCCATGCGTAAGGTTCAGAACAACAAGGCCTGGTGGCTGGTGATGCCGGTGTTTCTGCTGGTGGCATTCAGCGCGATTATCCCGATGATGACTGTGGTCAACTATTCAGTGCAGGACATCTTCGACCAGTCCAGCCGCTATTTCGTCGGCACTGACTGGTTCCGGCAGGTCCTGCAGGACCCGCGTCTGCATGACTCGCTGCTGCGTCAGTTCATTTATTCGGGCTGTGTACTGCTGATCGAGATCCCGCTGGGTATCGCGATTGCCCTGACCATGCCGACCAAAGGGCGCTGGTCGTCGTTGTGCCTGATCGTGATGACCATTCCACTGCTGATCCCGTGGAACGTGGTCGGCACGATCTGGCAGATCTTTGGCCGTGGTGATATCGGTTTGCTGGGGTACACGCTGAACAACGTGCTGGGCATCAACTACAACTACGCCGCCAATGCCTCGGATGCCTGGGTGACGGTGCTGGTCATCGATGTCTGGCACTGGACCTCGCTGGTGGCCTTGCTTTGCTATTCAGGGTTGCGGGCAATTCCGGATGTGTATTACCAGGCGGCACGCATCGATCGTGCGTCAGGCTGGGCGATCTTCCGGCACATCCAGTTGCCGAAGATGAAAAGCGTGCTGCTGATCGCGGTGATGTTGCGCTTCATGGACAGCTTCATGATCTACACCGAGCCGTTCGTGCTGACCGGTGGCGGACCGGGCAACTCCACCACATTCCTCAGTCAGACCCTGACCACCATGGCGCTCGGGCAGTTCGACCTGGGGCCTGCGGCCGCGTTCTCGCTGGTGTATTTCCTGATCATTCTGTTGGTGTCATGGGTGTTCTACACCGCCATGACTCACAGCGAAAAGAATTGAGGGGCTGGTCATGAGTCTGCGCAAAACCATACCGCTGTGGATTTACCTGTTGTTTCTGCTGGTGCCGATCTACTGGCTGATCAACATGTCGTTCAAGACCAATACCGAGATCCTGGGTGGCCTGACCCTGTGGCCGCAGGATTTCACCCTGGCCAACTACAAGGTGATCTTCACTGACGAGAGCTGGTACAGCGGCTACCTCAACTCGCTGTACTACGTGTGCCTCAATACCGTGATATCGCTGAGCGTCGCACTGCCGGCAGCCTATGCGTTTTCACGCTATCGTTTTCTCGGCGACAAGCACCTGTTCTTCTGGCTGCTGACCAACCGCATGGCACCACCGGCAGTCTTCCTGCTGCCATTTTTCCAACTGTATTCGTCCATCGGCCTGTTTGACACGCACATCGCCGTTGCACTGGCGCACTGTCTGTTCAACGTTCCGCTGGCCGTATGGATTCTGGAGGGTTTCATGTCCGGTGTTCCCAAGGAAATCGATGAAACGGCCTACATAGACGGTTACAGCTTTCCCAAGTTTTTCGTGAAGATTTTCATTCCACTGATTGGCTCGGGTATCGGTGTCACCGCGTTTTTCTGCTTCATGTTCTCCTGGGTCGAGCTGTTGCTGGCGCGCACCCTGACGTCGGTGAACGCCAAGCCGATCGCTGCGGTGATGACCCGCACCGTCTCGGCATCGGGTATCGATTGGGGGGTGCTGGCGGCGGCAGGGGTGTTGACCATTCTGCCGGGCATGCTGGTGATCTGGTTCGTTCGCAACCATGTGGTCAAGGGCTTTGCTCTTGGTCGTGTCTGAGGAGTCGAAAAAATGGAGTGGATGTCCTGGACACTGCCCACTGCGGCCTTCTTTATCAGCATTGCGCTGCTGCTGGCAGGAATGACCGTATGGGAATTGCGCTCGGCAAGTATCGAGCGCCGCGGTTTTCTGCCGATTGCCACCACGCGTGGCGACCGTCTTTTCATTGGGCTTTTAGGTAGCGCTTATCTGCATTTGCTGGTGATCGGCGCGACGGACTGGAGCATCTGGATCGCTTCTGGGGCTTCCCTGGTGTGGCTGTTGGTGGTGATGCGTTGGGGTTAGAGGGCGGCCGGGCGTGGTTGCCGGGGTGATCCGGTCGGCAGTATTGAAAAAGCGGGACTACATGAAAGCAACCTGGAGATGACTATGTTCAATAAGAAAAACAAGCTGCAACATAGCGTGACGCTGGCAACCATGATCATGCTCAGCGGGTTGAGCGTGTCGGCATGGGCGGATCAGTACGAAGATGCGGCGAAGAAGTGGGCGGCGAGCGAGTTCAAGCCGAGCACGCTTTCCGATGCCGAGCAGTTGAAAGAGCTGGAGTGGTTCATCGAAGCTGCCAAGCCGTTTCGTGGCATGGACATCAAGGTGGTGTCGGAAACCCTGACCACCCATGAATACGAGTCCAAGACCCTGGCCAAGGCGTTCACCGAAATCACCGGTATCAAAGTCACCCATGACTTGCTGCAGGAAGGTGATGTCATCGAAAAGCTGCAGACCGCCATGCAGTCGGACAAGAGCATCTATGACGGCTGGGTCAACGACTCGGACCTGATCGGTACGCACTTTCGCTACGGCAAGGCCCTGTCTCTGACGGATCTGATGGCCAGTCCGGAAGGCAGCAAAGTCACGTCGCCGACGCTGGACCTGAAAGACTTCATCGGCACCTCGTTTACCACTGCTCCGGATGGCAAGCTTTATCAACTGCCTGACCAGCAGTTCGCCAACCTGTACTGGTTCCGTGCCGACTGGTTCGAACGTCCCGACCTGAAAAAGAAATTCAAGGACAAGTACGGCTATGAGCTGGGCGTTCCGGTCAACTGGTCGGCTTACGAGGACATCGCCAAGTTCTTCAGCGAAGACGTCAAGGAGATCGACGGCAAGAAAGTCTTCGGGCACATGGACTATGGCAAGAAAGACCCGTCACTGGGCTGGCGTTTCACCGATGCCTGGTTCTCCATGGCCGGCAGCGGCGACAAGGGTTTGCCTAACGGTCTGCCGGTGGATGAGTGGGGTATTCGCGTCGAAGACTGCCATCCGGTCGGCTCCAGCATTACCCGCGGTGGCGACACCAACGGCCCGGCGGCAGTGTTTGCTACGCAGAAATACATCGACTGGCTGAAAGCCTATGCGCCGCCGGAAGCGGCGGGCATGACCTTCTCCGAATCCGGGCCGGTGCCGTCGCAGGGTAACGTCGCGCAACAGATCTTCTGGTACACCGCCTTTACCGCCGACATGACCAAGCCGGGCCTGCCGGTAATGAATGCTGACGGCACGCCGAAGTGGCGCATGGCGCCTTCGCCGAAAGGCCCTTACTGGAAGGAAGGCATGAAGCTTGGCTACCAGGATGTGGGTTCATGGACGTTCCTGAAGTCGTCCGACGAGAAAAAGCGTCTGGCCGCTTGGCTGTATGCGCAGTTCGTGACCTCGAAAAGCGTTTCGCTGAAGAAAACCATCGTCGGACTGACGCCAATTCGCGAGTCGGACATCAACTCCAAGGAGATGACCGCGCTGGCGCCCAAACTGGGAGGTCTGGTGGAGTTCTATCGTAGCCCGGCCCGCGTTCAATGGTCGCCTACCGGCACCAACGTGCCTGACTATCCGAAGCTGGCACAGCTGTGGTGGAGCCATGTGGCCGAGGCGGTCACTGGCGAGAAGACTGCGCAGGAGGCCCTCGACGGTCTGGCCAAGGACCAGGATGCAATCATGACGCGCATTGAGCGCTCCAAGGTTCAGGAAGCCAGCAAGTGTGCGCCGAAGATGAATCCGGAAACCACTGCGGAAGCCTGGTACAAGAAGGCCGAAGAGAGCAACGGCAAGTTCCTCGCGCCACAGCGCAAACTGGCCAACGAGAAACCCAAGGGTGAAACCATCGCCTACGCTGACCTGCTGAAAAGCTGGGAGGCTGGCAAGAAGTAAGGTTTTGTCGAGGTAAAAAAAACGGCACCTTGAAGGTGCCGTTTTTTATTGCTGCAGGCTGATCAGTCGTGCAGGGTTTCTGCGGCGTACAGCGTGTTTTCCAGCAGGCAGGCGCGGGTCATGGGGCCAACGCCGCCCGGAACCGGAGTGATCCAGCCGGCGCGGGGCAGGGCGGTCTCGTAAACCACGTCGCCTACCAGCTTGCCGTCTTCCTGGCGATTGATGCCGACATCGATGACGATGGCACCTGGCTTGATCCATTCGCCTTTGACAAGGCCTGGCTTGCCGGCGGCAACCACCACCAGATCGGCACGACCTACATGGCCTGCCAGATCCTTGGTGAAACGGTGGGTCACCGTGACGGTGCAGCCCGCCAGCAGCAGTTCCATTGCCATTGGGCGACCGACGATGTTGGACGCACCGACGACGACGGCATCCAGCCCGTACAGGTCGACACCGGTGCTTTCCAGCAGGGTGATGATGCCTTTTGGGGTGCACGGGCGCAGCAGCGGGATGCGCTGGGCGAGACGGCCCACGTTATAAGGATGGAAACCGTCCACGTCCTTGTCCGGGCGAATGCGCTCCAGCAGCAGCGAAGCATCGAGGTGCGCAGGCAAGGGCAGTTGCAGCAGGATGCCGTCGACAGCGGCATCCTCGTTGAGGCGGTCGATCAGATCGGTCAGTGCGGTCTGAGTGGTCTCAGCGGGCAAGTCGTAGGCCTGGGAGATAAAGCCGACTTCCTCGCAGTCCTTGCGCTTGTGAGAGACATAGACCTGAGACGCGGGGTCGCTGCCGACCAGAATCACCGCGAGGCCCGGCGTACGCAGACCTTGCTGGCTACGTTCGGCGACACGTTTGGCGATCTGCTGGCGCAGGCTGGCGGCGATCGCCTTGCCGTCGATTAGTTTTGCAGTCATGACGCGTGATTAACCATCGAGAGGAAATAAAATGAGCGCGCATTCTCGCATGACATGGCGCGAGGGCAAAGGCGATTGCTTTGCATATTCAGCTAACTCCTTTATCTAGCTGAATTTTTTTCAAAAAAAGGTTGACGACCCCAGGGGCCGTCTATAAGATTCGTCGCACTTGCCGGGCAGAGCCCAGCACTGGTTAAGCTAGCACTGGTTGATTCGGTCAGGCAGAGTTGCAAATCAGCTCGGTGTGATTGATTGAAAGCCTTTTAGTTTGTTATCGCAAGAATACAAATTATATAAGTGCCCGTAGCTCAGCTGGATAGAGCATCCGCCTTCTAAGCGGATGGTCGCAGGTTCGAGTCCTGCCGGGTGCGCCATTTAAGGCAGCTTTGGCACAGCAAGTAAGTTGCATCGTCACGCGCAATATGGTGGGCGTAGCTCAGTTGGTAGAGCACAGGATTGTGACTCCTGCGGTCGTGGGTTCGAACCCCATCGTCCACCCCATATTAAGAAGGGCGCCAGATTCATAGTCTGGCGCCTTTGCTTTAAAAGTCTGAAATGCGGATGTGGTGGAATTGGTAGACACACTGGATTTAGGTTCCAGCGCCGCAAGGTGTGAGAGTTCGAGTCTCTCCGTCCGCACCAGGATAAATGTAGCCGACTATCAGTGTTTCGGTTGCAAAAAGGTACAAAAAGAAAGCCGCCTAGTGCGGCTTTTTTTGTTTTGGCGTATTCGTTCCATCGCCTCGCTGGTCCGTCGGCCCTGTCGCCGTCGGTCGATCGAGGCGTGCTATGCAGATGGATTCGGTCATCGTCCGGTGCAGATGCTTCCTTATATAGGGGCCGTGCCAGACACGTCGCGAGTGATGCGAGGTGTTTTCCTTTCTCCTCCGGCTGCAGGCCGATTCCTTCTTGTTAACCCGCCCTTTTTCAGTAGGGTGACTTCTTGAGTTTGACCCACTAGAATGCATGCCCTTGATTCTGGGGTCGGAAACGGCCGGCTAACGTCTGTGCAACGAGGAATATCCATGCAAGTTTCTGTTGAAAATACTTCCGCTCTTGAGCGCCGCATGACCATTGGCGTGCCTGCCGAGCGCATCGAGACCGAAGTCAACAAGCGTCTGCAACAGACCGCGCGCAAAGCCAAGATCCCGGGCTTCCGCCCTGGCAAGGTGCCTATGAGCGTGATTCGTCAGCGTTACGAGGACGGCGCACGTCAGGAAGCACTGGGCGATCTGATTCAGGCTACTTTTTATGAAGCTGTGGTTGAGCAGAAGCTGAACCCGGCTGGTGCTCCTGCTGTAGAGCCCAAGTCGTTCGAAAAAGGCAAAGATCTGGAATACGTGGCTACTTTCGAAGTATTCCCGGAATTCACCGTTGCCGGCTTCGATAGCATCTCCGTAGAGCGCCTGTCTGCCGACGTGGCCGACAGCGATCTGGACAACATGCTTGAAGTGCTGCGCAAGCAGAACGTTCGTTTCGAAGTGGCTGATCGTGCTGCCCAGAACGAAGACCAGTTGAACATCGATTTCATCGGCAAGGTCGACGGCGAAGTGTTCGCTGGCGGTTCCGCTGCCGGTACCCAGCTGGTGCTGGGTTCGGGCCGCATGATCCCTGGTTTCGAAGACGGTCTGGTTGGCGCCAAGGCCGGTGAAGAGCGCGTTCTGAACGTGACCTTCCCAGAGGACTATCAGAACCTCGAGCTGGCCGGCAAGGCTGCCGAGTTCACCGTGACCGTCAACACCGTTTCCGAGCCAAAGCTGCCTGAGCTGAACGAAGAGTTCTTCAAGCAGTTCGGTATCAAGGAAACCGGTATCGAAGGCTTCCGCACCGAAGTTCGCAAGAACATGGAGCGCGAGCTGCGTCAGGCGATCAAGTCCAAGGTCAAGAATCAGGTCATGGACGGTCTGCTGGCCGCCAACCCGATCGAAGTGCCCAAGGCGCTGCTGGAAAACGAAGTCAACCGTCTGCGTGTGCAGGCCGTTCAGCAGTTCGGTGGCAACATCAAGCCTGACCAGCTGCCGGCAGAGCTGTTCGAAGAGCAGGCCAAGCGCCGCGTCGAGCTGGGTCTGATCGTTGCCGAGGTCGTCAAGCAGTTCGACCTCAAGCCTGATGATGCTCGCGTTCGCGAAATGATTCAGGAAATGGCCTCTGCCTATCAGGAGCCTGAGCAGGTCGTTGCCTGGTACTACAAGAACGAGCAGCAAATGAACGAGGTACGTTCTGTTGTGCTTGAAGAGCAAGTTGTAGATACTGTTTTGCAGAAAGCTAGCGTGACCGACAAATCGGTCTCCTACGAAGAAGCTGTCAAGCCGGTGGAAGCTCCAAAAGCCGACTGATTTCTCTTTTCGTGCGAAAACACCCACAAGCCAGCCTTCGCGCTGGCTTGTGCGTATTCAAGACTCGACTATTTGGGAGTGAATGCAGGACATGTCCCGCAATTCTTATATTCAGCAGAACTCTGACATCCAGGCCGCTGGCGGCCTGGTCCCGATGGTTATCGAGCAGTCCGCCCGTGGCGAACGCGCCTATGACATCTATTCGCGCCTTCTCAAGGAGCGAGTCATCTTTATGGTGGGTCCGGTAGAGGACTACATGGCCAACCTTATCGCGGCGCAACTGCTTTTCCTTGAAGCGGAAAACCCGGACAAGGATATCCATCTCTACATCAACTCGCCGGGCGGTTCGGTGACTGCAGGCATGTCGATCTACGACACCATGCAGTTCATCAAGCCGGACGTTTCGACCATCTGTATCGGTCAGGCTTGCAGCATGGGTGCATTCCTGCTGGCCGGCGGTGCAGAAGGCAAGCGTCACTGCCTGCCCAACTCGCGAATGATGATTCACCAGCCGCTGGGCGGTTTCCAGGGTCAGGCGTCGGACATCGACATCCATGCCAAGGAAATCCTGCACATTCGTCATCGTCTCAACTCGCTGCTGGCTCATCACACCGGCCAGAGCCTCGAAACCATCGAGCGCGATACCGAGCGTGACAACTTCATGAGCGCAGAGCGTGCAGCCGAATACGGCCTGATCGACTCGGTGATCAACAAGCGTCAAATGCCTGCCTAAGCGGCTCAAAATGTAGGGGGTCGGGACAACCGACCGCCTGCGGACTTGAAAAAGCCCGCAATAGCCTTCATCTTGTGTTGCAAGCCTACCGGATTGGATCGATCGAATGACTGACACCCGCAACGGCGAGGACAACGGCAAATTGCTCTATTGCTCCTTCTGTGGCAAAAGCCAGCATGAAGTGCGCAAATTGATTGCCGGCCCCTCGGTCTTTATCTGCGACGAGTGCGTCGACCTGTGCAACGACATCATCCGTGAGGAGGTGCAGGAAGCCCAGGCCGAAAGCAGCGCGCATAAATTGCCTTCGCCAAAAGAAATCAGCGGCATCCTTGACCAGTATGTAATCGGTCAGGAACGTGCCAAAAAGGTTCTCGCAGTAGCGGTGTACAACCACTACAAGCGTCTGAATCAGCGTGACAAGAAAAACGACGACGTCGAACTGGGCAAGAGTAACATCCTGCTGATCGGACCTACGGGTTCCGGCAAGACGTTGCTGGCCGAAACTCTGGCTCGCCTGCTCAACGTACCGTTCACCATCGCTGACGCCACCACCCTGACCGAAGCCGGTTATGTGGGTGAGGACGTCGAAAACATTATCCAGAAGCTGTTGCAGAAATGTGATTACGATGTCGAGAAGGCCCAGATGGGTATTGTCTACATCGACGAAATCGACAAGATTTCGCGCAAATCCGACAACCCTTCGATCACTCGTGACGTGTCCGGTGAAGGCGTGCAGCAAGCCTTGCTGAAACTGATCGAGGGCACCGTGGCTTCCGTTCCGCCTCAAGGTGGTCGCAAGCACCCGCAGCAGGAATTCCTGCAGGTGGACACGCGTAATATTCTCTTTATCTGCGGTGGCGCCTTCTCGGGCCTGGAAAAGGTCATTCAGAACCGTTCCACCCGTGGCGGCATCGGCTTCAACGCCGAGGTTCGCAGCAAGGAGGAGGGCAAGAAGGTCGGCGAGTCGCTGCGTGAAGTCGAACCTGACGATCTGGTCAAGTTCGGTCTGATCCCCGAGTTCGTGGGCCGTCTGCCGGTGCTTGCAACGCTGGACGAGCTGGATGAGGCTGCTTTGATACAGATCCTCACCGAGCCGAAGAACGCACTGACCAAGCAGTATGCCAAGCTGTTCGAGATGGAAGGTGTGGACCTCGAGTTCCGTACCGATGCGCTGAAATCGGTTGCCCGTCGCGCGCTGGAGCGCAAGACCGGTGCCCGTGGCCTGCGTTCGATTCTCGAGGGCGTGCTGCTCGACACCATGTACGAAATCCCGTCGCAAAGCGATGTGAGCAAGGTGGTGATCGACGAAAGCGTTATCGATGGCACGTCCAAGCCGTTGTTGATCTACGAAAACAACGAGCCGCCTGCCAAGGTTGCTCCCGACGCATAAACGCATGTTCATATGCGTGTGAAGTAATACTGAAGGGGGCCTTTTTGGTCCCCTTTTGCATTTTTAGGCTGTTCATTCGTTTTGTATGAAGAAACTGATCTTGGCGGGTCGCGCCTCTAGAGCTTGTTTTTTTCTGACGCTACCCCCATCTTGGCTTCAAGCTAATTCCATCTGTCCCGGCCAATTGGCCGCCGTAGAGGCGAAATCATGAAGACCACTATTGAATTGCCTCTCTTGCCATTGCGTGATGTCGTGGTTTATCCGCACATGGTTATCCCGCTGTTCGTGGGGCGCGAGAAGTCTATCGAAGCCCTTGAAGCGGCAATGACAGGCGACAAGCAGATCCTGCTGCTCGCGCAAAGAAACCCGGCTGACGACGATCCTGATGAAAAGGCTCTGTACAGCGTCGGCACCATTGCAACCGTATTGCAATTGCTCAAGCTGCCCGATGGCACCGTCAAGGTGCTGGTCGAAGGTGAGCAGCGTGGTTCGGTAGAGCGTTTTATCGAAGTCGATGGCCACTACCGCGCAGACGTCTCGCTGATCGACGAAGTCGATGCACCGGACCGTGAATCCGAAGTGTTCGTGCGCAGCCTGCTGGCTCAATTCGAGCAGTATGTGCAACTGGGCAAGAAGGTCCCCGCAGAGGTCCTGTCGTCGCTTAACAGCATCGATGAGCCTGGTCGCCTGGTTGACACCATGGCCGCGCACATGGCGCTCAAAATCGAGCAGAAGCAGGAAATACTCGAGATTATCGACCTGTCAGCCCGTGTCGAGCATGTGCTGGCCTTGCTGGATGCCGAAATCGACCTGCTGCAGGTCGAAAAGCGCATTCGCGGTCGCGTTAAGAAGCAAATGGAGCGCAGCCAGCGCGAGTACTACCTGAATGAGCAGATGAAGGCCATTCAGAAGGAACTGGGCGATGGCGACGAAGGCCACAACGAAATCGAAGAGCTGAAAAAGCGCATCGATGCCGCAGGTCTGCCCAAGGACGCTCTGACCAAGGCGAATGCCGAGCTGAACAAGCTCAAGCAGATGTCGCCGATGTCCGCCGAAGCGACCGTGGTGCGTTCCTACATCGACTGGCTGGTTCAGGTGCCGTGGAAGGCGCAGAGCAAGGTACGTCTGGACCTTGCGCGTGCCGAAGCGATTCTCGATGCCGACCATTACGGTCTGGACGAGGTCAAGGAACGCATCCTCGAATACCTCGCCGTGCAAAAGCGCGTGAAGAAGATTCGTGGCCCTGTGCTGTGTCTGGTAGGTCCACCGGGTGTGGGTAAAACCTCCCTGGCCGAGTCCATCGCCAACGCAACCAACCGTAAATTCGTGCGGATGGCACTCGGCGGCGTGCGTGACGAGGCTGAAATTCGTGGTCATCGCCGGACTTACATTGGTTCGATGCCAGGAAGATTGATACAAAAGATGACAAAGGTGGGCGTTCGCAACCCGCTGTTCCTGCTTGACGAAATCGACAAGATGGGCAGCGACATGCGTGGCGATCCGGCGTCGGCATTGCTCGAGGTGCTTGATCCCGAGCAGAACCACAATTTCAACGATCACTACCTTGAGGTCGACTACGATCTTTCGGACGTGATGTTCCTTTGCACGTCGAACTCGATGAACATTCCGCCAGCCTTGCTGGACCGGATGGAAGTCATTCGCCTGCCGGGCTACACCGAAGACGAAAAGATCAACATCGCCGTCAAGTACCTCTCGCCCAAGCAGATTCAGGCCAACGGCTTGAAGAAAGGTGAGATCAGTTTTGATGAGGATGCGATCCGCGACATCATCCGTTACTACACCCGTGAAGCGGGCGTGCGCGGGCTTGAGCGTCAGATTGCCAAGGTCTGCCGCAAGGCGGTCAAAGAGCACGCGATGGAAAAACGTTTCGCGGTTCAGGTCACAGCCGACATGCTCGAGCACTTCCTGGGCGTGCGCAAGTTCCGCTACGGGCTGGCAGAGCAGCAGGATCAGATCGGTCAGGTCACCGGCCTGGCGTGGACGCAGGTGGGTGGTGAATTGCTGACCATCGAGGCTGCCGTGGTATCGGGCAAGGGCCAGTTGATCAAGACCGGTTCGCTCGGGGATGTGATGGTCGAATCCATTACCGCAGCCCAGACCGTGGTTCGCAGCCGGGCTCGTAGCCTGGGCATTCCAGCTGATTTCCACGAGAAACACGACACGCATATCCACATGCCGGAAGGCGCCACGCCGAAGGATGGACCGAGCGCTGGTGTGGGCATGTGCACCGCCCTTGTTTCGGCGCTTACGCAGATCCCTGTGCGTGCGGATGTGGCAATGACGGGCGAAATTACTTTGCGTGGTCAAGTGCTGGCGATTGGTGGTTTGAAGGAAAAACTGCTGGCTGCACACCGTGGCGGAATCAAGACGGTGATCATTCCAGAAGAAAACGTGCGTGATTTGAAGGAGATTCCTGACAATATCAAGCAGGATCTGCAGATCAAGCCCGTTAAATGGATTGACGAAGTCCTGCAAATTGCGCTGCAATACGCGCCGGAGCCTTTGCCGGACGTGGCTACAGATCTGGTCGCCAAGGAAGAGAAGCGCGAGTCTGACTCTAAGGACAGAATTAGCACGCATTAAGTCTGGGCAGGCTTCCTTGACAGCTTTTTAGAGCCCTTGTTATAAAGCCGCTCTTTAAAGCAATCACTGGCAAGCCTTCCAGCGCTCGTTTTGCTTAACACCTAAAACTTAGAAACATACTCAATATAGAGATAAGGGGACTTAGAGTGAACAAGTCGGAACTGATTGATGCTATCGCTGCATCTGCTGATATCCCGAAAGCTGCTGCTGGCCGCGCGCTGGACGCAGTGATCGAATCCGTCACTGGCGCTCTGAAGGCTGGCGACTCGGTTGTTTTGGTTGGCTTTGGTACGTTCTCCGTGACTGATCGTCCTGCTCGCATCGGTCGCAACCCTCAGACTGGCAAGACGCTGGAAATCGCTGCTGCCAAGAAACCAGGTTTCAAAGCCGGTAAAGCTCTTAAAGAAGCTGTCAACTAAGCCTCTCTATGCCTTTGCCCGCTGGATCGGGCCTGTCCTGATCCAGTAGCGGAGCGGTGGTGCACTCGGTTGCGACACCGAGGGGTTCGAGCCCTACCGCTTCGTCAGTTACGAGAAGGCGCATCCTCGGATGCGCCTTTCTTCTATCCGCTTTCTACCCACGCTCCGCGGTTGGTTAGTCAGTACAACCGTTTTGGGGGACGCAATGCTGCAGAACATCAGGGACAATTCACAAGGCTGGATTGCCAAGACAATTATCGGACTCATCATCGCCTTGATGGCCTTCACCGGCATCGAAGCGATGTTTACCGCTACCAGCAACAAGCAGAACGCGGCTGAAGTCAACGGCGAGGACATCTCTCAGAATGAGTTGAGCCAGGCTGTCGACATGCAGCGCCGCCAGTTGGCTCAGCAGCTTTCGCAACAGCTGGGCAAGGATTTCGATCCTGCCATGCTGGATGAAAAGCTGCTGCGCGAATCAGCGCTCAAGGGCCTGATCGACCGCAAGCTGCTGCTGCAAGGCGCGGCGGATGCCAAGTTCTCGTTTTCCGACGCGGCACTGGATCAGCAGCTTTTGCAGACGCCTGAATTTCAGGTGGACGGTAAATTCAGCGCTGACCGTTTCGATCAGGTGATTCGCCAGTTGGGTTACAGCCGTCTGCAGTTCCGCCAGATGCTGGGTCAGGAAATGCTCATCGGTCAGGTGCGTGCAGGTGTTGCCGGCAGTGCCTTTGTAACCGACGCACAGGTTGAAGCCTTCGCACGCCTCGAAAAGCAGACCCGTGATTTCGCGTCGCTGACCCTGCCTGCCGATACCTCGGCGGTCAAGGTGACCGATGACGAAGTCAAGGCGCATTACGACGAGCATGCCAAGGAGTTCATGAGCCCTGAGCAGGTCGTACTCGACTACATCGAATTGAAGAAGTCGTCCTTCTTCGACAAGGTGCAGGTCAAGGACGAGGACCTGCAGGCGGCTTATCAGAAGGAAATCGCCAATCTGTCCGAACAGCGTCGTGCGGCACACATCCTGATCGAAGTGAACGACAAGCTGAATGACGAGCAGGCCAAGGCGAAGATTGAAGAAATTCAGCAGCGTCTGGCCAAGGGTGAGGATTTCGCGGCATTGGCCAAGGAATACTCGCAGGACCCTGGTTCGTCCAACAAGGGCGGTGATCTGGGCTACGCAGGCAAGGGTGTCTATGACCCGGCTTTCGAAGAGGCACTGTATGCCTTGAACAAGGATCAGGTTTCGCAGCCGGTGCGTACCGATTTCGGCTGGCACCTGATCAAGCTGCTGGGCGTTGAAGCACCTTCGGTGCCGACCTTTGCCAGTCTGAAAGGCAAGCTGACCAACGATTTGAAATCGCAGCTGGTCGAGCAGAAGTTTGTCGAAGTGACCAAGCAACTGGAAGACTCGGCGTTCGAATCGTCCGACCTGTCCCAGCCGGCACAGGACCTGGGCCTGAAGGTTCAGACCACTGCACCGTTCGGTCGTGAGGGCGGCGAAGGCCTGACGGCCAACCGTGCGGTCATCCAGGCGGCATTCAGCCCTGAAGTGCTGGAAGAAGGCGCCAACAGCAACACGCTGGAGCTGGATCCGGAAACCGTTGTGGTGGTGCGCTCCAAAGAGCACCTGCAACCGCAGCAGTTGCCACTTGAGAGCGTTGCCAGCTCGATTCGCGCTCAACTGGTCAAGGAGCATGCTTCGGCAGCTGCCAAGGCCAAGGGCGAGGCGCTGCTGGCCGGTCTGCGTGAGGGCAAGATTCCTTTGGCTGCCAAGCAGGACGGTCGTGACTGGAAGATGATGGAAGCGGTCACTCGCAGTCAGGAAGGGGTTGACCCTCAAGTGCTGCAGACGCTGTTCCGCATGCCCAAGCCGGCAGGCAAGGACAAGCCGGAATTCGCCAGCATCACTGCTTCGGACGGCAGCTTCGTGATCGTCCGTCTCAATGGCGTCAACCAGGCGGCTGCGCCGACTGACGCCGAGAAGGCACAATACCGTCGCTTCCTCGCCTCCCGCGAGGGGCAGCAGGATTTCGCGGCGTACCGTGCACAGCTGGAAAGCAAGGCGAAGATCGAGAAGTTCTAGGCTCGAAACGCGTAAACAAAGAAGGCCGCTCATTGAGCGGCCTTCNTCCATGCTGCCCATCGCGGTGGTGTTGAAGCCGCCGTCGACGTACATGATTTCACCGCTGATGCCCGACGCCAGGTCGGAGCACAGGAACGCGCCGGCGTTGCCGACTTCGTCGATGGTGACGTTACGGCGCAGAGGGGTCTGCGCTTCGTTGGCCGCCAGCATCTTGCGGAAGTTCTTGATGCCTGACGCGGCCAGGGTGCGGATCGGGCCGGCCGATACAGCATTGACGCGAGTACCTTCCGGGCCGAGGCTGCCGGCCAGGTAACGAACGCCAGCTTCCAGGCTGGCCTTGGCCATGCCCATGACGTTGTAGTTGGGCATGGTGCGCTCTGCGCCCAGGTAGGACAGGGTCAGCAGGCTGCCGTTGCGGCCCTTCATCATTTCGCGACCGGCCTTGGCCAGGGCCACGAAGCTGTAGGCGCTGATGTCATGAGCGATGCGGAAACCTTCGCGCGTGGTGGCTTCGGTGAAGTCGCCATCGAGCTGGTCGCCAGGCGCGAAGCCGACCGAGTGAACGATCACGTCCAGGCCGTCCCACTTCTTGCTCAGCTCTTCGAAGACCTTGTTGATCTCTTCGTCGCTGGCCACATCGCAAGGGAAGCACAGCTCAGGGCCCGAACCCCAGCCTGCGGCGAACTCTTCGACACGACCCTTGAGTTTGTCGTTCTGGTAGGTGAAGGCAAGCTCTGCGCCTTCACGATGCATGGCGGCGGCAATACCGGATGCGATGGACAGTTTACTGGCGACACCGACGATCAGGACGCGCTTACCGGCGAGAAAACCCATGTGTTGTTCCTCTTCAGGTTCAGGTTAATCGACAGCTACCGGCGCCAGGAAGGCGGCCTCCAGCAGCTGCTGTGTATAAGGATGTTGCGGTGCGGCGAAGATATCCTGCGCTGCACCCTGTTCGACCACTTGGCCTTGCTTGACCACCATCAACTGGTGGCTCAGCGCTTTGACGACAGCCAGGTCATGGCTGATGAACAAATACGTCAGGTTGTACTTGGTTTGCAGCGAGCGAAGCAGCTCGACGACCTGACGCTGTACGGTCCGGTCGAGGGCCGAGGTCGGCTCGTCCAGCAAAATCAGCGCCGGCTTCAAGACCAGCGCACGTGCAATGGCGATCCGCTGGCGTTGGCCACCGGAGAACTCGTGAGGGTAGCGGTGCCGGGTATCCGGGTCCAGACCAACCTCCCTGAGCGCTTCGATAATCGCCGTCTGCTGTTCGGCCGCCGTACCCATGCCGTGGATTCGCAAGCCTTCGCCAACGATTTCAGCCACCGACATGCGCGGGCTCAAACTGCCAAACGGGTCCTGGAAAACCACTTGCATCTGCCTGCGCAGCGGACGGATTTGCTGTTGCGACAGGGATTCTAGCGCGTTGCCCTTGAACCGTATGGTGCCCTGACTGCCGATCAGTCGAAGAATCGCCAGGCCCAGCGTCGATTTGCCCGACCCGCTTTCACCCACAATACCCAGTGTTTGCCCTTGCGGCAGGCTGAAACGTATGCCGTCCACCGCCTTGACGTGGTCGACCGTACGCTTGAGCAGGCCTTTTTTGATCGGGAACCAGACTTTCAGGTCCTCGACTTCAAGCAGCGGGGCGCCGGCGGTGTTGGTCGATGGACCGCCGCTGGGCTCCGCGCTGAGCAACACTTGAGTGTAAGGATGTTGCGGCGAACGGAACAATTCTTCGCACGATGCCTGTTCGACGATGCAACCGCGCTGCATGACACATACTCGGTTGGCTATTTGCCTTACCACGTTCAAATCGTGGCTGATCAGCAGCAGTGCCATGCCCAGGCGAGCCTGCAACTGCTTGAGCAGTTCGAGGATTTTCAGCTGTACCGTCACATCCAGCGCAGTGGTCGGTTCGTCGGCAATCAGCAGCTCGGGTTCATTGGCCAGGGCCATGGCGATCATCACACGCTGACGCTGGCCACCTGAAAGCTCGTGTGGCAGCGCTTTGAGGCGTTTGTGTGGCTCAGGTATGCCGACCAGATCGAGCAGCTCCAGCGTGCGCTCGGTGGCGGCCTTGCCAGTCAGGCCCTTGTGCAGGCCCAGCACCTCGTTGATCTGTTTTTCCACCGAATGCAGCGGATTGAGCGAGGTCATTGGTTCCTGGAAGATCATGGCGATGCGGTTGCCACGGATCGAACGCAGTTTTTTCTCTTCGACCTTCAGCAGGTCTTCACCCGCGTAGCGGATCGTGCCGCTCGGGTGGCTGGCGATGGGGTAGGGCAGCAGGCGCAGGATTGAGTGCGCGGTGACTGACTTGCCCGAACCGCTTTCGCCGACCAGCGCCAGCGTTTCACCACGACGAATATCGAAGCTGATGTTCTCGACCACGCGTTGCCGCGAGTCGCCCGTCACGAACTCGACCGCCAGATCGCGGATTTCGATCAGATTGTCATTGTTCATCTTATTTCCTTGGGTCGAAAGCATCGCGGGCGGATTCGCCGATGAACACCAGCAGACTCAGCATGATGGCCAGCACAGCGAAGGCGCTGATGCCCAGCCAGGGCGCCTGCAGGTTGGATTTGCCCTGCGCTACCAGCTCGCCCAGTGACGGCGAGCCGGCGGGCAGGCCGAAGCCCAGAAAGTCCAGCGCCGTCAGGGTGCCGATGGCCCCGGTGAGAATGAACGGCAGAAAGGTCATGGTCGATACCATGGCGTTGGGCAGGATATGGCGGAACATGATTGCGCCGTTCTCCATGCCCAGCGCCTGCGCGGCCCTTACGTATTCCAGATTGCGGCCACGCAGGAACTCGGCGCGCACCACGTCCACCAGGCTCATCCAGGAAAACAACAGCATGATGCCCAACAACCACCAGAAGTTGGGTTGTACGAAGCTGGCAAGGATGATCAGCAGATACAGTACCGGCAGGCCCGACCAGACCTCGAGGAAGCGCTGGCCCAGCAGGTCGACCCAGCCGCCATAGAAACCCTGCAAGGCGCCGGCAATGACGCCGATGATCGAGCTGAGGATGGTCAGGGTCAGGGCGAACAGTACCGAAATCCTGAAACCGTAGATCACCCGCGCCAGGACGTCACGGCCCTGATCATCGGTGCCCAGCAGGTTCTCCCGCGAAGGCGGCGCCGGAGCAGGGACTTTCAGGTCGTAGTTGATGCTCTGGTAGCTGAACGGGATGGGCGCCCACAGGGTCCAGCCATCCTTCGCGGCGAGCAGTTCCTTGATGTATGGGCTCTTGTAGTTGGCTTCCAGCGGGAATTCGCCACCGAAGGTGGTTTCCGGGTAACGCTCGAATACCGGGAAATACCAGTGGCCGTCGTAGCGCACAGCCAGCGGTTTATCGTTGGCGATCAGTTCGGCGCCCAGGCTCAGGCCGAACAGAATCAGGAACAGCCACAATGACCACCAGCCACGCCTGTTGGCCTTGAAGCGTTCGAAGCGACGGCGATTGAGAGGAGACAGCTTCATATCAATGCTTCCTGCTTTCGAAGTCGATGCGCGGGTCTACGAGGGTGTAGGTGATATCGCCGATCAGCTTCACCACCAGCCCCAGCAGGGTGAAGATGAACAGCGTGCCGAACACCACCGGATAGTCGCGGTTGATCGCGGCTTCAAAACTCATCAGGCCCAGGCCGTCCAGCGAAAAGATCACTTCCACCAGCAGCGAGCCGGTGAAGAAGATACCGATGAACGCCGACGGGAAGCCTGCGATCACCAGCAGCATCGCGTTGCGAAACACATGGCCGTAGAGCACCTTGTGGTTGCTCAGGCCCTTGGCTTTGGCCGTGGTCACGTATTGCTTGCTGATTTCGTCGAGAAAGCTGTTTTTGGTCAGCAGCGTCATGGTGGCAAAGTTGCCGATCACCAGTGCGGTGACTGGCAAAACCAGATGCCAGAAGTAATCGAATAGCTTGCCCAGCGTGCTCAGTTCGTCGTAGTTGTTGGAGGTCAGCCCGCGCAGTGGAAACCAGTTGAAGTAGCTGCCCCCGGCAAACACCACGATCAGCAGAATCGCGAACAGGAACGCCGGAATGGCATAGCCGACAATGATTGCCGAACTGGTCCATACGTCGAACTGGCTGCCGTGGCGCGTGGCCTTGGCAATCCCCAGCGGGATCGACACCAGGTACATGATCAGGGTGCTCCATAACCCGAGGGAAATGGACACCGGCATTTTCTCGACAATCAGGTCGATGACCTTGGCATCACGAAAGAAGCTGTCGCCGAAATCCAGCGTGGCGTAGTTCTTGATCATGATCCACAGGCGTTCCGGCGCCGACTTGTCGAAACCGTACATGCGTTCGATTTCCTTGATCAATGCCGGGTCCAGGCCTTGCGCGCCGCGGTAGTTGGAGCCGGCCACCGATACTTCGGCGCCGCCCCCGGCTATCCGGCTGGTGGCGCCATCGAAGCCTTCGATCTTGGCGATCATCTGTTCGACCGGGCCACCGGGGGCGGCCTGAATGATGACGAAGTTGATGATCAGGATGCCGAGCAGGGTAGGGATGATCAGCAGCAGCCGTCGCAGAATATAAGCCAGCATGTTATTGCTCCGCGTTCGCAGGCTTGGCCTGATCAGGGGCTGACGGGGTCGCGGCCACCGGTTTGACATCCGGCCTGGCCCACCAGGTCATCAGGCCGATATCGGAAAGTGCTTCGGCCTTGGGATGGTCGAGGTGATTCCAGTAAGCCACCCGCCAGGTCTTGATGTGCCAGTTCGGAACGACGTAAAAGCCCCACAGCAGCACACGGTCCAGTGCCTTGGTATGGGTGATCAGGCTTTGCCGTGAGTCGGCGTTGATCAGGCCGTTGACCAGCTCATCCACCGCAGGGTCCTTGAGGCCCATGAAGTTGCGGCTGCCCGGGTTGTCGGCGCTGGATGAGTCGAAGTACACGCGCTGCTCGTTACCTGGCGAGCTGGACTGCGGATAGCCAGTGACAATCATGTCGTAGTCCCGCGAGCGCAGGCGGTTGATGTATTGCGACACGTCGGCCCGACGAATCACCAGCTCGATACCCAAGTCGCTAAGGTTGCGCTTGTAAGGCAGCAGAATGCGCTCGAACTCGGTCTGGGCCATCAGAAACTCGATTTTTACCGGGTTGCCCTGCGCGTCGACCATCTTGTCGTCGACGATCTTCCAGCCCGCCTCCTGCAACAGCTGGAAGGCCCGGCGCTGCTGCGGACGGATCATACCGCTGCCATCGGTGACCGGCAGGGTGAAGGGTTCGCTGAACACGCGATCCGGAATCTTGCCGCGCAACGGTTCCAGAAGCTTGAGTTCTTCGGCAGACGGCAGGCCGCTGGCGGCCATTTCCGAGTTGTCGAAATAACTTTTGGTGCGGCTGTACGAGCCGTTGAACAGCTGTTTGTTGGTCCACTCGAAGTCCAGCAGCAGAGTCAGCGCCTCACGGACCCTGACGTCCTGAAACACGGGCTTGCGCAGGTTGAAGACAAAGCCCTGCATGCCCGTCGGGTTGCCATTGGGAAGCTCTTCCTTGATCAGCCTGCCGTCGCGCACTGCGGGCGTGTCGTAAGCGGTTGCCCAGTTCTTGGCACTGGTTTCCAGCCAATAGTCGAATTGCCCGGCCTTGCCGGCCTCCAGCGCTACCGTATTGTCGCGGTAGTAGTCGGTGGTCAGCACGTCAAAGTTGTAGAAACCCTTGTTGATTGGCAGGTCCTTTGCCCAGTAATCCTTGACCCGCTCATAACTCACCGAACGACCGGCCTTCACGTCGGCGACCTTGTAGGGGCCGCTGCCCAGCGGGAAGTCCAGGTTGCCCTTACTGAAATCGCGATCGGCCCAGAAATGCTTGGGCAGCACCGGCAACTGGCCAAGGATCAGCGGCAACTCGCGGCTGCCCTTGTGCTTGAACTTGAACAGCACGCGCAGCGGATCTTCGACGATGACCTGATCGACGTCGGCGTAGTAGCCCTTGTACATGGGCGAACCGTGCTCCATCAGGGTCTTGAAGCTGAATTCGACGTCGTCGGCGCGGATCGGGTGGCCGTCATGAAAGCGCGCCTCGGGGCGCAGATAGAAACGCACCCAGCTGTTGTCCGGGGACTTCTCGATCTTGCCCGCGATCAGTCCGTATTCAGTGAATGGCTCATCCAGGCTCGAGCGGGCAAGGGTGTCGTAGATCAGACCGATATCGTCTGCCGGTACGCCTTTGTTGATGAACGGGTTGAAGCTGTCAAAGCCGCCGAAGCCTGCCTGACGCAGCGTGCCGCCCTTGGGGGCATCCGGGTTCACGTAGTCGAAGTGCTTGAAATCAGCCGGGTACTTCGGCGCTTCGTCATACAGCGTCACGCCATGCTGAGGCGCAGCCTGTACTGTGCAGGCGAGGCTGGCCAGCAGCAGGCCTGCTGCCTGCGAGCGCAGGGAGTGCAGAGGGTTCATCGGGGCTTCTCCAGAGTCTTGAGCCACCACGCACGCAGCCCCAGAGTGTAGGGCGGTGTAGTGACCATGGCGAATCGGTTGCGATAGGCAAGCCGATGATTATTCAGATACCAGTTGGGGATGCTGTAGTGCTGAGACAGCAATACGCGGTCCAGCGCCCGCG
The DNA here is from genome assembly GCF_001467335.1 of Pseudomonas sp. ICMP 10191. Lineage (NCBI taxonomy): Bacteria > Pseudomonadati > Pseudomonadota > Gammaproteobacteria > Pseudomonadales > Pseudomonadaceae > Pseudomonas > Pseudomonas sp. ICMP 10191. The sequence continues at coordinate 116,025 of NZ_LKGW01000001.1, forward strand.
CCGCGGCGACCTGTTCGTCCCGGGTTTGCGCGGCCAGCAGTTTGTTCAGCAGGGCATCGACCACGGGGTTGGCGATACCCGCGTAGTTCTTGCTGCCGTTGATCGCAGCCTGACTGGAATGGAAATACTGCCACTGCTCCAGACCGGGGCTCAGAGTCTGTTGCAGGGTCATCAGAATCATGTCGAAATCGAAACGGTCCAGACGTTGCTTGTACTGGGCGCGGTCGACGGTGCGCAGCCCTGCATTGATCCCCAGGCGGCGCAGGTCTTCGATGTAGGGTTGCAGAATGCGTTCGAGGTTGGGGTTGACCAGCAGGATCTCGAAGCGCAACGGTTGCTTGTCGGCATTGAGCAAACCCTTGTCCGACAGCGTCCAGCCAGCCTCGGCAAGCAGCTTCAGGGCCTTGCGCAAGGTCTCGCGCGGGATTGCGCCACCATCGGTTTTCGACGGGGCGAACGGCTGGGTGAACAGGCTGGCGGGCAACTGATCGCGGTAGGGCGCCAGGAGCAGCCATTCGGCCCCGGTCGGCAGGCCCGTCGCGGAAAACTCGCTGTTGGGGTAGTAGCTGATCGAGCGGTCATAGGCGTCGCTGAACAGCGTGCGGTTGGTCCATTCGAAATTGAACAGCAGACCCAGGGCTTCGCGCACGCGGATGTCGGCGAAGGCGGCGCGCCGGGTGTTCATGAACAGTCCCTGGGTCTGTGTCGGTATGCGGTGGGGGATCTGCGCCTTGATCACCTGACCATTGGCCACCGCGGGGAAGTCGTAGCCACTGGCCCAGTTCTTGGCCTGATGCTCGATGTAGATGTCGAATTCACCCGCTTTGAACGCTTCGAACGCCACGTCGCTGTCGCGATAGAACTCGACCTCGACCCGGTCGAAATTGTATTTGCCGCGGTTGACCGGCAAGTCCTTGCCCCAGTAATCCTTGACCCGCTCGAACACCAGTTGCCGACCCGGCTGCACGCGAGTGATGCGGTAAGGGCCACTGCCCAGCGGCGGCTCGAAGGTAGTCGCCTTGAAATCCCTGTCCTTCCAGTAATGTTGCGGCAACACCGGCAGTTCGCCCAGGCGCAGGATCAGCAGCGGGTTGCCCGAGCGCTTGAAGACAAACCGGATGCGATGACGGTTGAGAATGTCCACGCGCTGCACTTCCTGCAAGGCGGTGCGGTATTGGGGGTGACCGTCCTTGAGCAGTGTCCGGTAGGAAAACGCCACGTCGTAGGCGGTGATGGGCTTTCCGTCATGGAAGCGCGCCTGCGGGCGCAGGTTGAACACCACCCAGCTGCGGTCCTCGCTGTATTCCACCGACTGGGCGATCAGCCCGTAACTGGAGGTCGGTTCATCGCCGGATGGGTCGTATTGGCCTGTGCCGACCATCAGCGGTTCATTCAGCTCGTTGACACCATACTGCAGGAAGTTGCCAGTCGAGACCGGGCTGCTGCCCTTGAATGTGTAGGGGTTTAACGTGTCGAACGTGCCGAAGGCCATCATTCTCAGGGTGCCACCTTTCGGCGCCTCGGGATTGACCCAGTCGAAATGAGTGAAGCTGGCCGGGTACTTGAGAACACCAAACTGCGCGTAACCATGACTTTCGGTGATGGCTGCGTTGGCGCAGAAGCTCAAGGCCAGGCTGAGGGTCAGCAGGAAGGGACGTATCACGATCCAGACGGCCTGGGCTTTCGGGTCGCTAACAGTAACAGCTTGTTCCAGCTGGAAAAAGACTGCAGGTGATGGCGCTGCCGGGCTGCATCGGACACCCGCCCCAAGGTTATCGAAGGGCAAGTGGCCGTGCGCATCAGTGTGGCAGGTAAACGGTCAGGGTCTGGCCGGGTTTGAGAGCCTGCCCGCTACGTGGATTCCAGCGCTTGAGATGTTGCATCTCGACGTTGAAGCGCTTGGCGACCAGGTACATCGAGTCGCCTTTCTGGATCTTGTACTGCATGGATTTCTTTTCGCTGTCCTTGCCACCGGTGCTGGCGACCGACTTGCTGGCGGCTTTGCCGGCAGGTTTGCTGGTGTCCTGCATGACCAGCGTCTGGCCGACCTTGAGCTTCTTGCCGGTCAGCTTGTTCCAGCGTTGCAGGTCTTCGACATCCACCTTGTTGGCTTGCGCGATGGTGGTCAGGTTGTCACCGCTGCGCACCTTGTAGCTTCGGGTACGTGACGGCTTGTCGTTGCTGGCCAGCGCTTCGAACACGGGTTGTGAATTCTGCATGCCCGGCTTGACCGGTATGCTCAGTGATTGACCGACCTTCAGGCGGTTGCCGGACAGCTTGTTATTGCCCTTGAGCGAGCTGACCGTGACCTGATAACGACTGGCCAGGCTTTCTAGGGTATCGCCCTTGCGCACCCGATAAGGCTGCCAGGCGACCAGTTCTTCCTGTTTCATGGTCAGCAGGCTGGCCGTCAGCAGTTGCGCCTTGGAAGTGGGCACCAGCAGGTGCTGGGGGCCATCGACGGTCAGGCGCTTCTTGTAGGCGGGGTTGAGCTGGATAAGCTCGTCTTCGTCGATATCGGCGGCGCTGGCCACTTTGGACAGGTCGACACGCTTGTTGAGCTCGACGACTTCGAAGTAGGGCTGGTTGGCGATCGGGTTCAGATTGACGCCGTAAGCTTCCGGCGACAACACCACCTGGGACAGGGCCAGCAGCTTGGGCACGTAATCGCGGGTTTCCTGCGGCAGCGGCAGGTTCCAGTAATCGGTCGGCAGGTTGAGTTTGTCATTGCGCTCGATGGCGCGGCTCACCGTGCCTTCGCCGGCGTTGTAGGCTGCCAGGGCCAGCAGCCAGTCGCCGTTGAACATGTCATGCAGGCGGGTCAGGTAATCCAGTGCCGCAACGGTCGAGGCCTGGATGTCGCGACGTCCGTCATAAAAGCTGGTCTGGCGCAGGTTGAAGTAACGCCCGGTCGACGGGATGAACTGCCAGAGGCCGACCGCCTGGCTGCGCGAAACGGCCATCGGGTTGTAGGCGCTTTCGATGACCGGAAGCAGCGCCAGTTCCAGCGGCATGTTGCGTTCTTCAAGGCGCTCGACGATGTAGTGCATGTACAGGCTGCCGCGCTCGCCAGCGTTTTCCAGAAAGGAAGGGTTGTTGGCGAACCACAGGCGCTGTTGATCGATGCGGGGGTTCTGATCATTGCCTTGTTGCAGTTGAAAGCCCTGACGCATGCGCTCCCAGACATCCTGTGGAGGTGCGAGAGGGGTGGCAGGCTTATGCGACAGGAAAATCGGTTTTTGCTTGATGCCGGCGGCCAGGTTAGGCGCGCGATGGCTATTGACCGGGTCGACGCTGGCGGTGCTCTGGCAACCGGCCAGAAGGGCACTCGCGGTGACGGCCATGGCCTGAGCCAACCGAGTCAATGCGTCCGAATGTGAAGGCTTGCTGGTAGATGACGACATTGTTCGGGGGGTACATCCAGACGAAAATGTCGGGCGATTCTAGGAAGCAGCCTGCCGTCGGTCAACCTTTCAGAATTTTATTGCGGTTTTAAGGTCGGGTCAGAACTTATCTTTCCAGGCCCTCAAGCTGGCAAAGACCGCACTCTGCGAGGTGTTTTGCCCGCCGTTCCGTTCGTCCGCTTTTTCTTTAACGGATGTTTCCCCGGTACGCAGGAACGGATTGGTACGTTTTTCCAGGGCCAGATTCGACGGAAGACTGATGCGATTTTCGCTGCGCCAGCGCGTCACTTCGGCCAGGCGTTCGGCGATATCGACATTGTCGGGCTCGACGGCCTGCGCAAAGCGCAGATTGCTCAGCGTGTATTCGTGAGCGCAGTAGATCAGTGTGCTGTCCGGCAGATCGGCCAGGCGGCTGAGAGAAACGTGCATCTGTTGCGGCGTACCCTCGAACAACCGTCCGCAGCCAGCAGCAAACAGCGTGTCGCCGCTGAACAGCAGGGGGGTCGTGGCGTCCTCGTGATAGAACGCGATATGCCCCAGCGTATGACCAGGGACCGCATGCACTACAAATTCAAGGCCCAGCACGGTCAGTCGGTCATTGTCGACCAGCGCGACATCGCGTGCCGGTATGGGTTCGGCTGCAGGGCCCAGCACGCGCGCCGCGGTCGACTGCTTGAGTTCCGCAACGCCGCCCACATGATCATTGTGGTGGTGGGTGATCAGGATATCGGTCAGCCGGTAGTCGGGATTCTGCGCCAGCCAGCCCAGCACCGGCTTCGCGTCGCCCGGATCGACGACAGCGCACTGCTGGCTCGAAAGGTCTTGTAACAACCATATGTAGTTGTCATTGAAAGCAGGAAGGGCGTGGATCTGTATCATGGCGCAGTTCGCATAGCGGCAGACAATGGTGCATCTTAGAGTCTGTTGCCGCTGTATGCGAGCACCTCTGGAGGAGAACTCATGACCGATGAAGCGTTCGCTCAGGCTGATCCTGAGTGGCTTGCATTGATCCGCGCTGCCCGTGAATGGCTTTCCGGGCCGCTCGGGCAGCTTCTGCTCGAAGAGGAACGGCGCATTCTCGACGAAGAGCTGGGGCGGTACTTCGGCGGCTATCTGGTGCATTACGGCCCGTCGGCGGAAAGCCCGCCAGTGGCTCCCCAGGTGCAGCGCAATGTACGCCTTGGTGCGCCGTTGCCGGGTGTCGAGATCGTCTGTGAGGAACAGGCGTGGCCATTGAGTGAGCACGCGGCCGATGTCGTGGTGTTGCAGCACGGCCTGGATTTCTGCCTGTCGCCCCACGGCCTGCTGCGCGAAGCGGCCAGCAGCGTGCGGCCGGGCGGGCACTTGCTGATTATCGGCATCAACCCCTGGAGCACCTGGGGCATACGTCACGTATTCGCGCGGGATGCGTTGCGCAAGGCGCGCTGCATTTCATCCTCGCGGGTCGCTGACTGGCTGAATCTGCTGGGCTTCGCGCTGGAGAAACGGCGCTTCGGATGCTATCGTCCGCCCCTTGCTTCAGCAGCATGGCAGTCGCGTCTTGCAGGGCTCGAACGCCTTGGCGAGGGGCGTCAGAGCCCCGGTGGCGGCTTCTATGTACTGGTGGCGCGCAAACTGGTGGTCGGCCTCAGGCCCTTGCGTCAGGTGCGCCGCGACCCCATCGGCAAGCTGATCCCAATGCCGATGGCCAAGGTCAGCCGCAACACTCAGGACCAGGCTTGAATAACGCCTTGCTGCACATGAAGCCCATCATTCTGGAAAGGTCGTAATGAGCGATAGCGTTGAACTCTTCACCGACGGTGCCTGCAAGGGTAATCCTGGCCCGGGCGGTTGGGGGGCCCTGCTGGTGTGCAAGGGCGTCGAAAAAGAGTTGTGGGGTGGCGAAGCCAATACCACCAACAACCGGATGGAATTGACCGGTGCGATTCGCGGGCTTGAAGAACTCAAGCGCCCTTGCGAAGTGACGCTGGTGACCGACTCTCAGTACGTGATGAAAGGCATTACCGAGTGGATGGTCAACTGGAAGAAGCGCGGCTGGAAAACCGCTGCCAAGGAGCCGGTCAAAAACGCCGATCTGTGGCAGCTTCTGGATGAACAGGTCAGTCGCCACACGGTGAAATGGCAATGGGTGCGCGGGCACATCGGCCACCCTGGCAACGAGCGTGCCGACCAGCTCGCCAACCGTGGCGTCGACGAAGTGCGCGGCATCCGGCACGGCTAGACGCGCACGGGCTTGCAACGGCCGCTGCGTGCTAGAATCGCGGCCTGTACATGAGGCAACAGTCAATGGCATTGCAAAACCTGGATAACAGATCCATCGTCCTCGATACCGAAACCACCGGTATGCCGGTGACGGATGGTCACCGCATCATCGAGATCGGTTGTGTCGAGTTGATCGGTCGCCGCCTGACCGGTCGGCATTTTCACGTTTACCTGCAACCTGATCGCGAAAGTGACGAAGGCGCGATCGGTGTTCACGGTATCACCAATGAATTTCTGGTCGGCAAGCCGCGGTTTGCCGAAGTCGCCGATGAATTCTTCGAGTTCATCAAAGGCGCGCAGCTGATCATTCACAACGCAGCGTTCGACGTTGGCTTCATCAACAACGAATTTGCCTTGATGGGTTCGCAGGACAGGGCTGATATCACCCAGCACTGTTCGATTCTCGACACCCTGATGATGGCGCGAGAGCGTCACCCGGGTCAGCGCAACAGTCTAGATGCACTCTGCAAGCGCTACGGCGTCGATAACTCGGGCCGTGAGCTGCACGGCGCATTGCTCGACTCCGAGATTCTGGCCGACGTCTATCTGGCGATGACCGGCGGTCAGACCAGCCTGTCGCTGGCTGGCAATGCCTCCGATGGCAACGGTTCGGGCGAAGGCTCTGGCAATCGTGGCAGCGAAATTCGCCGCCTGCCTGCCGATCGCAAGCCATGCCGCATCATTCGCGCCTCTGAAAGTGAGCTGGCCGAGCACGAAGTGCGTATGAGCACCATCGCCAAGGCTTGCGGTGCTCCTCCGCTCTGGGTACAGATGCTGGAAGCCGGAGCGCAGGCATCTTCCTGACAGCAAGCGGCAAAGGTGAAATGAGCGTGGCACATCCTGCTTTGAGCATTCGGGTTGCAGACGAATGCTTCGAGGACTACATCCTCAACAGCGAATTCACGTTTACAGTGCTTGGCTATGCGCAGCCGCGTATCGGCGAGCCCGTGGATTCATGGCCGGTCGAGCTGGTCGAGCCGTACAGCAAGAATTATGGCATCGACTCTCAGGAATTTGCCGATCATCGTGAAGCCGCCACCAGTTCGGTGATGGTTGCCTGGCTGGATGACCACGCCGTCGGCCATATCGTGATGAGCACTCACTGGAGTGGATTCGCGTATATCGATGAGCTGGCAGTGGACGAGTCGGCGCGCCGTCATGGCGTCGCACGCTCGTTGCTCGACGCGGCGCAATTCTGGACTCGTAAGCGCAATCTGCCTGGCATCGTTCTGGAAACGCAGAACAATAACCTGGGGGCCTGCAGGCTGTACGAGAGTTGCGGGTACGTGGTAGGCGGGGTGGATCACATGCGCTATCGGGGCATCGATCCGAACACTCGTGAAACGGCGATTTTCTGGTATCTGATCTTTTCGGATTAACAGCTTCCCGCTGGCCATGCAGCCAAGGCGGGAATGCTGCCGTTATTACGTGGGTGTACGGGTAATTTTTATGCCCGATTGCACCAGCTCGAAGTCCTCACCACCCAAATGCTTGACCCGGTCGCCGATTGCCAGCCTGTAGGTGATCACCGGCTGACCGCCCTGCGCCTCATCCGGCTGCGATTCCTGGAACTCATGAACCGGATAAACGCGACCTTCGGCGTCCCTGGCATGAAATTGTCCGACGAGAACTGAAGCCATTTGCTCTGTAACCTCTGAAACTGAATATAACTGCTGGTTTACGAATCCATCGAGGCTAGTAGACCACTGATCTATAGGTGAGTTTGCCTTTGAGGGAAAAAATAATCCCTGCCGTTCAAGCGCGTAGGGAATTGACTGGCGCAAAGGTCGTCTAAACCCGGCTTCTGTTCTATACCTAACCTTCCCTTGAATCAGATGACGGATATTTTCATGAGCCAGGTTCATACCATTGCCGTATTGGTCGGCAGTCTGCGAAAAGAGTCCATCAACCGCAAGATCGCTCTTGCTCTGGCAGAACTGGCACCTGCCAGCCTGAAACTGAATATTGTCGAGATCGGTGATCTGCCGTTGTACAACGAAGACATCGATGGCGACTCACCGCCGCCTGCATACACCACCTTTCGCGAGCAACTGGGCGCTGCCGACGGCGTGCTGTTTGTTACCCCGGAATACAACCGCTCGGTGCCCGGTGCCCTGAAAAACGCCATCGACGTGGGCTCGCGTCCTTACGGCAAAAGTGCCTTCAGCGGCAAGCCGGGCGCCGTGATCAGTGCCTCGCCGGGTGCTGTCGGTGGCTTTGGTGCCAACCATCACCTGCGTCAGTCGCTGGTGTTTCTGGACGTGCTGTGCCTTCAGCAGCCCGAAGCCTACCTGGGCAGCGCCGGGAGCTTTTTCGACGAGTCCGGCGCGTTGTCCGATAAAACCAGGCCCTTCCTGCAGAAGTTCATCGATGCCTTCGCCGCCTGGGTCGAGAAGAACGGCAGGGCTGCTGCCCACTGATTTTTTGACGAAGCGCGTCTGCCGATCGATTGCTTTATGTAACGCAGGCGCGTCGGTCCATCCCCATAAGCTGTTTCCTTTTTCTCTGCCACGCGCCTGGGCGCTGTGCGCAGAGGCGCCCTCCAAAGGAAACAGTACATGTCAGCAGCTCCCTATTTTTTCAGCGACTCTCTGCGCGCGCGCTTCACACAAGACATTCGGGACGCTATCGAACAGTCTCGAATCAGCCATGACGACGGCGCGTGGTTGCAGCTATTGGCTGCCGAAAGTAACGAGCCCACCAGCGATGCGGCTCCCCGAGTCGACCGGCTGCTGATAAGCGACGCGCAGCCCGTTAATGCGGAATTGGCCGCAGCCCTGTTCATCAGTGATGCCGCCAACCCCTCGGCGCGGGTCTTTCTCAGTACCCTGGCCTTCGGCATCGAGCAATTCGAGAGTCGCAGCGCGCTGTTCAACGCCTTGCAGCAGCGATTCGACGATATCACTGCCTTGTCGATCGTCGAGCGCGAACGCATCGAAGGCTCGCTGTTTGACGCCCGCACGCAGGCCGTGCTGCGCCAGCAGGCCGGGCATCTGCAGCGACTGGCGGCCAGGTTGGAGGCGCTGCCTGATTTTCGACAGGCGACAGGCAAGGCCTTTCAGGATGTGCTGGTAGAAAGGGGCATCGACGTCGTTGCCCAGACCGTCCAGCTTGTGCACACGGCGCCCGGTGCTGCTCCGGCAGCGTCAGCAGTCGTCGGAACTCAATACCTTGCCGATGCCGCCATGCAGGCGTTTTCCTACGAATCCCTGCCGCAAGGCCAGACACGTCGCTATCTGGATACCAAGGGGGCGGCGTTGCCCGAGGCACAGGCGATCGTTTTCGATCAGGCGCTGGCAGACTCGGCTGCTTCAGTCGGCACCGCGTATGAGCAGTTGCTGTCTGACTACTGGACGTCTCAGGGGCAGGATGGGCGCACGCGTCGCGACCTCACCGCTGATGCGCTTGCAGAGTGTTTTCGCCAGCATCTGTTATCGGGTCGGGCGCACCGCAACATGACGGAGGCTGAATATCGCTGGCTGCTGACCCTGCTGCCTTCGCAGCCTGGCGGGCCCGCTGCGCCGGTGCCGAGGGTACGCAGGTTATCTGTTGTCGTGGCCGGCCAGGACCCCGTCAAGCTGGTCGGCGTATTCCTCATCGATTTCCCCGGAGAGGCGTCACCGGCGGTATTTCTCTATTCGTCATTGCCGGGCTTCCTGCGCTTCGGCGATCAGGCTCAGGCCATCGAGCATGTGCTGAGGGGCCCTTCACGCGCCGGATTGTTGTTTTACTCATCGTTGAATGATCATTCCGTCATCAGCCTGGAAGGTCAGCTTGAGCTGCGTCACGACACGCTCACCGAGGACTTTTTCAGCGAATTCATTGATGCCCTGATCGCCTTGCAAGAGCGCGACCTGCGCTACGTACTTGACCTGCCGGCCCTTCATTCCGAAAAAAATCCGGCTCGGATTGACGATGCACTGGACATCCGCAAGCTGCTCGATGGTCGGCTCTTGAACACGCACGACGCAGGGCGCTGGCGTCAGGACCGGCTGAGCTTTGACAGCGTCTGGGGGGCGGCTGCCCAGAGCAGTGTCAGTGAACGGCCGAACTTGATTTCAGACCCGTCCTACAACTGGATGGGCAAGTTGAAAAAGCTCGACGCCTTGCTCGGCAGCGTCGATGCCATGCATCCCGGTGCAGATGGCTGCATGCATCGCGCGCTCAACCTCTATCTGGCTTTGATCGGCGGTCCGCCCCTTGATGCCCGCAAGCTTTGGGTGCAGGCGGATGTCGCTGAGGCGACGCCGGTGCCAGTGTTGACGCTGGCGCTTGAACGGGTCTGCGGTTACACAAGCATCCCCCTGGCTGACAGCATCGTTCTCGCCGGGCAGATCACTCCGGTGGCGGATCAACCGGTGCAGCGTCTGTCGCTGGCATTGCTTGAGCAGATATTGATCTGCGTGCAGGCAGATTTTGCCCATCGCTTCGAGGGTCAGATCAGCGAGTTCTACTCACGTACGATTCGCCAACGCGATACCAGCATGCATCCCGACGTGATATCCGCCCTGGTCCGGGAGTACTCGCTGCGTCTTGAGTTGCTGGTCGAACGGCGCACGGCCACGCTGCCTGTCGCTTTCCTCGACAACGTACAGCAGGTCCTCGACAGGCCGTTGCCGGCACTTCGGCAGACGTTGGGCGAGGCGCGCGTCGATGTTTTTAGGGTAACGGTTCAGTACGACCCGCAGGTGCCCGTGGTCAAGGTAACCAATGCGTTTGTGGTCACTGGCAGGCTTCCCGACAGTAAGCCCGTCCTGTGGATCCTGGATCAGGGACTCGTCGGTTTTGAAACCCTGCAGGCGCTGGAAGAGTATGTCGCCGGGCGACTGACAAGCATGGAGCTGAGCTCGCAGGTGTCAGGCGTTATCGCTGAACCTGACCGACGCATGTTACTCGGCCAGCGTGCCCGTCGAGGGACGCTTGAACTCAAGGTCGTCCTGCAACCCATTGAAGAGCATTTCATCGAGGCATTGCAGCGCGACGAGGTCGAGCGCCAGCAGCGTACGGTGGCCGATCTTTATCGGCAGTCCATAGCCTGGCAAGTGCCGTCGGAACTGTTCGCCAACCTGCTGAGTGCCGCAGAGCGGGATGACCGAAATCGCCAGGCCCTCAATTCTCTGGGGGTTGCCATTCAGCTCATCATTTACAAAGCGCTCGTACCTTCATGGGTCAGCGAGGCGTCGAAGCGTGATCAGGTCATTCTGGTCGAGACCCTGCGACGGTTTTATGTGACCTGTGTCGGCGAGAAGGACTTTCTGTTCGATATTCCAAGCCTCTACGATTACTCCCTCAAGCAACTCAAGCGCAGGTTCGACAAGGACTTCGCGAAGCCTCGGCCTGATCCTGAAAACGTGCGTGTTTCGCTGACGCACTACGTCCCCGCCCCGGTGGCGCCGGGCGAGTTGCCCCAGTCGATACCTGCGGCTACCCAGGTCGTAAGCGAAAACCTGGTGGAGTTTGCAATCAATCGCTTTCTGTCCAGGCAGGACGGGGTCATTCTGCTCTCCTCAAAGGATGGCACGCCGCTGGACGTGGCCCTGACACCTGTGTATCTGCGTGAGCTGGTGAGGTCGCTGGACATCGCCTCGGGTTACCGCACGATGCTGAACTCGGTGCTGGCCGAGACGAGGCCGGATTATCTCGAGCGCCGCAAACTGTTCGTCGAGCAGGTTCCTTCGCTGGATATTTTGCGAGCCTTTGCTTCCAAGCTGAAAAACGAGCTGTCCGAGCAGGCGTATCGGATTATCGAAAACGTACTGAGCATGCCTGATGCGGTCGCGCGCCTGCCGGTCAACGGCTGCCAGATGATCCTCAGTCCCTTGAAACTGCTGCCGGCCAAGGAGGGCTGGGAGCCGACCGTCGTGCTCAATACGTACCTGATGGGGCCAAGGTAAAATCAGCCGGGACCGTGGGTGCTTTATGCGCCCCTGCACGACGAGTTCGTATTCAAGGAGTATCCCGACCAGGCTGCGCTGGTGCTTGATATTCACACTTCAGCCTATTTCCAAGCGTACATTCTGGACCGGATCGACCCCGATTTGCGCAAGATTTACGACAAGGGTGGCTTTGTGGAGCCGCACCTGCCTTTCAGCACCGAGTCCTCTTTCGATCTGCCGTTCGAGCGTGCTGCCCCTGTCACCGTGCAAATCGATCCCTATGAGGGCAATTGCCTGTTGCTGATGTTCAAGGGCGCTGTGGATATTCTGAAGTTGCAGGTCAAGCAGTACAGCGTCACCAATGCCGAACACCGCCGCGCGGCGACGCAGTATCTGTTCACGCTGGGCGCAGAGCAATTCATGGCGCTCATGCCCGGACGCCTGGGGGCACTGATCGGCATCATTCAGGGGGAGACATTGTTGAACCTGTCGCTCATCTCGGCAACGGATCAGCAATGGGGCCAGGCGATCTCGGAGTTCATGACGGCGCTGAGCGTGATGATTTCTTCCGGGCAGAACCCTGCGGAAGCCGCATCACTGACGTCTCATGAGACCAGCGCCTTGCTGGATGACCCAACGTCGCCCGACCCGCTTGTGCAATTGATCGATGCCGCTGATACGTTCGAGTTCTCTTGGGGCAACAGCTCTCTGACGCAACAGATACGGGAGCGTTTGCGCGAGTTCGAAGTTCACGACATAGCCTTGTACACGCTGCAACGCGATGAACTGTTAAGCGTCTACCGCGATCCTGTTACCGGCAGAGCGTATGCAGCCATAGGTGGGAAAACCTATGAGGTGCAGTCAGATGAGGACGGTTGGTTCATTGTGTCGGGCGACAGGATCGGTCCCTCGGTGAGTCTGGATGCGGATCAGCAATGGAAGCTGGACATCCAGGGCGGGCTGCGCGGTGGAGGAGGGGCGCTTACCCGTATGGAGGGCAGTCTTGTCGACGATCTGGTTGATGAAATCATGGTTGTCAGCGCTCGAGGCATGCCCGAAATTCGTCATCGCCACCGGGATATGGCTTTGACCATCGAAGATGCCTGCCTGCAGGCGCAGCGCTATCTGGAAAACGCTCTGGACAACCTGACCAGACGCTTGCCGGACAACAAGCTGGATCCGCGTGCGGCGAAAATACTGAGCGATTTTTTTGCGCAGAAAGTGCCTGACGATCGACTCTACGAAGTGACTAAAAAAGCTGTCACCGGTCTGTATCAGGAGTTGATAGACCCTTCGCTGTCGCCCATCGACTCGCCGCGTTATGTGGTCGGAGTCAATCGAATGGGCAACGAATCGGCCAGCGCGTTCATCTTCGAAGCAGACCCGGCGCGGAGGATTTTTCTGACGGAGCAGTTTTTTCGACTGCCGACCTATCGATTGAAGCTCAGCGCGCAACGTGCCGGGGAGTTCAAGTTTCCTCAGCATTACCGGGCCGCGATCCTGATTCATGAGTTATCACATATGGTGCTGAAAGCGGATGACATTGCTTACGTGGACTCACAGGCCCCATTCATCGATTTGCTTGAAGATGCACCGACCTATCGACTGCGGATCAGAAACGAACTGATTTATCAGCAGCAAAAGACGCTGTCCTTTCATACAGACCGCGACAAGTTGTTCAAGCAGCTGGACGAAGATTCGTGGCGCGACCTGAGGCGAATGGATGGTAATGGAAAACAGACGATTCTGCGCATCGCTGGCAAGAGCACGCTCGAAGAGGCGCGTGATGTGTTTTATGAAGACGTCCACAAGCGGGTCGACATCATGCTCAAAAATGCCGACTCGGTAGCCTTGCTGGTGACGTTGCTGGGGCGAGAGCGATTTGTGAAGCCCTGATGCTCTGCCCCGGCGTACCGCATTGAGCGGCCACTGCGCCTGAATCAGACCAGATAATGACGCAGTTCCCGGGCGATCAGCAGGCGCTGGATCTCACTGGAGCCTTCGTAAATCTGGGTGATGCGCGCGTCCCGGTAGAAACGCTCGACAGGGTAGTCCTCCAGGTAGCCATAGCCGCCATGAATCTGGATTGCCTTGGAGCACACCCATTCGGCCATTTCAGAAGCGAACAGCTTGGCCTGAGAGGCTTCCGACAGACACGCTTGCCCGGCGCTGCGCAGCCGCGCAGCGTGCAGGGTCAGCAGGCGGGCGGCGTTGATCCGGGTGTGCATATCGGCCAGCAGATTGGCAATACTTTGATGTTCGATGATCGGTTTGTCGAACTGCACCCGTTCACGCGCATACGCCAGCGCTGCTTCGAAGGCGGCGCGGGCGATTCCCAGTGCCTGTGCGGCGATGCCGATGCGGCCGCCTTCCAGGTTGGAGAGGGCGATAGACAGCCCCTTGCCACGCTCACCCAGCAGGTTGGCGGACGGGATTCGGCAGTTGTTCAAGGTGACCGCGCAGGTGTCCGATGCCCGGATGCCCATCTTGTGCTCGCTGCGATCCACCACGAAACCAGGGTTCTCGGTCGGTACCAGAAAGGCTGACAGGCCCTTTTTGCCGAGCGCCGGGTCGGTCACTGCAAACACGATAGCCAGTTGTGCCCGTTTGCCATTGCTGACGAACTGCTTGGCGCCGTTGATCACCCACTGATCACCCTGCAACTCGGCACGAGTGCGCAGGTTGTGGGCTTCAGAGCCTGCATGCGGTTCGGTAAGGCAGAAACAGCCGATGGCCCGGCCTGTGGCCAGTTTTTCCAGCCAGGCATGTTTCTGCTCATCGGTCCCGTAGTTGAGGACCGGCCCGCAGCCCACGGAACTGTGAACACTCATCAGCGTGCCGGTGGCGGCGTCGGCGGCGGAAATTTCCTCAACCGCCAGTGCATAGGCAACGTAGTCGATGTAAGTGCCACCCCATTGCTCTGGCACCACCATGCCCAGCAGGCCCAACTCACCGAGCTTGGCCACCAGCGCGTCATCGATCCAGCCGGCCTTTTCCCAGGCTTGGGCATGTGGGGCAATTTCGTTGCGGGCAAAGTCGCGCGCCATGTCGCGAATCATTACCTGTTCTTCGGTCAATTCAAGATCGTGCACGGCTCAATTCTCCAGACCGCTGAAGAAACTCTGCACCTGCGCGGCACTGACGTCCTGCGCGCTGGCGTGTTTCCATCGCGGCTTCTTGTCTTTATCGATGATCAGCGCGCGTATGCCTTCAATCAGGTCACCGCGTTCGAACCATTGGCGGTCCAGATGCAACTCCATGGCGAAGCAGGCCTGCAGCGGCAGATGACGACCACGGCGCAGCATTTCCAGAGTCACGGCCATGCCCAGCGGCGAATGAGCGTTCATTCGACTGACGGTATCCAGCGCCCACTCTCTGGTATCGCCGATGACCACTTGCTGAAGCTGTTCGAGCATGCTGGGGACATCCGGCAATCCGAAAAAGTGGTCGATGGCGTGGCGCAGGGCTTCCAGCGGCGGAGAGGGCAGGCGCTGGGTGGCCAGCTTGGCCAGCGCACCCTGCAGGTCCTTGAGTGGGGTCGACTTCCATTTCAGATGGTCGAGCATATGGTCGAGGCGCGGCAGGAGTTCGCTGTTCATCGACCAGTTGGCAAGGCCGCAGTACAGCGCATCGGCGGCACCGATCTGCGACCCCGTCACGCCCAGCCAGGTCCCCACTTCGCCGGGCAGCCGCGACAGAAAATAACTGCCGCCGACGTCAGGGAAATAACCAATGGCGACTTCGGGCATGCCGAGGCGGCTGCGTTCGGTGACCACGCGCAGGTCGGCTCCCTGAACCAGGCCCATGCCGCCGCCCAGCACCAGACCGTCCATCAGGGCCAGTACCGGCTTGCGGTAACGGTGAATGGCCAGGTCCAGCTCGTACTCTTCGGCAAAAAATGTGTGATGCAGATCGTGGCCGTTCTGGTGGCTCTCATACAGTGAACGGATGTCGCCACCGGCGCAGAATGCCTTGCCGCCCGCACCACGCAGGACCACGGCATGAACCGAGGGGTCGTCGGCCCAGCGGTCAAGTTGCTGGCGAAGTGTGCGGACCATGTCCAGATCGATTGCGTTCAGGCCTTCCGGGCGATTGAGGGTCAAGTGACCAATGTGGTTACGCACGTCGACAACGATCGAATCCCGGCTGGCGGATGGTCGAACCGAGCGGGCCGATGAAACCTGTGAACTCATTCTGAACTCCTTGTTCGGTTGCGCTTTTTTCTTATTCGAGCGTTCGAGCGTCGCAGAAGATCCTAGCAGCGCAAATGTGCAAAGCAAAACTGCGTTTAAGCATAGTCTGAAGTTTCAGATATCCACTGTCTGGCGCATTCGCAACTGCTGGAGCGATGCTGTATTGCACTGACCAACGCGAATCATTGCCTGGCGGATGAGTATTATGACTGTCATTAATGTCACAAAAGGGAATTCCTCAGGTGTACCCCATGAAAGTCCCCGTTTCTGTCGTTTATGAGCGATAAGTATGCCCCACGCGAGTGGGCCGCCCACGAGCGTCCGACCATGCCTGGCTCGCCGTCGACGCCGCTGCATTCGACTGCGCGGCGTTCGGCGTTTGCTGTCGTAGGGGTGATCGTCGCGCTGACCGGTGGGCTCGGCAACGCACTGGTGGTCGCCAACCTGCCGTATCTGCAGGGCGCGCTGGGAGCGACGTCGCAGGACATCGCCTGGCTGCCGGCGGCCTACATCATGACGAACGTATCGATGAATCTGCTGCTGGTGAAGTTCCGTCAGCAATTCGGTCTGCGTGCGTTCACCGAGCTGTTTCTGGTGCTGTACGCGCTGGTGACGCTGGCGCATCTGTTCGTCAACGACATCGATTCGGCCATCGCTGTACGTGCGGCACACGGCATGGTTGGCGCTGCACTCAGCACCCTGGGGCTGTATTACATGATCCAGGCTTTCCCGCAGAAGTGGCGGCTCAAGGCGCTGGTACTCGGGCTTGGCACCGCCCAGCTGGCAACGCCGCTGGCGCGGCTGGTGTCGGAAGACTTGCTGCAAATTGCCCAGTGGCGTGGCCTTTATCTGTTCGAGCTGGGCATGGCGCTGCTCTCGCTGGGCTGCGTGCTGATGCTCAAACTGCCGCCTGGCGATCGCTTCAAGGCGTTCGAGAAGCTCGATTTCCTCACCTTCGGCCTGCTGGCCACCGGTTTTGCGCTGCTCTGTGCGGTGCTGTCGCTGGGGCGTATCGAATGGTGGCTGGAAGCGCAGTGGATTGGTATCGCCTCAGCGGCATCGATTGCGCTGATCTGCGCTGGACTGGCCATCGAGCATAACCGCAGCAATCCGTTGCTGATCACTCGCTGGCTGGGCAGTGGAGCGATCCTGCGCCTGGGCTTGGCCGTCATCCTGTTTCGCGTGGTGCTGTCCGAACAGTCGGTCGGCGCTGTCGGGTTTCTTCAGGCGCTGAACATGGGCAGTCAGCAGTTACACACGCTGTACCTGGTGATGCTGCTCGGCAGCGTTTCCGGGCTGGCGGTCAGTGCGCTGACCATCAATCCGGCACATCTGATCAAACCCTTGCTGATCTCCTTGGCGATGATGGCAATCGGTGCCTGGATGGACAGTCACTCCACCAACCTGACCCGCCAATCGAACATGTACCTCAGCCAGTTTCTGCTGGCCTTTGGCGGCACATTTTTTCTTGGGCCTACCCTGGTGCTGGGGATCAGCGGCGTGTTGGCGAACCCGCGTAACATGGTCAGTTTTTCAGTGTTGTTCGGGATTACTCAGAACATCGGCGGGCTGATCGGGTCTGCTGCATTGGGCACCTTTCAAGTGGTGCGCGAGAAGTTTCATTCCAGCCACATCGTTGAACACCTGACCCTCATCGATCCGCTGGTACAGGCGCGACTGCAGAGTTACAGCGCCAGCTACAGCTCGGTGATCGCCGACCCGTCGTTGCGCAACAGTCAGGGCATCCGCACGATGGCCACGGCAGCGACCCGGGAAGCCAATGTGCTGGCTTACAATGATGTGTTCATGCTGATCGCGCTGATTGCCGTGCTGACCATGATCTGGATTTCAGCCCGGGTCCTGTGGCTGAAAATGACCACTCAACCTCTGCCGCTGGCACCCATTGCACCTGCTGCTCCGCCCACCGTATCCAATTCCGGCGTTAAATCTTCATGACCGAATCCAAAACCCCAGATACCGAAGCCCCGCGCAACTCGCCGCCACCGGCTCCGTTGACGTCCCCGGTGACCAGCAAGCCGCGCTCGACCCGCAAGCGTGTCGTGTCTTCGGTGATTTTCGGCGCCGTTGCCCTGGCCGGGGTGCTGGTGGTGCTGTACGCCTGGCAACTTCCGCCGTTTGCCAGCCTGATCGAGAGCACCGAGAATGCGCAGGTCAAGGGCCAGACCACGCTGATCGGGCCGCAGCTGAGCGGGTATGTCTACGAAGTACCGGTGCAGGACTTCCAGTTCGTCAAGGCCGGTGATCTGTTGGTGCGTCTGGATGACCGTATCTATCGTCAGCGCCTGGATCAGGCCATTGCACAACTGGCTGTGCAGAAGGCCTCGCTGGCCAACAATCTGCAACAGCGGCGTAGTGCCGAAGCCACCATCGGCCAGCGCCAGGCCGAACTGCAGAACAGCATCGCCCAGAGCCGCAAGAGCGCTGCCGATCTGCGGCGCAATCAGGCGCTGGTGACCGACGGTTCGGTTTCGAAAAGCGAGCTGGATGTCACGCGTGCCGCCGACGCGCAGGCGAACGCCGCCGTTGCCGAAGCCAAGGCAGTCTTGCAGATCGCCCGTGAGGACCTGCAAACAGTCATCGTCAACCGTGGCTCACTGGAAGCCTCGGTCGCCAATGCGCAAGCGGCTATCGAGCTGGCGCGCATCGACCTGGACAACACGCGTATCGTTGCCCCGCGTGACGGGCAGTTGGGGCAGATCGGCGTGCGTCTTGGTGCCTATGTCAATTCGGGTGCGCAGTTGATGGCACTGGTGCCCGAGCAGCGCTGGATCGTGGCGAACATGAAAGAAACCCAGATGGCCAATGTGCGCCTGGGGCAGCCGGTGAGCTTTACCGTCGATGCGCTCGACGGCCACCAGATGCACGGCCACGTACAACGAATTTCGCCCGCTGCGGGTTCGGAATTCAGCCTGCTGCCTGCCGACAACGCCACCGGCAACTTCGTGAAGATTTCCCAGCGTATCCCGGTACGCATCGTGGTCGATGCCGATCAGCCCATGCTTGAGCACCTGCGGCCTGGGATGTCGGTGGTCGTGAGCATCGACACCAGCGCGGACGGCGATGTGCCGTCTGATCCGGCGGTGCGCTGAACCTCTGGATGATCGCTGATGCTGGACGCGGGCAGGATTCGATCCGATGCAAGTTGACTATCGTGCCGACGCTCCGCGTCGGCATGCAGTCATGACGCTCTGCGCCATCCACCCCTGATGCGAAACAACGTCACGCCTTACTCGCAGCCGCTGCCAACGCAGTGCTTTTCAACCGCGATGGCACAGACGACGCAGAGTGCGACGTAAGTGACGGCTGAGTCCCGGCGCTGATCCGGGGGTTGCCTGGCAGGACGCCAGGCAAACGCAACAAGCATCAGAACAGCTTGCTGAACACCCAATACAAAGAACCTGACAAGAGGATTGCCGCCGGCAGGGTCAGAACCCAGGCCGTGGCCAGATTGCGCAGGGTACGCATTTGCAGCCCCGAGCCATTGGCGACCATCGAACCGGCCACGCCGGACGACAGCACATGGGTCGTCGACACCGGCAGCCCGTACATGTCCGCCGCCCCGATCGTGAACATCGCCACGACCTCTGCCGACGCGCCCTGAGCGTAAGTCATGTGCGTCTTGCCGATGCGCTCGCCCACAGTCACCACGATACGCTTCCAGCCAACCATCGTGCCCAGCCCCAGGGCGATGGCCACGACAATCTTGACCCAGGTCGGAATGAACCGCGTGGCACTGTCGATCTGACCCTTGAACGCTTCAAGCTTGGTCCTGGTATCCGCGTCGAAATCGCCGACCTTGTTTTTCTCCATCAGGCGGATGGTTTCCGAGGTCAGGTACATGTCGTTACGCACGTTGGTCACCGCTTCGGCAGGCACCTTCGAGAGCGAGCCGTAGCTGGCGACCTGATTGCCGATCTTGCCGGTCATGACCGCCAGCGCAGGGATCAGGTCGGGGCCGGCCTGTTTGCTGACCAGATAATCGGACAGGGTCTTGCGCGAATCGGTCGGGGCGGGCAGGGGAACGCTGCGCATCAATGCCTGCTGGGTGACCTCTGCAATCGCACCGAACTGAGTGGCCTGATCGGCGGGCATGGTGCGGTTCAGCGCATAAGCCATCGGCAGGGTGCCAACCAGAATCAACATGATCAGGCCCATGCCTTTCTGCCCGTCGTTGGAGCCATGCGCGAACGAAACGCCCGTGCAGGTCACAATCAGCATGGCGCGAATCCACAACGGTGGCGGCGCATTGCCTTCCGGAGCCTTGTACAGCGCGCGGTTCTTGATGAACATGCGCATGGCCAGCAACAGCAACGCGGCACAGCCGAAACCCACCAGTGGCGAGAGCAGCAGTGAGTAACCGATCTTGGTGGCCTGCGACCAGTCCACACCGCTGGTGCCGTCGCGGCCGTGCATCAGGGCGTTGGCGATACCGACCCCGATGATCGAACCGATCAGCGTGTGTGACGAGGACGCCGGCAGACCCAGCCACCAGGTGCCGAGGTTCCAGATGATCGCCGCGATCAACAGCGCGAAGATCATCGCGAAGCCTGCCGATGAGCCGGTCTGCAGAATCAGTTCCACCGGCAGCAGGGCAATGATGCCGAATGCCACCGCGCCGCTGGAAAGCATCACGCCGAGAAAATTGAAAAAGCCCGACCAGACCACGGCAAAGCCCGGCGGGAGGGAGTGGGTGTAGATCACGGTGGCGACGGCGTTGGCCGTGTCATGAAAGCCGTTGACGAATTCGAATCCCAGCGCGATCAACAACGCTACACCCAACAGCACGAACGGGGTCCAGGTGGTGACCACCGTGCCCATGTCGTCAACGTCCTGTTTGAGGCTGTAGCCGGTGAACAGCAAGCCTGCGATAAGTATCGTGAAGAAAAGTATCATGGTCATTCGGCTGGGCTTGCGACCGAATTGACTCGCTGACAGGCTCGCCTTGCCGAGAGCGTCTGGAGACAGTGCGTTTGTAGCCATGTTCGCAATCCTGGATTGAAAGAATATTGACATGGTCATTGCAAAATGTGACAGAGATGCGACATGCCACCAATCAGTGCGCTTTTGCGCCAGATTTCTGACAACCGGCAGGCCGGTCAGTAGTCTCCGCGTTTGCGGAACGCCCAGCGCCCGGCAACCAGGGTGAAGGTCGCCACCAGCGCCACCAGAATCCAGAATCCCTCAGGGTCGGACGCCAGCGGTACGCCCCCCACGTTCATGCCGAAAAAGCCGGCGACAATGTTGATCGGCAAGGCCAGAACAGTCACCACGGTCAGGGTAAACAGGGTTCTGCTGCTTTGCTCGTTGAGGTTGGCGGCAATTTCTTCCTGCAGCAGTTTGATGCGCTCGCCCAGCGCCGTGAGGTCGTTGATCACCAGCGAGGACTCTTCGATGGACTGACGCAATGCCTGGACATCCTGTTCGCGCAACCATTGCGGAGGTTTGTGCAACAGGCGCATCAACGAACCGGGCTCCAGCGCCAGCAGGCGTTGCAGACGTACCAGCACCCGGCGCATGGCGCCGAGTTCGGAGCGATTGTTGCTCAGTCGCTGCGAAAGCAACTGGTCTTCGATGCGGTCGACGTTGACGCTGGTCTTGCGCAGAAACTGCGTCAGCACTTCGCCCTGATCGCTCAGCAAATGGGCGAGGAGTTCCAGCGGTGAGTCGAATTGCTCGCCGCGTTTGACTGCCGAGCGCAGCTTGTCCACCGAACGCAGCGGCTGCAGCCGGGCGGTGATCAGCAGACGCTGGCGGGCACAGACCCACAAGGTGGAAATATCCGTTGAGAGCCTGTTGAAGTCGAACACCACGTCGTTGACGACCGCCAGCAGCGTGGTATCCACGTGCTCGATCCGGGTCGAGCGCGAGCCCTCGTGCAATGCCTCGAAAAACTCTTCCGGAAGATCCAGCTGGGTTTTCATCCAGCGCTCGCAGGCCGCATGCGAGAGGTTCAGGTGCAGCCAGATGAAGTCGTTCTCTTCGGGAGGGTTTTGCAGGTAATCCAGCGCGGCAGCCGAACCGATTTCCTGGCCACTTTCACCGTGGCGAAACCGGAAGCCGTAGAGCAGACCGAAAAGGTCGGAGTCCTGATGATGGTGCGCGATACTGTGGTTCATGGCTGTCCACGTGCGGCCTGGCCCGGGCAGGGAGGCGAAGGCCGCATGATGACAAGGCGTTATTTCATATTTGTGACAGCTTGTTGCCGGGTGTGTCATCTGTCATACCGGCAAGCGGCTGGGTGGGCAGCCGTTCAGTCAATCGACAGCTCGCTGTCGCATTGACAGCGGTCAGACCATCGCCAGCGGCACCTTGCGAGTGGGTGCAGGCCATGCCAGATCGATATCGGCCAGATCACGCTCGGTCAGACGAATCTGCTCGGCTGCGATGTTCAGACGAATGTGTTCCGGGTTGGTCGCCTTGGGAATGGCGATCATGTTGTCCTGACGCAGCACCCAGGCCAAGGAAATCTGTGCCGGTGTTGCATCGTGGCGTTTGGCGATTTCGTGCAGGGCAGGGTGGTAGAGCAGATCGCCAGCCTGACCGATCGGGCAGTACGCCATCAACGGCAGATGACGGTCCGCGCTCCACAGCATCAGGTCGAACTCGATGCCGCGTTGCTCCGGGTTGTAGAGCACCTGATTGGTGGCACAACGCGGGTTGTTGAGCTCGATCATGTCCGGCACATCAAAGTTGGAAACACCCCAGGCACCGATTTTGCCCGCTTCACGCAGACGCTCGAATGCCTCGACCGTCTCGGTCAGCGGGTACTGGCCAGGCCAGTGCAGCAAGTACAGGTCGATGTAGTCGGTGTTCATTCGTCGCAGGCTGGCCTCGCACGCGGTCGGGATACCGGCGCGGCTGGCGTTGTGCGGGTAGACCTTGCTGACCACGAATACCTTGTCCCGCTGTCCGGCAATGGCTTGACCGACGATTTCCTCGGCTGCGCCATCGGCGTACATCTCGGCGGTGTCGATCAGGGTCAGGCCCTGTTCGATACCGAGGCACAGGCCCGCGATCTCTGCCGAGCGCTGATGCCCTTTTTCACCCATGTGCCAGGTGCCCTGACCCAGCACTGGTACGGTTCTGCCTGCCAGCTCCAGTGTGCGCATGTGACCCCCTGCAATTAAATAAGCAGCTAATGAGCGGTTGAATAAGCAGGTCTCAGGCAACAAGAGGCGCACGAGGTTCCGTACGCCCGCCAATCACCATGCAGATTTAAACCCGGAACTGCTTCAGCAAGGTGTTCAATTCTTCGCTCAACCCGCGCAGGTGCAGACTGGCCGAAGTCGACTGTTCGGCGGCCAGTGCCGTGCTCTGGGACAATTGTGCGGCCTGGGTGACGTTCTGGTTGATGTCATCCACCACGTGCGTCTGCTGCAGGGTGGCACTGGCGATGGAGGCGTTCAGGCTGTTGAGGTTGCGCAGCGCCTGACTGATTGAGGTCAGGCTCTGACCGGCCTGATTGGCCTGCTCGATGGTCAGTTGCGAGGAACGGCTGCTGTCGCCGATCACCTTGACCGCTGCATCGGAATGCTTTTGCAGGCGTTCGATCATTGACTGGATTTCTGCGGTCGACTTCTGCGTGCGCTGGGCCAGCAGGCGCACTTCATCGGCCACCACGGCAAAGCCGCGGCCCTGTTCGCCGGCGCGCGCCGCTTCGATGGCTGCGTTCAGCGCCAGCAGGTTGGTCTGCTCGGCAATCGAACTGATCACTTCCAGCACGCTGCCGATCTGTGTGCTCTCGCTGGCCAGACTCTGCATCACTTGCACGGCCTGACCAATGGTGCTGGAGAGGTGTTCGATCTGGCGCAGGCTGTTATCGATATTGATTTGGCCCTGCTGTGCCTGCGACTCGGCATCGCGCATTTCGCTGGCGGCATGTTCAGCGTTCTTGGCCACGTCCTGCACGCCGTAGGTCACCTCGTTGACCGCCGTGGCAACCAGATCCATTTGCTGCGATTGTTTTTCGCTGCGGCCTTGCGCCTGTTCGGCGTCGCTGCCCAGATCGGTCGAGGCCTGGCCCAGCGCCACGGCAGAGTGCTGCAACTGACCGACGACATTGCGCAGCTTGGCGACAAAGGCATTGAAGTGCGTACCCAGTTCAGTGATTTCATCCTTGCCGTGGGTTTCCAGCGTGCGGGTCAGATCGCTTTCGCCACTGGCAATATCGGCCATCGCATCAACCGCCGCTCTGAGAGGGCGCACGATGCTGCGTACGATCATCACCAGCAGCAAGACCATGATCAGCACGATGCCGGCGATGAACATCCCGGCGTTCCACAGCTGTGTCTTGAACTCTGCCGCCACGTCGTCGACGTACACGCCGGAACCCAGAATCCAGCCCCATGGCTGAAACAGCTGCACGTAGGAGGTCTTTTTCACCGGCTCGCTGGCGCCGGGCTTGGGCCAACGGTAATTCACCATCCCGGCACCCTGGGCTTTGACCAGCGTGACCATTTCGTTGAACACCGCAAAGCCGTCCGGGTCCTTGATGGTCGACAGATCCTGGCCTTCAAGTTTGGGGTTGGTGGGGTGCATGATCATCACCGGGCGCAGGTCGTTGATCCAGAAGTAGTCGCTCTGGCTGTAACGCAGGCTCTTTATCTCTTTCAAGGCCTGCTGTTGCGCAGCCTCGCGTGTCATGCCGCCTGCAGCTTCAAGCCCCTGATAAAACGAGAGGATGCCGCTGGCAGTCTGCACCACATGCATGGTTTTCTCGGCCTTGGCCTGATACAGATCGTTATGCAGCTGCCTGAGCAGCGTCGCCGACAGGACGAAGAGCATCAGCACTGAAACGACAAGAATCAGCCACAGACGGCGACTGATGGACAAACTGCGCATACTCATGATTAGCATCCCATGCATTATTTTTTTTCTTCTGATGACTCCGATCCGCGCAACGCGCGATTCAGAGTCTTTCAAGCATCTCGGCGCATCCTGACCAAACATGAGCGGCCGGTCACACTTTTTAACGGCGTACACCGCTATGGCGAAAGGCTTACAGCAACAGACGCGATTGGCTCTATCGACGGACCCTCAGTGAATTCAGTGAATGTAGGATCCAATTCAACAGCTGCAGCGAAGGAACGCCGCAGTGATCAGGGAGGATCGACCATTGCCAGGAGGCTACTGACAGGATGTCGGAATGGTCATGTTGCAAAACCACCCGCTTCGGCGGGTTTTTTGCGTCTGCAGGAAAGCAGGGCGGGTTCAGCGGTCCGGCTCGCAACCCTTGAGCACCAGCCTGAGGATGGTCCGGGTTGCCGCCTCGTAATCGGCGTCCTGCAGTTTTGCCTTGCCGGTGACTGTTGCGATCTGCCAGTCGAAATCGGCATAGGTCTGGGTCGCGGCCCAGATGGTGAACATCAGGTGGTGAGGATCGAGCGGGGCGATCTGTCCGCTGTCGATCCAGGCCTGGATGCATTCGATGTTGTGCCGTGCCTGGCCATTGAGCTGTTCAATCTGCTGCGCTGTCAGGTGCGGGGCGCCATGCATGATCTCGCTGGCGAACACTTTCGAGGCGAAGGGCAGGTCGCGGGAAATCTGTATTTTCGAACGGATATAGCGGCTGAGGACTTCGGCAGGTATGCCTTCGGGATTGAAGGGTGTCGAGGCACGCAGAATGGGCTCGATGATGCTTTCCAGCACCTCGCGATAGAGGTTTTCCTTGGATTTGAAGTAGTAGTAGACGTTGGGCTTGGGGACACCGGCCTTGGCTGCGATGTCGCTGGTCTTGCTGGCGGCGAAGCCCTTGTCGGCAAATTCCTCGCTGGCAGCGCGCAGGATGAGTTCTTTGTTGCGCTCGCGGATACTGCTCATGACCCGGTTATTCCCTTGCCTGCATGGCGGTCGCGCATGTTAGCACCGGGTTTGCGCAGCGCTCAATGTTGACGGCCCGGGGCAGGGTTGCACCGGGCCGTCTACTCAGGCGCTCATCAGTTCCTGGACTCTGGCGGCCAACGCGTCAATCGCAAATGGCTTGGTCAGTACGCGCATTCCTGGCCCGAGCTGTTCGTCACCGATGGCGGCGTTTTCCGCGTAGCCGGTGATGAACAGTGTCTTCAGATGCGGGCGGACCTCGCGTCCGGCATCGGCCATTTGTCGTCCGTTCATGCCGCCCGGCAAGCCCACGTCAGTGATAAGCAGGTCGATATGCACATCCGAGCGCAGCAGCTTGAGGCCGGCCAGGCTGTCGGCGGCTTCGATCAACGTATAGCCCAGGTCACCGAGGGCATCGGTGAGCAGCATGCGCACCGTGGGTTCGTCGTCCACGATCAGGATGGTTTCCCCGGACTGGGTAAACTCGAATGGCGCCTTGTGCACATCGCCTTCGTCCCTGGCCGCAGTACCTTCGTAGCGGGGCAGGTACAGCGATATCGCGGTTCCCTTGCCAACCTCAGACTGAATGCGCACGCGTCCGCCGGACTGGTTGGCAAACCCGTAAATCATCGACAGGCCCAGCCCGGTGCCCTGACCAATGGGCTTGGTGGTGAAGAAGGGGTCGAATGCCTTGGCGATGACATCAGGCGTCATGCCGGTGCCGGTATCGGTCACGCACAGCGAAAGATAGTGGCCCTCAGGCATATCGTGTGCGCGTGCCACATCGCCGTCTATCCAGCGGTTGCTCGCCTCAATGGAGATGCGTCCGCCGTCCGGCATCGCATCGCGGGCGTTGATGCACAGATTCAACAGCGCGTTTTCCAGCTGGCTGGCATCGACCAGTGTCGGCCATAAACCCATGGCACCTATGGTCTCGACCACGATGCTGGGGCCGACCGTGCGCTGGATCAGATCGGTCATGCCTTTCATCAGCCTGTTCACGTCGGTCGGCTGCGGGTCCAGGGTCTGGCGTCGAGAGAAGGCCAGCAGCCGGTGCGTCAGGGCCGCTGCACGTTTGGCCGCGCCCTGGGCCGTCACGATGTACTTGTCAACCTCGCCCCAGCGGCCTTGCTCGATCCGCGAGCCCATCAGTTCCAGGGCGCCGGAAATGCCTGCCAGCAGGTTGTTGAAGTCGTGGGCGAGGCCACCGGTCAGTTGCCCGACCGCTTCCATTTTCTGTGACTGGCGCAGCTTCTCTTCGGCCTGCATGAGCTCGGTGGTGCGCGCTGCCACGCGTTGCTCAAGCGTGTCGTTGAGTGCCCGAAGCGCGGCAGTGGCACGGTCGCGTTCGGCTGCCACGGCGCGTCGTTCGTCAACGTTGATGAGCACACCGGGGAAGCTCAGTGGCGTCCCATCCTCTGCTCGGTCGACCCGGCCGTTGGCTTCGATCCAGTAGTAGACCCCGTCAGTACGACGAACGCGGTACTGGTGGGCGTAAACACGTCCGTTGGTGATGACCGCATTGATCGCATGGATCAGGCATTGCTTGTCTTCCGGGTGAACAGTGGCAATGACTTGCTCCAGACTCAGGCCTTCACGGCCCAGCCCGGGGTCCAGACCGAAGGCCTTGGCGAAGGCTTCGTCGACGGTAAAGCGATCGGTCGGCAAGTCCCAGTGCCAGGTGCCGATGATTGCACCGGCGGCCAGGGCGAGCTGAACGCGGTCGATGTTTTCGCGTGCGACGGCCTCACTGGTGCGCAAGCGCTCCTCGGCATCGCGTCGCGCCGTCACATCGCTGAAGATCACCGCAATCTGCCGGTCAGCCGGCTCACCGACACGAACCGCCTTGACTTCGAACCAGCGCTCGAAAGCCTTGGCATAGTTCTCGAAGCTGGCAGGCTCGCCGGTTTTTGCGACGTGCCCATAGGCTTCGAACCAGAACCGCTCCAGGTCCGGCGCGAACTCGGTCACCCACTTGCCGCGCAGATCGACGCCGGCCTGACGTTCAAAAGCGGGGTTGGCTTCGATGAAGCGGTAGTCCACGGGGCTGTCATCGGCATCGAACTTGACCTGAATGATGGCGAATGCAGCTTCGATGGTCTCCAGCATGGCCCTGGAGCGCTCTTCGCTCTGGCGCAGCGCCGTCTCGGCCTTGCGCATCTGTGACATGTCGAGCATTGCACCGATCATGCGCACCGCCTGGCCGTCGGTATTGCGTATTACATGGCCGCGGTCCAGTACATCGGCATAGGACCCGTCCAGCCGACGAAAGCGGTATTCATCCGTCCAGGCAGTGCCATTGCCGTCGATCACGGCGTGAATGGAGTTGTACACGCGGCTACGGTCGTCGGGATGGATCTGGCTGATCCACCAGTCACCAGAGTTGTCCAGGGTTGCCAGCGGGTGGCCGTAAGCCTCCTCAAGCGCGTCGTTCCAGAGCACCAGATTGGCTGCAAAGTCCCAGTCCCAGATCGCGTCGTTGGTCGCCTTGGCGGCCAGCCGATAACGTTCCTGGGCTTCCTCGGTCGCGCGGCGCGCCAAGTGCTCGCGGGTGCGATCGCGCAGGATCTTCACGAAACCGAGGTGCGTATTCCTTTCGTCGTAGAGCGGCATCATCTCGCCCGATGCCCAGAACAGCTCACCGTCCTTGCGCAGGTGCCAGCGCTCGTCCGACGCCCGGCCTACGCTCAGCGCCAGCTGCATTTCATGCTCTATCCGGTCGTTGGCCAGGTCTTCGGGCGTAAAGAAACGCTCGGCGCTCTGACCGACCATCTCATCCTGGGTCCAGCCCAGAACCTGTTCTGCGCCCGGGTTCCAGTCGGTAATGATGCCGTTGCCATCGGTCAGGATCATGGCGAAATCCATCGCGCTTTCAAAGACTGCGCGCTGGCGTGCCTCCTGGCCAACGGCTACGTGTCGAGGGGTATTCGTTGCGGCGTCGATGCCGGCTTCTTCAAGCATTCTGCGCAGGTCCACGATCTGCGCTTCAAGCTCTTCTCTTGTCAGGTCTTTCAGAGCGCCTCCCGCTCACACGTTATATTCGGCATGGGCGGGCACTTGCCGGTGGCCTGCTTTGCACGTTGAATCCGGTCGTTATTGATATCTGCATTTGCCTGTGTGCGTCCCGGGCGCGAGTATCAGCGAATAGACCACTTTCTCTCGGCAGGCTGCACCTGATGTGCCTCTTTCTATGGCGACCACCATACAGTCATTGTCGCGCTTGAATTCACGTCCTGTCGTGACCGCAGCGCAGTGGCCGTGTCAGTGGACATCTGCCGACGAATCGGGTTTCGACGGATCAGGAATTTAAAGCAGCCATCGTGTCCTGAGCCGATTCAGGCGAGATGGTCAAGGCGCGGCGATTTGTCCGGGTATTCATCGGCCTGTGGAGGGCTTTCTTTATAGGGCGTCAGGTCAGGGGAACAACTTTGTTTGCAGGCTGCGCACATTGCTCATGACCTGATGCGAATTGTGCTTGCGGGTCAGCCTTTTTTCAGGGGTTCTGCGGAGCGCATGCTAGGATTTACCCTTTCGTTATGCGAAACGTGCCCTTCGTATGTCCATCGATGCAAACAGTTCCGGTACACCCTCTGCAGCCAAGCAGCCCGCAGCCAAGCGTCGCCTGCCCAAGGGCGAGGTACGCAAGGCCGAAATCATCAAGGCGGCCATGACCCTCTTCGCTCGGGATGGGTATGCCGGCGCCTCGCTGACCAACATTGCCAAGGTGGCAGGTCTCTCCCAGGTCGGCCTGCTGCACCACTTCCCGACCAAACTGGTGCTGCTGCAAGCCGTTCTCGAACATCGCGACCAGTACATTGCCGCCAGGCTGCAGGATGCCGATCAGGTCGCTTCTCTGGATGGGTTCCTGTCGTTTCTGAAGCAGGTCCTGAGTTTCAGTATCGAAGACGCCGCGGTCAGCCAGGCGCTGATGATCATCAACACTGAAAGTCTCTCGGTGACGCATCCTGCACACCGCTGGTTCAGCGAGCGTTTCGCGATCGTGCACGGCCATCTTCAGGCGCACCTGAAGTTGCTGGTCGAGGCAGGCGAAATTCGAGCGGATGTTGACGCAAGGCAGATCAGCCTGGAGATAGCCGCCATGATGGATGGCATGCAGATTCAATGGCTTCGATCGCCAGGGGATGTGCAGATAGAGGCGGGGTTTGCCAGGTTTCTCGAACGACTCGCGAGGGATCTGGCTGCACGCTGAGTTGCGGGCATTTGCCAGGCAGGCATCGGTGGTCCTGTCGACCACCGATGCCTTTGGCATGTGAATGTTGCCTGGGATGAATGTGGCTTAGTAAGCCTGTTCTGCCTTGACCTGTACGGCCTTGCGCAGGGGGATCGGCAGCGGGTTGGAGTCGCGAGTGGTCAATTGCTCCGGGTACAGCGCTACAACCGTGCGGTCGAGCGTCAGGTTTTCCGAGTCCTTGCCCACCAGCACCTTGAACTTGCCAGGGTCAACGTTCCAGCTCACCGAGTTGGCTGAGTAGTAAGCGAACGAGCGCGAGTCCAGGGCAATGGTCACGGTCTTGCTTTCGCCAGGCTTCAGGTAAACCTTGGAAAAGCCCTTCAGCTCTTTTTCTGGACGATCAACCAACGGCTTGGAAGGCTGCACGTACAACTGAGCCACTTCAAAACCAGCCTTGTCACCCGTGTTGGTAACCTTGAACGACGCTTGAATGGTCGCACCCGGTGCCAGCACGTTGCTCGACAGCTTCAGATCGCTGTACGCGTAAGTGGTATACGAAAGCCCGAAGCCGAATGGGTAGAGCGGTTTGGTGTGCTTCTTGTCGTAACCGCGATAGCCCAGGTACAGGCCTTCGCTGTAGCTCATCTCGACAGGCGGGTTAGGGCTGCTGAAATAGTACGGCACCGGGTTCGAGTACGACGCATAGCTCGGATTGTCCTGCGCCTTCTTGTCCAGCGTGATCGGCAGCTTGCCCGATGGATTGACCTTGCCGAACAGGATTTCAGCAAGTGCCTGGCCGCCCTGTTGCCCTGGATACCAGGCATGCAGAGACGCCGCTACCTTGTCAGCCCACGGTTGCATGTCCATGCCACCGCCACCGTGCAGCACCACGATGGTTTTCGGGTTGGCTTTCTGAATGAAACCGATCAGCTCGGACTGAAATTGCGGCAGTTCGAACGGACGATCAAGCGACTCACCCTCGTACTCGAAGTTATTGCCGGCGGCTACCACGACAGCGTCGTAATCCCCCAGGTTCTTCGGTGGACGCAACGCTGCCCAGCTCATCTGCACGCCGTTCATGCCGCCCAGTACCGGGGTGAAGTTGCCCTTGAGCCGGCGGTATTCGAGGCGCACGTTGTATTCGCTGCCAGCCTTGAGGTTCACGGTTTTAACCGTCCGCGGAACCACTGGAATCAGGTCGAACGAGACTTGCGAGCCCTCGTCCTCGAGCACCAGTTCATCATTGATCCAGAGTTTATAGGCACCGTCCGCGCGGACCTTGAACACCTGGGGACCGGTGATCGTCGGTTTGATCTTGCCAGTGAAACGGGCCGAGAACGAGCCGGCTGAAGGGCTGTAGCCATTGACCGCGCTGCTGCCGTAATCAGTGACGTTGGTATTGGTAATCCAGTCCAGGTTGACGCCCGGTTCTATGCGGGTTGCCACCGGGTCGCCGGACAGCGAGGTGTTGGCGTAATACTCGGCTTTTACGCCGGTATTGCTGATCGCCTGTTGGTCACTGCCTGGCTGATACCAGACCGACGATTTGGGGTTGAGGCTCATCTGTGGCAGGTAGTCCACATTGGACGGGTCAGACGCCAGTTGCTTGAGTCCGCTCACTTCGGTGACATAGCTGGCCGGTGCCGAATAGGCAGTACCGAACGGCGCGGTCGGCGGCTGCATGGCCATGTCGCCAATCACGGCAATCCTTGCGTTTCTCGGCAATGGCAATAGAGGTTTTTGACCGTCCACGGGCTCGTTGCGCAGCAGGACGATCGATTCTCGGGCCACGTTCAAGGCCGCCAGTTGCCCGTATTCACGATGCTCCAGTGGCTGCGCCTTGTTGATCCCCTTGTCAAAGCCGTAGCTGACCAGCGCTCTCAGGTTCCTGCGCACCTTGTCGTCGATCACGCTCTGGTGCAACTGACCATTCCAGACATAAGGCAGCAGTTTCGCTTCAGTAAACTGAAGGCCGCTGGGCATGTCGATATCGGTGCCTGCCCAGGCACCCTTGAAGGCGTCCTGAACCGAGTTGAAATCGCTCATGACGTTACCTTGAAAGCCCCACTGGCCTTTCAGGATATCGGTGATGAGGTGATGGTTTTCACACGCGTATTCGCCGTTGATCTTGTTGTAGCCACACATGACCGAGGCAATATTGGCGTTCTTGACCAGCGACTCGAAGCCCGGCAGGTACAGCTCCTGCATCGCTCGTTCGTCAATCTTCACATCCAGATAATGACGGTTCGCTTCCTGCTCGTTCATCAGGTAATGCTTGGCGGCCGCCTGGATGCCTTGAACCTGGATACCGTTGGTGACTGCCGGTGCCAGTACTGCGCCGAGAAACGGATCTTCGCCGCTCATGTACTCAGCCGCCCGGCCGTTGAACGGCGTGCGGTACAGGTTGATGGCTGGTGACAGCATCTGCTGCCCACCCGCGATGCGGGTTTCGTAGCCGATGGCCAGACCGAATTCCTTGGCGCGATTGATGCTCCAGGTGGCCGCAAGTGCTGACGGGGAAGGGTACTGCGCGCCGAACGTCTTGCCGCCGACCAGTACACCCATGGCCGAGTCATAGGCGACCGTGCCCTGCAGGTTGAACTTGTCCAGCTTGGGAATCATGCGGCCGTCGTCAACGCGCGAAAAATTGATTTTTTCCGATTGCGTCATGTTGTCCAGCATCGCGCCTACGCGCGCTTCCACTTCATTGCCGGTCATCGGCGTGACAGCGAATACGCTGCCTGCCTGGGCGATACCGAGCGCCAACAGGCTCAGGCCCAGGCCTTGTTTGATCATGGACACGGAGTTATTCCTTACGTCATTCATAGGTTGATCGGTTGCAGTCAGTGGGTCACTCAGTGGTCTTCATTGCCGGCAGGGGCGTCAGCAGTGTCGATCGGCGCATCCACCACCGTTTGCGCGCCATTGGGCGTTTTCTGTACGGCAGCGTCGGCACCGGTGATCTGCTCACGCTGAGCATCGACCTCTGCGCGGCGCTCGCTCGACGTGGATGGCAGCGGGTTCTGCCTGTCAGCGGCAGATACCGGCAGGGCGGCAAGGGACATCAGTAAAGTGGCAACAACAGGCAGCAGGGGGCTGGCCATCGGGAGAATCTCCAAACAGAAATATGAAACAGGCAGACAGGCAAGTCGGCAGCTCAGGGCCGCTGACAGTTCATTCAAAGCGTGCGTGAAAAACAGAAAATTGCTGAAAGGTAAAATACACGAATTAAATTTTATATAGTTGATAAGTGCTAAATTATAGTATCGTATATTTGGTATTTATTTTGTTTTAATTCCATATTAATAGCTTTTACGACAATATAATCTGGTATTTTTTGATTTTTTAGGGATTAATCATCTTTTTAAAAAGCAGAGTGATCGCTCTGTTTTTTGGTTTTCTCTGGCTTTTCATGCGGTGGCGTGCTGATAAGCGCAAGTAGTGCTGACGCCTGAATATTGGCAGTGAGTGCCAGTATCATCACGTCGCTGTCAGGCCCGTTGAATAAAGTCCGGACGCTGTCGAAGAGCGTCTATATCTGCCTGGACTGGAGTGAACGCACCCCGCACATTGGTGGCGCTCTGGGGGCGGCGCTGCTGGAACTGATGCTCAAGGGTGGCTGGGTAAGCCGCCATCTGGATTCCAGAGCGTTGAAGCTGACGCCCAAAGGGGCGGGCGGGATGGCGAAGGCGTTTGGGGTGTAAGGCGTAACCACGCCGCTACCGAGCATGCCCGGTAGCAGCGTAGCTCAGGTTCAGAAGCTGTACTTGGCCGTCAACGCATAGCTGCGCGGGTTGCCGTACACGTCGGTGGAGCCCCATACCGAGCTTGCGCCAATTGCCGTGTAGTAGGTACGGTCGAAGATGTTGTTGGCGTTCAGTTGCAGGTCGAGGTTCTTGCTCACCTGATACCCCGCCATCAGGTCGGCGACGGCGTAGCTGCCCTGTTCCAGGCGATAGCTGCCATCGGTGAGTGCGATGTCGTTATACATGCGGCTCTGCCAGTAGACGTTGCCGCCGACACGCATTTTCTCCAGTGCGCCCTGCAGGCGATAGACCGTCGACACCTTGAACAGATGCTCGGGCGTGTCGGTGTCGAAACGCTGGTTCTTTTTCGTCGGATCGGCGTCCTTGAGGTAGTGGGTGCGGGCGTAGGTGTAGCCTGCGCCGACTTGCCAGTTCTCGGTCAGCGCGCCTTGCACTTCCATCTCGACGCCCTGACTGCGTACCAGACCGGCAGCGTCGTAACAGGTCAGGACCGCGCAGCCCGCCTGGGTCGGTGACTGGGTCTTGAGGTTTTTCTGGTCGATCTGGAACACCGCCAGGGAGGTATTGAGGGCGCCGTTGAAGTATTCACCCTTGATACCGACTTCATAGTTTTCGCCGACCACCGGCTTGAGCACCTTGCCGGACAGGTCCTGTGCGCTCTGCGGCTGAAAGACATCGGTGTAGCTGGTGTACAGCGAGTGGTGTTCATCCAGCTTATAGATCAGCCCTGCGTAGCGCGTCAGGTTACGGGTGACTTTGTAGTCTTCATCGCCGGCGCGGTCATCGTAGTCGTACCAGTCCAGACGGCCGCCGAGGATCAGGGTCAGCGGATCGGCCAGGCTCAGGCGTGTGGTGAGATAGACTGCGTCCTGAGTGGCGATGCTGTGCGTCTTGCCATCGCGGACGAAGTCCGGCTTTGGCGCGCCGATGGGCAGACCAGTGTCGTAAGGGCTGTACTCCTTGCTGGTCTGGTCGTATACGCGCCGGCTGGTGCCGACCACCACTTCATGAGTGCGGCCGAAGGCTTCGACCGGTCCACTGGCATAGACATCGAAGGCGGTCTGCTTCTCTTCCGGCCTCGACTGGTAGGCCGTGGTTTCCAGCGGGCCGTTGTAGCGAGACAGATAGGTGCCCGAAAACAGGCCCTCCAGCGACGAACTCGAGCCTGCTACGCGCAGTTTCCAGTCATTGTCGAAACGGTGCTCCAGCTCACCGAACACGGTGTCTATCTGGATTTTCTTGTTTTCCCAATCCGAGCCGGAATAGGTGGAGCGCGGCAGGTTCAGGTGGTGACCATCGACGCCGAGGGGCAGGCCGCCCCAGAAGTAGTTGGTCTGATCTTCCTGACGAGACAGGCCCAGGGTGGCGGTCGTCGCGTCACTCAGATCGGCTTCGACCACCCCGTAGAACACGCCGTGATCGCTCTTTTCCTTATCGCGGAAGCTGTTGGCATCCTGGTAGGAACCGACTATCCGGCCGCGAACCGTGCGGCTGTCGTTCAGTGGGCCGGACGCGTCAAACACGCCACGGTAATCGTCCCAGCTCCCGACCGTGCCGGTGAGGGTGACCTGTGGCACGGCGGTAGGGCGCTTGCGCACCATATTGATCGCTGCCGAAGGATTGCCAGACCCTGTCGCCAGGCCAGTCGCACCCCTGATCACCTCGACATGATCGAACATGGCCAGATTGGGTTGAACGCCTGCCGTGTAGCCCGAGTACGAGGCGGGCAGGCCGTCGTACATGATGTTGTCGATGTCGAAGCCGCGCGACGTGTAGGTTTGCCGACCGGGGCCGCTGGACTGATCAAGGAACAGACCGGGCGTGTACCTGACCACATCATTGATGCTGGTCATGGCCTGATCGTCCATGCGCTGACGGGTGACGACCGTCACGGCCTGCGGCGTTTCACGAATGGTCAGCGGCAACTTGGTCGCGGTCTGCATCGGGCCGGTGGTGTAGGACTGACTGCCTTCGGTGGTGGAGCCAAGTTGATCACTGCTGATCTGCGTGGCGCCCAGTTCCATAGTCGTGGCGGGCTGTTCCTCAGCGGCAAAGGCTGCCTGCGTGGTGGCAGCCCAGATGCCCATGGCCAGCAGACCCGGTGTGAAACGATTACTGCGTTGTGATTGTTGCCCCGACATGGACCCGACACTCCCTCGATGCCCTCCATGGCAGGATGATAATAGTGTTGATAATGGTTCGCATTAGTGTGACAGGTTGTTTCCCACAGAAAAAGACACTGCGAACAAATAGTTAACAAAATTTTCACATTCCACATTGAGGTCGGGCGTGTGTCGTCTTAAGGGGCTGATGGGTATTCCATCGAGAAGCGCTATGAAAATCTTGTACATGAAATTACATTGGTACAAGTTTTTATGACTGCGGAGCCTCTTCCATTGACCCAAGCCCCTCGTCTCCACCTGATCCTCGGCGATCAGCTTTCCTTCGATCTCGCATCCTTGGCGGGGCTGATCCCCGAGCGCGACACGGTCCTGATGGTCGAGGTCATGGAAGAGGCGAGTCATGTGCCGCATCATCCGCAGAAGATTGTGCTGATCTTCAGCGCCATGCGTCATTTTGCCGAGGCGCTGCGTGAGCGTGGTGTTCGGGTGCAGTACGTCATGCTCGATGATCCGCAGAACACAGGCTCGGTGCCGGGGGAGTTACAGCGCTGGCAGGCCCTGTTGCGAGCAGAAGAGCTGCACATCACCGAGTGCGGCGACTGGCGTCTGGAGCAGTCGATCAAGGACTGCGGGTTGCCCATCCAGTGGCACGCCGATACGCGCTTTCTCTGTTCCCGTGACGAGTTCTCGTCGTGGGCGCACGGCAAGAAGCAGTTGCGCATGGAGTTCTTCTATAGGGAGATGCGCCGCAAAAGCAGGCTGCTGTTGAACGGCGACGGTACGCCGGTCGGTGGTGCCTGGAACTTTGATGCCGAGAACCGCAAGGCGCTGCCCAAGGGCGTGGCAGCGCCATATCCGCTGCGCTTTTCCGCCGACACCATCACCTGCCAGGTACTGGAGCTGGTAGGTGAGCGCTTTGCCAGCCATTATGGCTCGCTGGATGATTTCGACTATCCGGTTACGCACGTCGATGCTCAAGCGCTATGGGAATACTTTCTTGATTACGGCCTGGCCGGTTTCGGCGATTATCAGGACGCCATGGCCACTGGTGAGCCTTTTCTGTTTCATGCCCGGATCAGCGCGGCGCTGAACATCGGGCTGCTGGATTTACGCCAGGTGTGCAGTGACGTTGAATCCGCGTACTGGTCGGGCAGGGTGGGGCTGAATGCCGCCGAAGGTTTCATTCGCCAACTGATCGGCTGGCGTGAGTATGTGCGTGGCGTCTATTGGTTGAAAATGCCCGATTACGCGGGCGGCAATCTGTTCGGTAACAGCCGGCCGCTGCCCGAGTTTTACTGGACCGGCGAAACGAAGATGAATTGCATGAGTCAGGCCATTGGCCAGAGCCTGAAGCATGCCTACGCCCACCATATTCAGCGTCTGATGGTGACCGGCAACTTTGCCCTGCTTGCCGGCATCGTGCCGGAGCAGATCTGCGAGTGGTACCTGGCGATCTACATGGACGCCTTCGACTGGGTCGAGCTGCCCAATACGCTGGGCATGGTCATGCATGCGGATGGCGGCTATCTGGGCTCCAAACCTTATTGCGCCAGCGGTCAGTACATAAAACGCATGTCTGACTATTGCCGCGGCTGTGCGTACAAGGTCACTGAAAGCACCACTGAGGATGCCTGCCCGTTCAATGCGCTCTACTGGCATTTCCTGATGCGTCATGGCGACCTTTTACGTCGCAATCAGCGCATGGCGATTATCTATAAAAACCTTGATCGCATGGCTGAGCCCAAGCAAAAGGCGCTCTGGGAGCGCGGCGAGCACTTGCTGGCCAGACTGGATGCCGGAGAGGCGCTTTGAAAAAGAGTGAGTTGCCGGTCAAAACCTGTGCGGTCTGCGGGCTGCCGTTTACCTGGCGCAAGAAGTGGGCGCGTTGCTGGGATGAGGTGCTTTATTGCTCTGAGCGTTGCCGGCGAAACAAGCGCACTGCAAGCCAATAGCGTTTTCAAAATATTTCGAAATGAAAAGCGCTGAACTATCGCTTGGTCAGCACGATCATTCCTTATGCGCATTCAGCGCGACCCCGACCTGCCAGCGCATCCGCGCTGAGTTTTGATCCTGGGTCGCCGAACGAAAAGGAGCCGTCATGACCGTAACCACCCATCCCGTCTACCGCTACACGCCAGGCCCGCTACATGCGACCTTGCTTGCCGGAACCGTGCCTTTGTTTCTCGGCGGCTTGCTGAGTGATATTGCCTATTACCAGACCTTTCAGGTTCAGTGGAGCAACTTTGCCGCCTGGCTGATCGCCGGAGGCCTGTTGTTCTGCGGGCTGGCGTTGCTGTTTGCGCTGGTTAATCTGGTTCGCGCCGATCACAAGGCCGGTCGTCCCGTGGTGTACTTCCTGTTGTTGCTGGTTACCTGGGTGCTGGGTCTGGTCAATGCCTTCGAGCATGCGAAAGACGCCTGGGCGGTCATGCCGTCTGGCTTGATCCTGTCGGTCATTGTTACTGTTCTGGCCTGCGTTGCGACGTGGACCGGGCTCACCAGCCTGCGTTCCGGAGGTGCAGAATGAGAAATATCCACGCATTGACTGCATTGAGCATGGCGCTGCTGCTGAGCGCCTGCGGTGGTGAAGCCGACAGCACTCAGGCGCGCGGACCGGACCCGAAGTTGCCGGACCCGCAACGTGGCCTGTTGCCGAGCATGAAGATTGCCGAGCCGACGGCTTGGGGCGATCAGAAGCCTGCCGTGCCTGAGGGTTTCAGTATCACGGCGATTGCCAGTGATCTGAATATTCCACGTCAGTCCATCGTTTTGCCCAATGGCGACATTATCGTTGCCGAAGGGCGCGGCGGCAGCGCTGCCAAGCTCAAACCCAAAGACGTGATTGCCAGCGTCATCAAGGCCCAGGGCAACACCAAGGTCAAGAGCGGTAATCGTCTGACACTGTTGCGGGACGCGGACGGCGACGGCAAGTATGAGCTGAAAACGGTCTTTGCCGAGAACCTGAATGCGCCCTATGGCCTGGCCTTCGCGAACGGCAAGCTGTACGTGGCCAACCAGGATGCGCTGGTCAGCTTCGATTATCAGGAAGGTCAGACCAAGGCCAGCGGTGAGCCGACCAAGGTCACCGATTTGCCTGCGGCGATCAACCACCACTGGACCAAGTCGCTGACGGCAAGCGCTGATGGCCGCTACCTGTATGTCGGTATCGGCTCGAACAGCAACGTGACCGAGCGCGGCATGGAGGTCGAGATCGATCGGGCGATGGTCTGGCAGATCGACGCCGCCACTGGTGCGCACAAGCCTTATGCGACCGGTCTGCGCAACCCGACGGCACTGGCGATTCAACCGGGCACCGGGCAGTTGTGGACGGTGGTCAACGAGCGTGACGAGCTGGGGCCTGATCTGGTTCCGGATTACCTGACCTCGGTGAAGGAGGGCGCGTTCTACGGCTGGCCTTACAGCTATTGGGGCCAGAATGTCGACACGCGTGCCCAGCCGCAGAATCCGGCCAAAGTCGCTGCGGCGATCAAGCCTGATTACAGCCTTGGTTCGCATGTCGCCGCACTGGGCGTGTCGTTCTCGATCCCGGCCATGGGCGACAAGTTTGCCGACGGCGTGTTCGTTGGCGAGCACGGCAGTTGGAACCGCGATAACCCAGTGGGTTACAAGGTGATCTTTGTGCCGTTCAGCAAAGGACGTCCTGCCGGCGAGCCTGTGGATTTCGCAACCGGTTTCCGCGGAGCTGACGGCAAGACTCGTGGCCGGCCAGTGGGCGTGACAGTTGATCCGAAAGGCGCACTCATCATCGCCGACGACCTGGCAAACACCGTCTGGAGAGTGACCCGCAACAAGTAGGTCACATGGCCTGGGGTCGTTGTTGAGTGATCGTTCCCAAGCTCTGCTTGGGAACGCCGTTCGTGAAGCTCTGCGTCAACCATGCAACCTCGACGCAGAGCATCGGCCTGATGGCCAGTCCTGGCTGAGCTTACCTCGCGTCATCCACACAAAATTCTTTCGCAAGGTGGCTTCGATACGGGCTTACACGTTAGGGTTGGCCGCATCCACGCGCTGGCCTGAGTGGCTGGTCGCTGACATTCCCGAATTCTGGAACCGCTGTGAGTCGCTTTGAAACCGCTGGAAATGTAGATACAAAACCCGCTTCATGGTGGGCCGTTGGTAGCGTATCGCTTGGGTCGTTCGCCACCGTCACCACTGAATTTCTGCCGGTCGGGCTGCTGCCCGATATCGCTCACGACCTGGGAACCAGCATCAGCCAGACAGGCTTGATGATGGCCGTTCCCGGCGTCCTCGCGGCCATTTCGGCACCGTCCTGTATTGCCCTGTTCAGTCATGTCGACCGCAAGCGCCTGTTGCTCGGACTGTTGTCGATATTGCTGGCATCCAACCTGATCGTCGCGCTGTCCACGCACTTCTGGCTGACCCTTGCGGGCAGGGTCCTGCTCGGCTTCGCGCTGGGCGGATTCTGGACGATTGCCGGTTCGCTCGGGCCTCGTTTGAGGCCGGGCAAGGAGGGCGTCAAGGCTACCGCCTATGTGCTGGCCGGCGTCTCGATCGGCACCGTCGCCGGGATTCCGGCCGGTACGTTGATCGGTGAAGCCTTCGGCTGGCGGGCGGCATTTGAAGCAGCGGCAGTGGTCACGGTGGCAGTGGGGTTGTTGATCGCATTCTTCCTGCCTGCGTTGCCGGGCGAGCGTTCTGCCGGCATCAGCCAGATGCTGTCATTGGCTGGCGAGCAGCGCATTCGTCGAATGTTCGCTGCCGCACTGTTGATCTATGTGGGGCACTTCGCGGCGTACACTTACCTTGCGCCCTTCGTGCAGGAATTCGCGCATATTCAGGGCCAGGCCCTGGGGGCATTGCTTTTCGCGTTCGGCCTGGCGGCGGTTGCAGGCAATCTGGCCGGTGGAGCCCTGGCGGCCAGAAGTGCGCCGTCCTCGGTGCTGATCATGACTCTGCTGATGCTGGGTTCGCTGACTGCGCTGCTGATGTTCGTCGGCAACCCGTGGCTGCTCTGGCCGGTGATTCTGGTCTGGGGGTTCGCTTTCGGGATGATCCCCATCACCACGCAGATCTGGTGTTTCGAAGCCTCCAATGATCGC
The DNA here is from genome assembly GCF_001467335.1 of Pseudomonas sp. ICMP 10191. Classification (NCBI taxonomy): domain Bacteria; kingdom Pseudomonadati; phylum Pseudomonadota; class Gammaproteobacteria; order Pseudomonadales; family Pseudomonadaceae; genus Pseudomonas; species Pseudomonas sp. ICMP 10191. The sequence continues at coordinate 156,763 of NZ_LKGW01000001.1, forward strand.
GTGGAAGGTGTTCAGGCGCTGCTGGTTTGTGTGGTGAATCTGTCGATTGGCGGCGGGGCGTTCATTGGCGGCGTGGCGTCCGGTCGGGCCGGCTTCACCGCTGCCATCGTGATCGGCGCGGTGTGTGCCGCGCTGTCCATGCTCACCGTGATGCTGGCGATGCGCAGCTCAAGACCGGTCAGTTGCACAGACTGATCTGCCGATAGCGGAATACCGCGGCGATGCCGAATGCATCGTCGCGATACCTCATTGCACCCTCAGCCTGCCTTGAAAAACGCGACCTTGCGGGTCAGGCGATCCGCAAGCTGTGCCAGCTCCTCGCTGGCGGCAGCCACCTGCTGCGATCCATTGGCGGATTTGAGTGTCGAGTCGTGGATGCTGGTGATGTTCATCGCAACGTCTTCTGCCACTGAACTCTGTTGAACCGAAGCGCTGGCTATCTGCGCGTTCATGTGATTGATCGCACTCACTTCCTGATTGATTCTCGACAGGGCGCTTTGGGCATTGCGTGTCTGCTCCACGGCGCGATTGACCAGTTCACAGCTGTCGCGCATGTTTTGTGCCGCGGTTTTAGTACCACCCTGCAGCGTGCTGATCATGTTTTGAATCTCCTGGGTCGACAGCTGGGTGCGATTGGCCAGCGAACGAACCTCATCGGCCACGACTGCAAAACCTCTGCCATGCTCGCCCGCGCGGGCGGCCTCAATGGCTGCGTTGAGCGCCAGCAGGTTGGTTTGCGAGGCAATCGAGTTGATCACCTCGATCACCGTTTCGATCTGCTCGCCGTGCCGTGACACCTGCTCCACGGTGCTGGTGGTTTCAGTCAGCGTGGCCGCCAGTTGTTCGATGGCGGTGGTCGTACCTTCGACGAGGCTGTTGCCGTTCGCCACCTCACTGTCAGCCAGGCGCGCAGCATCTGCGGCCTGTGCTGCGTAGCCCGAGACTTCACTGACCGTCGCGGCCATTTCACTGATCGCAGTGGCCACCTGTTCGGCTTCACGGGTCTGCACCATGATCTGGGTGTTGTTGGCGGAGGAGGCTGCCGACAGCACGGTAGAGGACTGGCTGACCTCCTGAGCGGCCATTCGCACTTCGGTGATGGTTTCCGAAAGACGGCTCAGCGCCGTTTTCAGCACACCCATGACGCTGTCGGGATACGCTGTGGTGATGGTTTGCTGCAGATCGCCCGCAGCCAGTCGGCGAATGGCCTCGGCAACGTCGACAGGCTCCGCGCCCAGCGTCTTTTTCACGAAGCGAATGATGAACGCCGACAGCGCAATGCTGAGCAGTACAGCGAACGCAGTGGCCAGCAGCATCAGGCCACGGAACTGGCTGGCGGTCGCCTGCACATTATCCAGCTGAACCCTGATCGAGGCTTCCTCATGGTCGATGAGCGCGTTGATACGCTTCAGCCATTCGCTGTAGTCGCCGGAGGTCTGGCTCAGCAAAAGGGCCTGGGCACCGGCGATGTCTCCGGCACGGCGCAAGGCAATCACGCTCTTGGTAGAGCCGAGCGTTTGCTGTTCGATTTCCTTGATGCCACGCAGCAATTGGCGTTCCTCGGCACTTATATTCTGCTTGGCGAACAACTGCTCCATCGGTACAGCCGAGTCGACATAGTCCTTTTCAAGACGGGTCATCTCTGCCAGATGCAGCGCCAGGTCCTGATCGTTGTTGACCAGCACGGCATCGCGCAAAGCGATTGCACGGTTGTGCACGCTGCCCCGGAAGTTGATCGCATAGCGCTGTACCTTGGCGGCATTTTCGCCTACGTCTTCCAGGGTGCTGTCGATGAACCCGACCCGCTGAATGCCAACGGCTGTGATCAAGATGAGCAGCGATACGACAGCGGCAAATCCCAAGCCGATGCGCGTAGCCAGAGAAACCTGATTTTTCATGAAATGAACCCGAAAGAGGCAAGAGAAAAAGTCGAATTAAATAATGGCAAAGAGCCTTTATTCAGAATGGCCTGACGATACCGCCCAGTCGACTGACTGACTAATAGATATTTGCGTACAGTGACATAGACAGGTGTTATTTCAGAACGGTGTGACAGTTACGAAAGCTGCGGTGCGTTCTTTACGGGTATTCGTGGTCGCAGTCTCCAACAGGTAACCGGCGAGGCTCACGCCATTCGCCGGTCCCGGGGTTATGCAGCGCCGGTCAGACGAAACCGGTCACTGCATGGGGCACGTACGGTGCCTCGAGGCGTTTGATGTCCTCATCACTGAGCACCAGTTGCAGTGCTGCGATGGCATCGTCCAGCTGCGTCGCCTTGGAAGCACCGACGATGGGCGCTGATACACCGCGTTTGGCCAACACCCAAGCCAGTGCGATTTGCGCCATCGGTACCCCGCGCTCTGCGGCAAGCTGTTCCACGGCATCGATCACTCGACCGTCTTCCTTTTCCGTCGCCTCGTAAAACGACTGGCCGGAAACGTCGGTTCTGGTCCGCTCGGTCTGCTGACCATGGGGCCTGGTCAGCCTGCCGCGTGCCATCGGGCTCCACGGCATCAGGCCGACACCCTGATCGATACACAGCGGGATCATCTCGCGCTCTTCTTCGCGATACACCAGGTTCAGGTAGTTCTGCATCGAGACGAACCTGCTCCAGCCATGCGCGGTTGCGACCTGCTGGGCTTTGGCGAACTGCCATGCGTACATGGAGGACGCGCCGATGTACCTGGCCTTGCCGGCCTTGACCACATCGTGCAGGGCTTCCATGGTTTCTTCGATGGGCGTGTCATAGTCCCAGCGATGGATCTGGTACAGGTCAACGTAGTCAGTGCCGAGTCGCGTCAGGCTCGCGTCGATACTGGACATGATGGCCTTGCGCGAGAGGCCCTTTTCGTTAGGGCGGGTCGAGCCTTCCCACATGTTCGCCGGAAAGAACACCTTCGTTGCGATCACGGTCTCGTCGCGACGCGTGAACTCTTTGAGCAATTTACCAACGATGGTTTCCGAGGTGCCTGCCGAGTAGCTGTTGGCCGTGTCAAAAAAATTGATGCCTTGCTCGACGGCGTGTTTGATGATCGGCCTGCTTGCTTCTTCGCCCAGTGTCCAAGGGTGCGTTCCGGCATCGGGCTCGCCGAATGTCATGCATCCAAGGCACAGTCTGGAAATATCCAGTCCTGTGTTGCCAAGCTTTACGTAGTCCATGAATCCTCCATCTACCGTTGATTGATCAGTCGCCGAGCAGTTTTGCGTTTACAGATGGGGCAATGCCTGCCCGAAACAACTCTCTTTGGCGCGATTGGTTCTATAGTTCTAATTCTGTAGAACTATAAGCGACTGTGCACGATTCGGGAGAGCAATATGGCCAGGTTGGAACAGATAGGGTTTCTCGGTTTCGATGTATTCGGCACTGTTGTCGACTGGCGAAACGGCGTGGCGCGGGCCGCGGCGCCCTTTCTGCAGCGGCATGGCGTGGACATCGATCCCCTTGATTTTGCCGATCAGTGGCGGAGCCTGTATCAACCTTCCATGCAGCGCGTGCGTGCGGGTGAGCGCCCCTACGTGACACTCGATGTGCTCAACCGTGAGAGTCTCGAAACCGTGCTGGCGCGCCACGAGGTGGATTTCGGCAGCATCCCCGGGGCCGAGCTCGCCAAGCTGAACAAGGCCTGGGAGCGGCTCGATCCATGGCCTGACTCGGTCGCAGGCCTGACCCGATTAAAGCGCAGATTCTCGATCGGTACGCTATCGAACGGACACATCGCCGGAATGCTCAACCTGGCTAAATTCGGCGGACTGCCCTGGGACGTCATCGTCGGCGCGGAGATCGCCGGCACCTACAAACCGATGCCCCAGACCTACCTGAAGTCTGCAAAAGCAGTGGGCCTGGCGCCGCATTGCGTCGCCATGGTGGCTGCGCATAACGCCGACCTGACTGCCGCACGTGCGAATGGCTTCAAGACCGTTTTCGTCCGACGTCCCGCCGAGCATGGGCCAGGTCAGACATCTGACCTGACCGCCGAACAGGACTGGGACGTGATCGTCGATTCCCTGACCGAAGCGGCTGACGCGTTCGATTGCTGAAGCGCCTGTTACCTGGGTGGACCGGTTACCCGCGCAAGTCTTTCCACATATGCACCTTGGCGACGAATCCGGTGCCTACAGCGACTGCAAGGGGTTCGATGCCAAAGGTCACGAAGCCCATGCGCTCGTACAGCCCGACTGCTTCGGCGTTGCCCTGCGTGACAGTGAGCTGGACGACCAGAAGCTTGGGCCGGGTTCGGGCATGGTCGAGCACGCTGCGTACCAATCGAGAGCCGATGCCTCTGTTCCTGTGCGCCAGTGGCACATACATGCCGAACAGGGTCGATTTGTGTCGGGCCTTCTTTCGGGTTTCGACGCAAAGGCCGGCTACACCCAGCAAGAGACCGTCTTCAACGGCGGCAAACACTACTTCGGTTGCGTCAGCGCTGTCATCGAGCCTCTTCTCCCACCACTGGGCAGGCAGCACTTCGCGCTCCTTCACGTCGGAGGTAAAGGCGTCTGGATGACGTTCATAGGCCTTGAGCATCAAGGCGCGATAGGCAGGTGCATCAGCCGGAGTCAGTCGTCGGTAGGTGAGGGTCATGGAGGCCGGGCTCGCGTGAGTCAGTTTTCGAGTATTGCATTGCGTGCGGGGAAAAGTCGCCGCCGGACGCTGAAATTTCAAACCGCTCTCCCGCCTGGACAGCAGTGCCGTTTGACGGACACTTTCGCGGTTTGTAACTTTTTGTTTGCCTTATCGCCGAAAATCGTGGTTATTATCCCCGGCGCTCAGGGCCAAAAACCCAGCGCCAATGACTGTCACGGGTTCACAGACTCCGCAGTCACAGCCGATCGGGTCCACCCTGGCGCTGACACCCCGGCGCAGGCCGTTCCCCGTCGTTGACCCTCAAACGGAAGATGAGGTTTCAATTGGTCACGCGGTATGCAAACGTCAGTTCCAAGGGCAGAGCGATCAGTCTCGTCAACGAGCCAGCCACCCCCCTTTCTGTAGGCGAGTCGCGCCTTGCCGCGTTCGTCTGTCATCCCTCTGCGATCCCCCCGAGCGCTTGCATGTCAGGTCATGACATGAGCCCGAGAGCCCGCGCTGCACCTTCTCCCTGAGTCTCGATGTTCATCCGGCATTTCTCATGCCGTGCCTGACGGGCTTGCTGCTCTGCGCTCCCGTCTGCTCATAAAAAAATAATCTGCTCACGGACGGTGATTTCTGATGGTCGACCAATCTTCCTCGCGCGGGACGGGCTTCGCTCATCCTGATACAGAGCAACCATTTGACCAAAACCAGTGTGTGCATGGCCTTTTCGAGGCACAGGTGCAGCGCAAGCCTGACGCCATCGCGGCACGCTTCGAGCTGGACACGCTTGACTATGCGACGCTCAATACCCGTGCCAACCGTTTGGCCCACTACCTGCGCAGCCTCGGTGTCGGGCCGGATGTGCGTGTCGGGATTTGCCTGGAGCGCTCGCTGGACATGCTGGTCGGCGTGCTTGCGGTACTCAAGGCGGGCGGTGCCTACGTGCCGCTGGACCCCGCGTACCCGAAAGCCCGTCTGGCACACATGCTGGCAGACAGCGCGCCACGCGTGCTGCTGAGCCACGCTCCGGCGCGCGCGGCGTTGTTGGCGGCGCTGGAGAAGGTTGGAGTCGCAACGCAGGTGCTCGATCTGGCCGATAGCCGGCTGTGGGCAGCGCAGCCGACGCACAACCCTGAGCCGCACGCGGTTGGTCTGACGCCCCACCATCTGGCGTACGTGATCTACACCTCGGGCTCCACCGGGACGCCCAAGGGGGTCATGGTCGAGCACCGTGGGCTGATCGCGGTCAGCGCCGCCTGGGAGCCGTTGTACGCGCTGCACAAGCCCCTCAATCACCTGCAAATGGCCGGGTTTTCCTTCGATGTGTTCAGCGCCGACCTGATCCGCGCACTGGGTTTTGGCGGCACGCTCGTGCTCTGTCCGCGAGACACGTTGATGGACCCACCTGCGCTGTATCGCCTGTTGAGCGAGGCGCGCATCGATTTCGCGGACTTCGTGCCTGCGGTGCTCAACCTGTTGCTGACCTGGACGCAGGAGGCAGGGCGCGACCTGTCGTTCATGAACACGGTGGTTTGCGGCTCGGACATCTGGACAGCGCACAGCGCGCGCCAACTGCGTGGGCTGTGTGGCGAGCATGTACAAATCGTCCAGGCCTACGGTGTTACCGAAGCGAGCATCGACAGCACCTGTTTCGAGTTCGAGCCCGACAGCCACGTCGATGCGGTGCTGCCCATCGGACGGGCGTTGGCCAACACGCGGATTTACCTGCTCGATACCGCTGGCGAGCGTGTTCCCCAGGGCGTGACCGGCGAACTGTACATCGGCGGCGCGGGGGTAGCGCGCGGCTACCTGAATTTGCCGGAACTGACCCGCGAGCGCTTCATCGACAGCCCGTTCGTGGCCGGTGAGCGGTTGTACCGTACTGGCGACCTGGCCCGCTATCGGGCTGACGGCCATCTGGAGTTTCTCGGGCGCAACGACTCGCAGGCCAAGCTGCGCGGCCTGCGCCTGGAACTGGGTGAAATCGAGGCGCGTCTGGCCGAGGTTGCCGGTGTGCGTGACAACGTGGTTGTGCTGCGCGAGGACAACGCGGGCGTGCCCAGGCTGATTGCCTACTTTCGCGAACAGACCGGCGCAGCGCTGACGCCCAAAAGCCTCCGCCAGCATCTGCAGCTCAGCCTGCCGGACTACATGATTCCTGCCGCGTTCGTGCGTATGGACGCGCTGCCGCTGACCGCCAATGGCAAGCTGGACCGCATCGCACTGCCCGAGCCGGGGGATGACGCGTTCGATCGGCATGTTTTCGAAGCCGCGCAAGGCGCGCTGGAAATGGATATTGCGGCCATCTGGGCCGAGGTGCTGGGCGTCGAGCGAGTCGGTCGCCAGGATCACTTTTTTGCACTCGGCGGCCACTCGCTGCTGGTGATGCGCGTATTGGCCAAGGTTCGACAGACGCTGCATCTTGAGGTGTCACCCTCAGCCCTGTTTACCGTCCCCGTGCTGCAGCAGTTCGCCGAACGACTGAGCACTGCTCAGCAGGGCGACGCTCGTCCACCGATCATGGCTGTAGAACGTAGCGGGGCACACATGTTGTCGTCTGCTCAGCAGCGTCTGTGGTTTCTGGCGCAGATGGAAGGCGGCAACGCGGCCTACCACATGCCCTTGAACCTGCGCCTGCGCGGGCCGTTGCAAGTGGCCGCGCTGGAGCGCAGTTTCAATCAACTGGTGGCCCGCCACGAGGCGTTACGCACCACGTTTTTCGCGGTCGAGGGCGAGGGGCGGCAGCGCGTTGCGGCGGCGGGAGCGATCATTCCGTTGCCAGTCATCGATCTGCGCGGCGAGCACGATGCCCAGGCGCGTCTGCTGGCGTTGATCGACGCAGAGGGCAGCAAGCCGTTCGACCTGGCGGTGGGGCCGTTGATGCGCGTCCGCCTGGTCAAACTGGCCGATGATGATCATGTGTTGTTACTGACCCAGCACCACATTGTTTCGGATGGCTGGTCGATGGGCGTGCTGACCCGCGAGTTGGGGCTGCTCTACGCAGCGGCTATTCAGCAACCGGCCGCGCTCGGGCAGTCCCTGGCACTGCCGCCGTTGCCTGTCCAGTATGTGGATTACGCGGCCTGGCAACGCCAGTGGCTGTCCGGTGAGGTGCTGGACGCGCAGCGGCGCTACTGGCATGAAACCCTGAGCGGTGCACCGCTATTGCTGGAGTTGCCCACCGATCATAAACGTCCGGCGGCCCAGGATTACCGCGGCGGCTTCGTGCCGCTGGTCTTTGACCGCGCGCTGACAGCACGGCTGCGAGTGTTGGCTACGCAGCAGGGCACCACGTTGTTCATGAACCTGCTGGCGGCCTGGTCGCTGCTGCTGATGCGCCTGTCGGGGCAGGATGACGTGGTCATCGGTGTGCCCTCGGCGAACCGCAACCAGCAGGAGCTGGAAGGGTTGATCGGGTTCTTCGTCAATACCCTGGCCCTGCGCATGACCCGCTCCGGCAGCCCGACGGTGGCCAACTGGCTGCAACAGGCGCGCAACGTAGCGCTTGCCGCTCAGGAACATCAGGACTTGCCGTTCGATCAAGTGGTGGAGTTGCTCAACCCGCCGCGCAGTCTGGCTTACAGCCCGGTGTTTCAGGTGCTGTTCGCCTGGGAGCAGCATCAGGATTCGGATCTGGAGTTGTCCGGGCTCGACGTCAGCGTGCTGCAAAGCGTCCAGCCAGTGGCCAAATTCGACCTGCAACTGGCACTCAGCGAACGTGACGGACAAATCGTCGGTGGCCTGGAATACGCGTCGGGGCTGTTCGAGCCGGAGACCGTGGTGCAGATGGGCGACTACCTGCGCCGCCTCCTCATGCAGATGGTCGAGGACAGCGAACAGCCGCTGGCGACGCTCGACCTGCTCAACGCCGAGCAGCACCGACGGATCGTCCACGACTGGAACCGCACCGAGCGCGATACCTCGGCACAGCCCGATTGCGTCAAGCGCTTCGAAGCCGTTGCGCAGCACACACCCGACGCCGTGGCGTTGCTGGCCGATGAGCGAGCGCTGACTTACGCTGCGCTCAATCTGTCTGCCAACCGCCTGGCGAATTACCTGATCGAGCAGGGCGTGGGTCCCGAGCAGCGCGTGGGGCTGTGTCTGGAGCGCTCGCCGCAGATGATCATCGGCCTGCTGGCCATTCTCAAGACCGGCGCCGCTTACGTGCCGTTCGATCCGGCATATCCGGCCGAGCGGCTGGCGTTCATGTTCGCGGATGCCGCTCCAAGCCTGCTGCTGACCCAGACTGCACTGCGTGCCGGTCTGCCGCCATTGCCCGACACGCTGCCGATCTGCTGCCTCGACGTGGAGGCGCAGCGCTGGTCTGGGTATTCCGAGGCCAACCCGCAAGTCCCCGTCAGCCCCGGCAACCTGGCTTACGTGCTCTACACCTCCGGCTCGACCGGGCGGCCCAAGGGCGTGGCGCACAGTCGTGCCGCCCTGGATAACCTGATCGCCTGGCAACTGGAGCAAACGCCTGCGTCACAACGCGTGCTGCAATTCGCATCGTTGAATTTCGACGTGTCGTTTCAGGAGATCTGCAGCACGTTGTGCCAGGGTGGCAGCCTGGTGCTGATGAGCGAAGCCGGCCGCAAGGACCTCGCTGCGCTGCGTCCGACGCTGGTGGCCGAGGGCGTACAACGGGCGTTTCTGCCGTTCGCCGTGCTTCAGCAACTGGCCAGTTTCACTGAAACCGGCGCGTCGGTGCCGATGCCCTTGCCAAAGGGCGGCTGCGAAATCATCACCGCTGGCGAGGCGTTGCTCGTCAACGACGAACTGCGTGCCTTTGTCTGCGGCCTTGGCGGTGCACAACTGCACAACCAGTACGGCCCGACCGAAACCCACGTGGTCAGCCAGTTCAGCCTGAACTGTGACGACGCCACGCAGTGGCCGGACGCACCGCCGATTGGCCGGCCCATCGCCAATGCGCGTTTGTATGTGCTGGACGGCGACCTGAACCCGGTGCCGGTCGGCGTGGCAGGCGAGCTGTATATCGCCGGTGCGTGCCTGGCCCGGGGTTATCTGAATCGTCCGGACCTGAGCGCTGAACGCTTCCTGCCTGACCCGTTCAACCCACTGCCTGGTGCGCGCATGTACCGAAGCGGGGATCTGGCGCGGTTCCAGGCCGACGGCAATGTGCAGTACCTGGGGCGCATCGACCAGCAGGTCAAGTTGCGCGGTTTTCGCGTCGAGCTGGGCGAGATCGACAGCCTTCTGCACCAGCAACCCGGTGTGCAGGAAGCGGTGGTGCTGCTGCGCGAAGACGTGCCGGGCGACAAGCGTCTGGTGGCCTACGTGGTGGGGCCTGCAACCGCCGAAACGCTGCGTGCCGAGCTGCACCGCCACCTGCCGGAACACATGGTGCCGACGGCCTGGGTGGCGCTGGCGCAATTGCCGCTGACCCGCAACGGCAAGCTCGACCGTCAGGCGCTGCCGGTGCCAGAGCGGCAGGCCGCCAGTGCCTATGTGGCACCGCGCGACGAGACCGAGCGGCAGATGGTGTGCATCTGGGCCGAGGTGCTCAAGTGCCAGCAGGTTGGTATTCACGACAACTTTTTCGAGCTGGGCGGGCATTCGCTGCTGGCCACACGGATGATCTACATGATCAACCAGCGCATGGGCGCGCAACTGTCCCTGAGCAGCCTGTTCAAGACGCCGGTGCTGATGGACCTGGCCGAGCAGGTGCGGCTCGGGCGGGGTGACGGGCCTTCGCTCGACACACCCTTTGCCCCGATTGAAGCTGATCGCAGCGCACGTTTCGCGCCGTTTCCGTTGACCGACATCCAGCAGGCGTACTGGTTTGGCCGCGAAGCGTCGGTCAGCCTCGGCGGGGTCAGTGCCCACGGTTATGAAGAGCTGCGCATCCCCGGCCTCGACGTGCCACGTTTCGAGCAGGCGCTGAACCGCATGATCCAGCGGCATGACATGCTGCGCGTGGTGTTCCTCGGCGACGGCACGCAGCAGGTTCTCGACAGCGTGCCGACCTACCACATGCCACGCAACGATCTGCGCGGCCTGTCCGCCGACGCCGCGCAGCAGGCCCTGCAAGACACCCGCGAACGTCAGTCCCATCAGGTCCTGGACGCCGGTCGCTGGCCGTTGTTCGAGTTCAGTCTGTCGTTGCTCGATGAGGGCATCAGCCATCTGCACATCAGCCTTGATGCCCTGATCGTCGACGCCGCGAGTACGCAGATTCTGGCGCGCGAACTGATGGCATTTTATGCCGACCCGCAGTTGCAATTGCCCGAACCGGGTCTGACCTTTCGCGATTACGTGCTGGCCGAGCAGCGCTTGCGCAATGACAGCCGCTACGCACAGGCGCTGGACTACTGGCGCGAGAAGGTTGCCACGCTGGCTCCTGCGCCGGACCTGCCGCTGGTGTGCCAGCCGGAAAGTATCAGCCAGCCGCACTTTACCCGCCGCGACCGCGAGCTTTCAGCGCTGCAGTGGTCACGGCTCAAGGAACTCGCCAGGCAATTTGCCGTGACGCCGTCGGTGATGCTGCTGACCGCGTTCAGCGAAGTGCTGGCGCTGTGGAGTCGGCAGCCGCGCTTCACGTTGAGCCTGCCGCTGTTCAACCGCATGCCGCTGCACCCGGATGTTGATGAAATCATCGGTGACTTCACCTCGCTGGTCTTGCTTGAGGTCAATCTCGACGGGGCCGCGAGCTTCATCGACAAGGCGCGTGCCGTGCAGGCACGGCTGTGGCAAGACATCGACCATTCGGTGGTCAGCGGGGTGCGCGTGCTGCGTGAATTGTCCCAGGCCCGTGGCGTGCAGCAGACCGCCATGCCGATCGTGTTCAACAGCACCCTGTCGGAAGCCGCGCCTGAGCTGGCCGAATTCAATCTTGCCGACGCCCTGAATGCCGAGCACATACACAGCATCACCCAGACCCCGCAGGTCTGGCTTGACCACACGTTGCTGGAGCTGGAAGGGCGCCTGCTGTTCAACTGGGACAGCATCGACGAGTTGTTTCCGCAAGGCCTGATCGAACAGATGTTTGTCGCCTACAACGCGCTGCTGGATCGCCTGCTGCAGGCCGATGCCTGGAGCGCCGGCACGGTGGACCTGATACCGCTGGCACGCTTGCCGGTGCCCGAGGCCGGGCCCTTTGACTCGGCGCTGATGCACGAACTGTTCGATCGCCAGGCACTCGCTGCGCCGGATGCGCTGGCGGTCATCGGCACCCAGCGGCAGTTGAGTTATCGCCAGCTGCGAGCCGAAGCGCGGCAACTGGCGGCGCTGCTTCAGCGTCGCGGCGTGGTGCCCAATCAACTGGTCGCGGTGGTCATGGAACGGGGCTGGGAACAGGTCGTCGCGACGCTGGCGATCCAGTACGCTGGCGGGGCCTACCTGCCGCTCGACCCGGCACTGCCGACCGAGCGTCTGGAGCACATCCTGCAACGCGCCGAAGCCAGCCTGGCGCTGACTCAGCCGGCACTGCTGCAACGTGTCGAGTGGCCGGCGCAGGTCCAGGTGATCAGCGTGAGCGACCCGATCATTGCCGACGCTGGCCTTTGCGATCAGTCCGAATTACACGCCGTGCATCTCACGCCGGACGATCTGGCCTATGTGATTTACACCTCGGGTTCGACCGGTCTGCCCAAGGGCGTGGTCATCGATCATCGCGGTGCGGTGAATACGCTGCTCGACATCAACCGGCGCTTTGCCGTCGGCGCTGCGGACCGGGTGCTGGCGGTTTCGTCGCTGAGTTTCGACCTGTCGGTCTATGACTTCTTCGGCACGCTGGCCGCTGGCGCGGCGGTGGTGTTGCTCGAACCGCAGCAGGCCCTCGACCCGGCGCACTGGCTGAAGCTGATCGAGCGGCATCAGGTCAGCCTGTGGAATTCGGTGCCAGCCTTGTTCGGCATGTTGCTGGAGTATGTGCAAGGCGAGCGCAGCGCGTTGCCGTCGTGCCTGCGCGTGGCGATGCTGTCAGGCGACTGGATTCCCCTGACGCTGCCAGAGCGTGCCTGGGCGCTGCAGCCGGCGTTGCAACTGATCAGCCTTGGCGGGGCGACCGAAGCGTCCATCTGGTCGATCCAGTATCCGCTGCAGCAGGTCGACCCCGCGTGGCGCAGTATTCCCTATGGCAAGGCGCTGGATCACCAGCGCTTCTATGTGCTGGATGACGCCTTGCAGGTTCGCCCGACCTGGGTGGCGGGTCAGTTGTATATCGGCGGTATTGGTCTGGCCAAGGGCTATTGGCGTGATGAAGCCCTGAGCGCCGGCAGTTTCTTCGCCCACCCGCTGACCGGCGAACGTCTGTATCGGACCGGCGATCTGGGGCGCTGGCTGCCCGACGGCAATATCGAGTTTCTCGGGCGGGAAGACACCCAGGTCAAGGTCCAGGGGCACCGCATCGAGCTGGGCGAGATCGAAGCGGCGCTCAATCGCCATCCCGGCGTGCAGAGCGCCGTGGTGCGGGTGCTCGGCGAAGCGCTGGGCGAGAAGCGGCTTGCGGGTTATGTACTCAAGGCCGATCCCTCGTTGCAGGCCCTTGATTTTGCCCAGTACCTGGCAGACAAACTGCCGGCCTACATGGTGCCGACTTCGTTTACCTTCGTGCAGGAGTGGCCGCTGTCGGCCAATGGCAAGGTCGACAAGAAGCGCCTGCCGCAGCCAGCGCAGATTCAGGATGCCGGCCCCGCGCTGGAAGTGGAGGGGCCACAGGAGCAACAACTGGTGATGATCGTGCAGGGCGTGCTCAAGCGTGCTTCGATCGCTGCCGACGCCAATTTGCTCAACCTGGGCGCCACCTCGATCGACATTGTCAGGATCAGCAATGCGCTGTCCGGCGAACTGCAGTTCCGTCCCAACGTTGCGCAATTGCTGGCACAGCCGACCTTGCTCAACCTGCTCGGCATGTACCGCCGGAATCTGGCCAACGGCAGTGTGGTCGACAGCGTTCGGCAGCGCGCGGGTTCGTCCGAGCAGGTGATCGAGGATCCGCAGCAGCGGGCGCGCTTCAAGGCTGACCAGCGCGGTCGGCGGACGTTCACCCCAGAGGTTGCGGCGCTGAATCTTGCGCGTCCGGATGATCCGGCGTTCGCGCGGCGCTTCAGCGATTACCGCTCGGTACGCCAATTCGCTGACCGACCCATTCCGACCGAGGCGTTTGCCGGGTTACTGGCCAGCCTGGCGCAGGGGCAATTGCACGGCGAGGTCAAATACCAGTTCCCGTCCGCAGGCGGCCTGTACCCGATCCAGTGCTACCTGTACGTCAAACCGCAGCGGGTAAACGGCGTCGCTGCCGGCGCCTATTACTACGACCCGGTTCAACACCGCCTGCTGATGCTCGACAGCGAGCCGCTCGACCCTGACACCTACGATTATTTCGTCAACCGCCCGGTGTATGAAAACGCCGCGTTCTCGCTGTTCTTCATCGCCGACATGGCCGCGATCCGGCCGCTGTATGGCGAGCGCAGTCGCGACTTCTGTCATATCGAAGCCGGGGGCATGGCGCAATTGTTGACCATGACGGCGGTGGAGCAGGGCCTTGGCCTGTGTGGCATGGGCTCGCTCGAAGAGCAGCAATTGTCGGCCCTGTTCGACCTTGGACCGAATCATCAGTTGATCTACTCGATGGTGGGCGGCCTGCGCACTGCCGACGAACAACGCCGCGCGCAGGTCGAGGCGTTCGCCTCTTCCGCGGATCAAACGGACGACGCCAGCGACATGGAGGAGATAGAGATATGAATGCCTATCAATTGCTGGAGTTGTTCGGTCGCCACGCCGTGGTGCTTGAAGTGGACGGCGAGAAACTGCGTTGCAAGGCGCCGCGCGGCTTTCTGAATGACGAGATGTTGCAGGCGCTCAAGCAGCACAAGGCAGAGCTGATTGCCTTGCTGAGCGGCACCGACCCGGCCGCGATTCCTCGGCGTGCCGCCGGGCAAACGGCTGTTCCGCTGTCGTTTTCACAACGCCAGCTGTGGTTTCTCGATCAGATGGAACCGGGCAATGCGTTCTATAACGTGCCCACTGCGGTGCGGCTGAAAGGCGTGCTGGATGTATCGGCGCTGGAGCGGGCGCTGAACGAATTGATCACGCGCCATGAAATATTGCGCACCACGTTTGCCAGCGTGGACGGCGAGCCACGGCAGATCGTGCACCCGGCTATGCCGCTGGTGATGCCACGTGTCGACCTGCGTAACCTGTCGCCGACGGCGCGCCAAGCGCAGGTCAGCATGGCGGTGGAGCAGGAGGCCAAAGCGCCGTTTGACCTGGCCGGCGGCCCGTTGCTGCGGGCCTCGCTGCTGCGTTTGGCGGATGAGGAATATCTCTGGTTGTACAGCGTGCACCACATCATTGCCGATGGCTGGTCGATGGGCGTGATCCTTCAGGAAGTGACTACCGTGTATGGCGATTTTCTGCGCGGTCAGGCGTCCAGTCTGGCGCCGCTGGCGGTGCAGTACGCTGATTACGCCTGCTGGCAGCAACAGCGTCTGGGCGACGAGGCGCTGGCCGGGCAGCTGGAGTTTTGGCAGCGCACGCTGGCCGATGCGCCGCCGCTGCTCGACATGCCTGCCGACCGGCCGCGTCCGACCGTGCAGCGCTACGTCGGGGCGACCTTCAGCTCGACGGTCGACGGCACCACCTTGCGTGCGCTCAATGCGCTGGCCAGACAGACCCAAGGCACGCTGTTCAACGTGCTGATCGGCGCGCTGTCGGTTTTGCTCTGGCGCCACAGCGGTCAGCGGGACCTGTGCATAGGTACGCCATTCGCCAACCGCAGCCGTCCCGAAATCGAGCCGCTGATCGGCCATTTCGTCAACACTCAGGTGATTCGCCAGCGTCTCGATCCGCAGCAGACCTTTGCCGAGCTGTTGCGCGAAGTACGCGCCACGCTGCTGGATATCCATGCGCATCAGGATGTGCCTTTCGACCGCGTGGTGGAAGCCGTCAACCCGCAACGCGATACCGCGTATTCGCCTCTGTTTCAGGTGATGATGGTGTTGCAGAACACCCCGGGCAACGCCGCACAGATGCCGGGCCTGAGCATGACGCCATACGGCACCGGGAGCGCCACGGCCAAGTTCGACCTGGCGTTCGAATGGGTCGAGCGCGACGGTGTGCTGAGCCTGCTGGTGGAATACAACACCGACCTGTTCGACCAGACCAGCATTGAGCGCCTGAGCGGGCATTATCGTCAGCTGCTGGAACAGGTGGCGCTGAACCCCAAGCAGCCTGTCGGCGCACTGACGCTGATCAGCGATGCCGAACGCGAACAGATTCTGAATGAGTGGAACAGCCCGGCACCGCTGGCCCAGCCCGCCGATTGCGTGCATCGTCTGATCGAAGCTCAGGTCACGCGTTGGCAGGCCGAGTGTGCGGTCATCTTCGAAGGTCGATCGCTGAGCTACAGCCAGCTCAACAGTCAGGCCAACCGCCTGGCGCATCACTTGCTCACCCTCGGCGTCGGCCCGGACGTGCGCGTGGCGGTGTGTATCGAACGTTCGCTGGAACTGCCGGTGGCCTTGCTGGCGGTGCTCAAGGCCGGGGGCGCCTATGTGCCGCTGGACCCGGATTATCC
Source organism: Pseudomonas sp. ICMP 10191 (assembly GCF_001467335.1). Lineage (NCBI taxonomy): Bacteria > Pseudomonadati > Pseudomonadota > Gammaproteobacteria > Pseudomonadales > Pseudomonadaceae > Pseudomonas > Pseudomonas sp. ICMP 10191. Next base: position 172,869 of record NZ_LKGW01000001.1, read on the forward strand.
GTCAGGGCGCCTGCGGCATATTCTCGATGACACGTCCCCGGTAGTACTGCTTGCCCAAGGGCCGACGCGCAAGATCCTGCGCGAGGCCCTGCAAGGTGCGGATTTCGAGGTGCCGATCCTCGACGTGCAGGCCGATGCCGTGCTCTGGGCCGAGTGCCCGTCGGACAATCCGCAGCCGCAGCGTGTTGCGGTGAACGCCGACCATCTGGCGTATGTGCTGTACACCTCCGGCACCACGGGGCTGCCCAAGGGGGCGATGGTCACGCATCGCGGGCTGAGCAACCTGCTGCTCTGGTGTCAGCGGTTCTGCGGCGAACGCGGGAGCATGCTGCACAAGATTCCATTCGGTTTCGACGCTTCGGCCTGGGAGATCTTCTGGCCGTTGCTCACCGGGGGCAGGCTGGTCATCGCCCGTCCCGGCGGGCATTTCGAGCCCGGTTACCTGGCGCAGGTGGTACGCGAACAAAGCGTCACCGCGATGGTGTTCGTGCCGGCCATGTTGCAACTGTTTCTGGAGGTCGAAGAGGTCAGCGCCTGTCACACCCTGAAGGATGTGTTCAGTGGCGGCGGGGAGCTGTCACCCGCAGTGGCCAGGCTGTTTCAGGCGCGTCTGCCACATGCCCGCCTGCATAACGTCTATGGTCCGACCGAAACCACAGTGATCAGCAGTGTCTGGACGCTGGAGCCCGGTGCCGACGTTCCGCCGCGCCAATTGCCCATTGGCCGGCCCATCGCCAACACCCGTTTTTACGTGCTCGACGAGCGTGATGCGCCGGTGCCGGCCGGGGTCACCGGTCAGTTGCACATTGGTGGTGTCGGCGTTGCACGGGGTTATCTGGGGCTGGACGAGCTGACTGCCGAACGGTTTATCGATAACCCGTTCGTTGCCGGTGACCGGTTGTACCGCAGCGGCGATCTGGCGCGTTATCGTCCGGACGGTCAGTTGGAGTTTATCGGTCGCAACGACTTTCAGGTCAAGTTGCGCGGCATTCGCCTGGAACTGAGTGAAATCGAAGCGCGGCTCGACCTGTTCCCCGGTATTCGCACCAGTGTGGCGTTGATCGTCGGTGACAGCGCGCAGAACCAGCGCCTGGTGGCGTGCTGCGTCACCGACAGCGCAGTGGACAAATCCGCACTGCGTGCGCACCTGGCAACGACTCTGTCCAGCGCCGTCATGCCCAGCGCTTATCTGTGGCTGGACGCCTTGCCGCTGACGGTCAACGGCAAGATCGACCGTGCCGCACTGGCGGCACTGGCCGATCAGGATCTGGCCGACCGGCAGGGCAACCTCGGCAGCCCCAGAGACCATATCGAGCTGACCCTGTATCAGATCTGGAAAGACCTGCTGCTGGTGCCGCAGATCGGCATTCGCGACAACTTCTTCAACGTCGGCGGGACATCGATTGCGGCGATCAAGATGGCCTACGAAATTGGCCGGGCGTTCAGCGTCGAGGTGCCTGTGCGTGTGATCCTCGGCCACCCGACCATCGAGGCGCTGGGCGGCTGGCTGCGTACCGGCGCCAGCCTGGCCGCGGCGCAGGACAACCTGATCGAATTCCGGCGCGGTGCCGGGCAACGCAACGTGGTGTGCATTCACCCGGCGGGCGGCACGGCGTTCTGCTACCTGTCGCTGGCCAAGGAGCTGCCGGAAAGCATCGGTGTTTACGGTGTGCAATCGCCGGGGTTGAACCCTGGAGAAAGCACCGAGCCGAGCGTTGAAGCGATGGCCGACGCCTATCTGCGGCGGATCGCGGCGTTGACCTCACAACCGCTGGTGCTCACCGGGCTGTCGTTCGGTGGTCTGGTGGCGTACGAAATGGCCCGGCGTCTGACGGCTGCCGGCCATCGTCAGGTGACGGTGGTGCTGCTTGATACCCAGGGCTCGGATGACCCGGGGTTCCGGCAACAGATCGGGACGGTGGACATGGCTGAGTTCCGCGACAAGCTGGTGCGCTTCAACGGCATGTACCCCGGCATCGAAGACGCGCAGGTCGAGCGGTATTTCCACCTCTACAACTACAACCGTCTGGCTATGGCCGCTTACGAGTGTGCGCCACACGCCGGACGCATTGTGTTGATTCAGGCCCGTGAAGGCTTCAGCCGCACGCAGTTGCATGAGCTGCGCAGCTTCTGGCGTCGCCGCGCGGGTGACGGTTACAAGGCCCGGCTGGTGCACGGCGGGCACTGGGACATGCTGGAAAGTGCCGAGGTGCATCGTGTCTCGCAGACGCTCAGGCAAGAGTTGCAACGTTTCGACACGCAGGAGGCGCAATGATGAGTCGGCACGAGGAGAACATCGCCCGCAACTCCATGACCCTGCTGTCGCGTTTTGCCGAGCAGGTACGCCGTAATCCTCAGGCGCTCGCCGTAATCGACCGGCAGGTACGGCTGACCTACGCGCAATTGGCCAGCGCCAGTGAACGCATCGCCAAAGGGCTGCTGGCACAAGGCGCAGGCCCTGCGGAGCCGATTGCCCTGTGCATGCCGCGCGGCTGGCAATGGGTCGCCACGATAATCGCCGTGCTGAAAGTCGGGGCTGTGGTGGTGCCGCTGGATCGGGCCAGCCCGGCCCGGCGTCGACAGCTGATGCTCGACGACGGGGGTTGCGTCGGGCTGGTGACCCTCGGCGAAGACGCGGACACCCTGGCAGCGCCACAACGTGGCTGGTACGTCAGCGTCGAAACCCTGCTGGAATTCCCCGATCAACCGGCACTGCCGCTGCCCGAGGATTTCGCTGCGTCGAGTTTCCTGTTCTACACCTCAGGCACCACCGGCACCCCGAAGGCTGTGGAGGTGGGCGAGCGCGGCCTGTTGCGTCTGGCCCGGACCGACGGCTGCCTCGACATTCGCGCAGGCGAGCGCGTGGCCTGCCTGTCCAACCCGGCGTTCGATGCCTGTAATTTCGAACTGTGGGCACCGCTGCTCAACGGCGGTTGCTGCGTCATCATTGCCGACGCAGACCTGCAGGACGCGCAACAGCTGGCCAGCGTGCTGGAAACGCAGCGGGTCGACAGCCTGTTCATGACCGTTTCGCTGTTCAACACCTTGAGCGCAGATAACCCCACCTGTTTCGCCAGCCTGCGCCAGGTGCTGATCGGCGGTGAGCAGGTCAGCGCCGCGGCGGTGCGTGCCTGGTATCAGGCCAATCCCGACAGCCGCTGCCGGATTTTCAACGCCTACGGACCCACTGAATGCACCACCTTCGCCGTGTGCTATCCGATCCCCCGCGACTTTTCCGGTGATGCGGTGCCGATCGGTCGGCCATTGCCCGACACCGGCGTGCAAGTGCTCGACCCGCAACAGCGCCCGGTTGCTCAAGGCGAGGCGGGTGAGCTTTACCTGAGCGGCAGCGGGATCGCACGCGGTTACCGCAACCGTCCCGCAGAGACCGCGCAGCATTTCCTGCGCCTGCCGACAATCGAGGCCGGTGACGTGCTGCATTACCGAACCGGCGATCAGGTGCGGGTCAATGCCGACGGGCTGATCGAGTACCTGGGGCGGATTGACCGTCAGGTGAAGGTCCGCGGTTTTCGCATCGAGCCGGGCGAGGTCGAGCAGCGTATTCTGGAGCACCCGAAGGTGGCGCAGGTGCATGTCTGTACGCGCAGGCAGGCAGCTGAAGACCACCAGTTGCTGGCCTTCATCGTGCCGCGCGAAGCGCTGGACTATCGCGATTTCGATCAGCACCTGCGCGAAAACCTGGCGGTATGGATGCGCCCGCATCAACTGTTTGTGCTGCAGCGCCTGCCGTTGACCCGCAATGGCAAGATCGATCAGCGTGCGCTGCTGGAGCAGCCCTTGAAGCCGTGGCGACCACAGGCCGGTTCACGTCCTGACGAGCAACACTCGCCCACGCTGGACTGGCTGCTGACCCAGGCCCGCAGGTTGCTGGCGCAACCTGAGCTGAACGGCGAGGATGACTGGCTGGGCAGCGGCGGCGACTCGCTCAAGGCCATGCGTTTGCGCTCTGCAATCCGCACACACTGGCGCCGGGAAATCACCCTGGGTGCGCTGCTGAGCGAATCGTTTTCGGCACTGGCCGAGCGCCTTGGCGATGATCAGGGTGCGGAATCTGCCTATCCGCCCGCGCCGCCCGTCAACCGTTCAGGGCGTGCGCCGGCCACTGCCGAGCAAAGTCGCCTGTGGTTGATGCAGCAGCGCGCGCCGCAGGCGACGGCCTACAACGTGCCAATCATCCTGCACCTGGCGGCAGGCGTGGAGCTGAACGCATTGGCCGACGCCGTGCAGCGCCTGCTGACTCGGCACAGCGGGCTGCGCACGGCGTTCGTGTCCGCTGCCGACGGTCTGCATCAGCAGGTTCACCAACGGGACGCGGTGTGCCAGACCTTTGCCACAGGAGCGTTCAGTGAACAGACCTGGCGCAGCTTTGCAGCCCTGGTGTTCGGCACACCTTTCGATCTGGCAACATCGGCGCTGTGTAAGGCCTGGCTGCTGCCGTTTGCCGATGGCAGCTGTCGCTTGCTGCTGAACCTGCACCACGTGGCCATCGACGGCTGGTCGATGAACCTGTTGTTCGATGATCTGGTGCAACTGTACGACGATGCGCTGCAGGGGCGGCCGAGTGCCGAAACCTCGCCCGGTCTGGGCACGCTGGAGTTCGCACTCTGGCAACGGCAATGGCGTGTCGACCCGCGTTACCGCGATCAGCGCCGCGCCCTGGCCGGGTTGCACGGTCAGCACCCGGCGCCTTCGCCCGCGCTGCTACCGGTTCGTGAGCCAGACCCGCAGGCACGGCTCTATCGTCAGCCGCTGGGAGCCACGCGCAGTGCTGCACTGGATCGGTTTTGCAGCCGCCAGCGTGTCACTCGTTATGAGGTGCTGTTCAGCGTTTATGCCTGGAGCATTTACGCCCTGACCGGTTGTGAACGGCCACGCATCGCCAGCCCGGTATCCAACCGTCCTCTGAGCGAATTCGAAGACGCAATCGGGATGTTCGCCAACACCGTGCTGATCCCCACGGCGTTCGACGGCGACAAGCCGCTCGACCAGCAGCTGCATCAGCAGACCGCCACAGTGCGTGAGGTGCTTGCCTTGCAGGACGTCGCTCTGGCGGACCTGGTGGAAGACCTGCGGCTGTCGTCGAGCAGTGCGCTGTTCGATTTCATGTTCGTACTGGAAAACACCGACTACGCCAGGCTGGCCCATACCGGCCTGCGGGCCACGCTGGAATTCAACGAGACGGTGCAGGCCAAGTGCCCGCTGACCTTGCTGGTGGTCGATGCCGGGTCACAATTGGAATGCTGGTGGGAGTACCAGTGCAGTTATTTCGATGCGGCACAAATGGTCGCCGTCAATCGGCTGTTGCAACAGGGGCTTGATCTGCTACTGGAGAAGCCGTTGGCCACCCTCGATGCGCTGCTCACGCCTTACCGCTTCAGCCTGCCGCCCGCCAGTCAGGGCGACAGCGCTGAGCCGCCGTTCAACACCGTGGCCGACTGGTTCGCCTATCAGGTCAGTTGCACGCCGGATGCTCCGGCACTGGTCGTCGATCAGCAGTGCATCAGCTACGCCGAACTGGATGCACTGGCCGATACGCTGGCGGCCACCCTGATCGAGCAGTGTCCGTTGCCGGAGGAAAATGGTGCGCCGCTGCAAGTGGTCCTGTACCTCGAGGCGTCGGTCGAGCACATCGTGGCCTTGCTGGCGCTGGCCAGGCTCAACCTGACGGCTGTGCCCCTCGATCCTGGCTATCCGCTGGCGGTGCAGCGTCAGGTCATGCAGCAGGCACAGCCCGGCTGTGTGCTGTACAGCGCGGCCACCGAGGCGGCACTGGAGCAATTGAACGCAGACCGGCAGATCTGTCATCAGGTCGACCTGAGCGCTGCGGCGCGACCGTTCGAGCGTCGCCGTCACGCGGGGCAACGACCGTTGTACACGCTGTTCACGTCCGGTTCGACGGGGACCCCGAAAGGGGTTCAGGTGCCGGACCGGACCCTTTGCAATCTGTTGCACTGGCAGCGCAATGAGGGGCAGTTGCCAGCGAAGTCCGTGACCCTGCAATTCTCCATGCTGTCGTTCGATGTGTCGTTTCAGGAGATTTTCAGCACCCTCTGCGGCGGAGGCTGTTACCACCTGATCAACCCGCGCTGGCGGCAGGATGCCCAGGCATTGCTGAGCTATCTGGTGCAGACGCGCATCGAGCGGTTGTTCCTGCCATGCGTGGCCTTGCAGCATCTGGCGCAGACCGCTGTCAGCCAGGGCGTGTATCCGCAGGCGTTGCGCGAAGTGATCACGGCGGGCGAGCAACTGCTGTGCACCGAGGCATTGCGCAACTGGTTCGGCGGCATACCCCAGGCACGGCTGTTCAATCATTACGGCCCGACCGAAACCCACGTGGTCAGCGCCTGGCGCTTGCCTGCGGCGGTTCAGGACTGGCCGCTGCGCGCGCCGATCGGGCGTGCAGTGAGCAATGCACGTCTGCTGCTGGTGGATGAACACGACCGGCCGGTGCCGCGTGGCAGTCAGGGCTATCTGCTGGTGGCAGGGCCGATGATTTCGCGCTGCTACCTCGCTGACCCGGTGCTGAATGCCGCGCGCTTTGTCGAGTTGCCGCAAGCTGAGGGCATGACCCTGTTCTATCGCACCGGGGATCTTGCGCGGGCTGATGAAAACGCCTGCCTGCACTACCTGGGTCGGGACGATCAGCAGATCAAGATCAGTGGCCAGCGTCTTGAACTGGGGCAGATCGAGGCCGCGCTGATGCAGGTCGCTCAGGTGAGCAACGCGGTGGTGGCCACGCAGGGTGAGCCGCCCCGGCTGGTGGCCTGGTTGCACAGCGAGGGTACGCTGCCCGATGCACAGCAGTTTGACCGACAGATCAGCCTGCACCTGCCAGCGCATGTGCGTATTGACGAGTACCGGCGGGTTGTCACCTGGCCGCGCACGCCGAGCGGCAAGGTTGATCGCAGGGCGCTGGGAGATCTGGGCGAGGTGTTGCAACGGCAGCGCACCGGGCTGCCTGCGGCGCCGTTGAGCGCACTTGAACAGCAATTGAGCGAGTTGTTCGTGGCGGTCATCGGTCGCGACATCGAGCCTGATCAGACCTTCTTCGAAGCCGGCGCCACCAGCCTTGGCCTGATGCGCCTGCACGCCCGTTACAACGAAGCACTGCCGCAGCCGGTGGCAATGGCAGCGTTGTTCGAGCATGTCAGCGTGCGTCGCCTGGCGCAGCATTTGTCCTTACCAGCAGGGCAAATGCCCGCGGCTGCTGAGGGCAATGAGCGAGGTGCCAAGGCTGGCGAACAACCCATGGCGATCATCGGCATGTCGGTGAATGTGGCCGGGGCGAGCAACCTCGCCGAGTTCTGGGCGATGGTCCAAGGAAACCGGTTGGGCATCGAGCAGTTCGACGCCGCCGAAGGGCTGGTCGGAGCGCGCAGTCAACTGACCGGCCTGCTGGATTTCGATCCCGAGTATTTCGGCATCAGCCTGCAGGAAGCACGGTTGATGGACCCGCAACAGCGGCACCTGCTGATGGGCTGTGTGCAGGCATTGCAACATGCCGGGCTCACGCCCAAAGCCGACGGTCCGCGCATCGGCCTGATCGCCAGTTGCGGCGAAACCACGTATTTCCAGCAAATGCTGCGAGAAACCGCTGAGGGTGATCTGCCGGACGGCTTTCAGATGGCGCTGCACCACGACAAGGACTTTCTGGCCACCAAGGCGGCTTACCACCTCGACCTCGGCGGCCCGGCACTCAGCGTCCAGGCGGCATGCGGCAGCTCGCTGATTGCCGTGCACCTGGCCGCGGCGATGCTGCGTCAGGGCGACAGTGACGTGATGTTGGCCGCCGGGGTGTTGATCGACCGGACTCTGACCGATGGCTACCGCTATCGTCCACAGCACATTTTTTCCCGCGACGGGCTGTGTCGCCCGTTCAGTGACGACGCCAGCGGCACCATCGGTGCCAGCGGTTATGGTGTGGTAGTACTTAAACCGCTGGACCGTGCCCAGGCCGACGGCGACCGGATCTACGCACTGGTCGAAGCCTCTGCGCTGAACAACGATGGCCGCGCCAAGATGAGTTACACCGCGCCGTCGGTGGCGGGGCAGAGTGCTGTGATCAGCGAGGCGTTGCGCAAGGCCGGGGTCAGTGGCGCCGACATGGGCTACATCGAGGCCCACGGTACCGGCACACTGTTGGGCGACCCGATTGAAGTGGCTGCCTTGACCAAGGCGTTCGGCGCGGCGCCGGCCGCCAGTTGCGCACTGGCTTCAGTGAAAAGCCAGGTGGGTCATCTGGGCGCGGCTGCCGGCGTGGTCGGGTTGATTCGCGCGACGCTTGCCGTGTTCCACGGAGTGATCCCGCCCAACCTCGGCTTTGCCCGAATCAATCCTCAAGTCGATCTGCAGCGCTCGCCATTCTACATACCCAGCACCTCACGGCCCTGGCCCGAGGGGCGTCGGCGTCTGGCCGGGGTCAGCAGTTTCGGCATCGGCGGCACCAACGCGCATGTGATTGTCGGCGCCGCGCCGCAGCAGACAGACCGCGTCGAGGATTGCCCGGCGTGCCTGCTGCTGTCAGCGCACAGCCGTACTGCCCTGGAGCGGGACATGCTGGCGATTGAAGCCTGGCTCAACGCCTTTCCCGAGCAGCAGGCCGCGTTGCTGCGTTACCTGCAAAACGGTCGACGCGCGTTGCCCTGGCGCTTCGCGATGATCTGCCCGCCCGGTCAGACGCCGCGCCTGCAAGCCTCGTCGATCCAGGAGGTGAAGCTTTCTGACGTGCGAGTAAACGCCAGCGAGCATTCGCCGCAGGCCCTGCTGGACGCTTGGTATGCGGGGGCCAGTATCGAAGGGTCGACCGGTTCGGCGCCGCCACCCTGGGACTTGCCACCGTCGGCATTCGATCTGCAGACCTTTCGCTTCAAAGCGGCCGCTCGCACCGAGCTGCAGAAATCGTCAGTCGTCGAGCGCCAGCCGCTGGCGGACTGGTTCTATCAGCGTCAGTGGCAGCGGGTAAACCGTCTGCGTACAAACCCGACTGGCGAGGGTCGTGAAGTGCTGGTGGTGTGCAGCCATGAGCGTCTGGATGCCACCACGCTTGGCAGCCTGCAGAGCGTCTATCGGCACGTCATTGAGGTGCAGGCCGGCAATGGCTACCAGCAGCTTGGCCCGAATCGTTATGAGCTCGACCCGCTGGACCCTGTGGCGTTGGGTCGATTGATCAGTGCGCTCGATCAGAGTGGGCAGACGGCGACCGAACTGGACTGGCTGCATGCCTTGCCGCTGTCGGTGGGCGGGGCGGTTGACGAGCAAAGCCTGGCGGCCGCGCAATGGGCCTGTCTGGATACGCTAAGCGCGTTGTTGCAGGCCTGGGGGCAGAACGCACAGAAGACCGCCCTGCGGCTCTGGCTGCTGTCCTGGCGAGCGTGCCCGGTGAACGGCCAGGTCATGCGCCCGGAACTGGCGGCGCTGGCCGGTATCACCGAAGTGGCGCCGCAGGAGTACCCAATACGCTGTCACTGGCTGGACCTGCCCACGGCGCAGTTGAGCACCCAAGCTCCGCACCTCGCAGCGCTGCTTGCCGAACCGGCGTCGCTGCCGCGACGCATGGCCATTCGTGATGGTTATCTGTGGCAGCCACAGCTGCTGGCCAGTCCGCTGGCGGCTCCGACGGCGGCTTCGAATCTGCTGCCGGCGAACGGCACGTTCCTGGTGCTGGGCGGCACAGGCGGCATCGGTCGTACCTTGTGTGAACACCTGCTGCGATCCAGCCAGCGCCGGGTAGTGCTGCTGTCGCGAGGTGGCGGGTGCCCGAAAGAACTGCACGCCTATGCTTCGCGCATCGACAGCATCGCTGCGGATATTGCCGACCTGGCGCGCTGGCCCACGGTGCTGGAACACTTGCGTGAGCGTTATGGTCACTTTGACGGCGTGATTCACGCGGCTGGCACCGGAGCAGGCAGTCTGATCCGTCAGCGCGATGCTCAGGTGCTGTCTGAGGCGATGGCCAGCAAGACCCGCGGCATGCTGGCGGTCGAAGCGTTGATCGAGCAGATGACGCCGGGGTTCGTGCTGTACAGCTCTTCGATGTCGGCACTGTTCGGCGGCGCCGGGCACCTGGACTATGCCGCCGCGAGTGCCGTGCTTGACGGTTTTACCCACCACCGTGCGCATGCCGAAAATGGCTGTGTGCGTCTGGGCATCAACTGGGACATCTGGCGCGATGTCGGCATGGCCGCTGCCAGTGGTGTCGGGGATGACGCGCATCAGCGACACCTGGCGGTCGGCATGTCGGCACAGGAGGGTTGCCGGGTATTCGATGCAGCCATGACGGCTCAACTGCCGCAACTGCTGATCTCGACCACCGATCCGGACACGGCGCGACAGTTTTACCCGGTTCGCCACAGCGCAGGTTCGACGCTGGCCGACACTGCGCCAGTGCTGGCGGCAGACACTGCAGCGCCGGACCGTCTGCCCGAGCATCTGCATGACTGCCTGTGCAAATGGCTCGGCGTGAGTGCGCTGCAGCCGGATGCCTCGCTCTATGAGCTGGGCGCCGATTCTCTGACCCTGCTGGACCTGATCGACGAACTGCAGGCCGCGACTGGCGTGGTCTTCCAGTTGTCGCAGTTCAGCCACAAGGTCAGCCTGGCCGAGGTGCTGGCGCTGGTGCGGACGTCAGTGCCCGAACCGGCTGCGGACGAAAACCAGTGGGCTGATGCAGTGAGGATCGATCAGTGGCATGCGGGCGCGGGCCGCGAGCGCCTGTATCTGATTCACCCGGTGGGTGGCGACGTGCAGGCGTATCGCGAGCTGGCCTCGGCGCTGCACCCTGATCTGGGCGTGTGGGTGATCGCCGATCCGGCCTTGCGCCTGCCCGAACTGCCGAACATCAGCGTGGATGAGCGCGCGCAGCTGTATCTCAAGGCGTTGCAGGCCCATCACCCCGACGGCACGGCATGGCGTCTGGCTGGCTGGTCGTTCGGCGCATGGGTGACGCAGGCGATGTGCAGCCTGCTGACGGAGGATTGCGAGCAGCCGTTGTTGTACCTGATCGATCCCCCCGCGCCGGATGCGGGTAACGAGCTGGCGCAGATCGGTGAAGCGCAGATTCAGCAGGTCTTCCAGCGCGAGTTTTCTGCACGGCGCGGCCTCAACACAGCCACCGGCACGACCAGCGAAGACACATCGCGTTACCTGCAAAGCCTGATTGTCTGCTGCCAGAACAACATGGCGAGCATGGCGGGCCACCGGCCCGTGGCGTTGTCGCGCACTCCCGTGCGGCTATTCATTGCCACGCAGCCCAATCCTTATGGCATGGGCAGCGCCTGGCGGATGGCCGATCTGCAGCGGGCCTGGCAAGGGCTGTTGCCGCACCTGCTGAGCTGGCAAGCACTGGACACCGATCACTACGGCATTGTCGCAGCGCCCTGGGCGCAGGTGATGGCCGAGATGATCAATGCCGATCTGTCGGCGGAGCAGGGCTGAACGTCAGCGGCAGGCTTTTCAGGCGGGGCTTATGTCCCCGCAAACGAACCACGGGCATGGTGATCGGCCATGCCAACAACCTGAAGGTGAGGGATCATGGATCAAATGGCACTCAAGGCCATAGAAGGCATCGCAGGCGCCGTGCGTGCGCCGTATCAGAGCATCACGGTCGACCGCCTGACACCGATCATCGGTGCCGAGGTCAGCGGTGTCGATCTGTCGCAGCCACCCAGTGCGGAGCAGTTGACAGAAATTCGCCGGGCCTTTCTGGAAAATCATGTGCTGGTGTTTCGCGATCAGCACCTGACGGTCGAACAGCACAAGGCGTTCGGTCGACTGTTTGGTCCGTTGCGCGCCTTGCCGGTGGACAGCATCGATGGCGATGACCCGGAACTGGTCGTGGTGCGCGCCAATGCGCAATCGCGTTTCGCTGCGGGCGAGCTATGGCACACCGACGGCACCGCTGATCTGGAGCCGTCGATGGGCTCGATGCTGTACGTCAAGGAAACCCCCGCCATCGGCACCGGCGGCGACACACTGTTTGCCAACATGCACCTGGCCATTGAAATGCTCTCGCCGGCGATGCAGCAGTTTCTCGGCGGGCTGACAGCCATTCACGATGGCGAGATTCCGTGGAAAGGCTATCAGCCGCCCGCCAACCTTCCGAAAAGCGAACACCCAGTGGTGGTTCGTCACCCTGAAACCGGGCGCCGCAGCCTATTCGTGAATTCCGGGTTCACCTCGCATATCGTGCAACTCTCGCCCGGCGAGAGCCGCACCGTACTGAATATGCTGTTCGATCTGATCGCCCGCGAACCCTGCCTCAGTTGCCGCGTGCGCTGGGAACCGAACACGCTGGTGTTCTGGGATAACCGCTGCACCCAGCATCACGCGGTGTGGGATTACTTCCCACACTCGCGCTATGGCGAGCGAGTGACGATTCTCGGAGGGCGGCCCCAGGCCTGAAGGTGTTTGCGATTGACCGGCGAACGCCGGTCAGTTGCTTCATCAGCGCAGTGGCAGGTGGTATATCAGGTCGTCGAACCACTGATCGCCGATTTGATAGGCCTGCGGGACACGGCGCTCGAAGGTAAAGCCGCATTTCTCCAGAACCTTGCAGGAGGCGATGTTGCCGTCGGTCACGGTCGATTCCAGTGAATCCAGGCCGATGGCAGTTGCGTAGTCGATGATTGCGCGGCGTGACTCGGTGCCGAAGCCCTTGCCTTGATGTTCCGGCAGTAACAGACAGCCCACTTCGGCATGACCCGGCGACAGGATGCGAAAGCCGCTGACCCCCAGCTCTGCATCGTTTTGTGTGTCGGTGACCACCAGGCACAGCCAGTGATCGGACTCCGGCGTCCAGTCGGGGAGGCGATGATCGAAGCCTTTGCGGATCTGCGCTTCTTCGATTTCTCCGAATACGTAGCGCATGGTCTCGGGCTCGGAGTGCAGCCTGAAAAACAGCGGCCAGTCGCTGGCGAGCAGGGTCCGCAGATAAAGTCGTTCGGTGTGTAGTTCCAGCATCCGTTGCTCCCGGGACAATCAAAAAAGGCACAGGGTTTTGTACCCGGCCTGCGGCCAATGATCAATAATGCACGCGCATTTCATTGCCATTGCTCACGGCAATCGTGGCGCAACGAGGCAGGGTCACATCCTTCTGCAGGTCAGGGACGAGTCAATGGCATTTCGCGTATTGGTCATCGGCGGCTACGGCAACTTCGGCAGCCTTATCTGCAATCATCTGGCGATGATGCCGGACATCGAACTGGTCATTTCCGGTCGCGACCCGCGCAAGCTGGCGGAAAAGGTTGCCGCACTGCAAACGCTGGCTGGCAGATTCTGCGAGAGCTGGTGCGTGGACATCATGCAGGACGGCGCGGGCAGTGAGCTGGGTGAATTGGGCATTGATCTGCTTATCCACACGGCGGGGCCTTTTCAGGGGCAGTCGTATGCCGTGGCCCGGCATTGCATCGAGGCGGGTGTGAATTATTGCGACCTGGCGGATTGCCGGGCATTTGTCGCCGGTATCGCCAGCCTCGATGCCCAGGCGCGTGAGGCAGGTGTCAGCGTGCTGAGCGGTTGCAGCTCGGTGCCGACGCTTTCGGCGGCCATCATCGATCAGCATCGCCAGCGTTTTCTGCGCATCGATTCGATAGAGCATGGCATCTCCTCGGCAGCGAAAATGCCCGGTCTGTCGACCGTACGTGGCGTACTGGCCAATGCCGGGCGGCCGATCAGGCAACTGCGCAACGGCAAGGTCCACGAAGTCCATGGCTGGATGGACCTGACCCTGCGCCGGATGCCCGGCATGGGCACACGGCTGGTGGCCAATGTCGACGTCCCGGACCTGGATGTATTCGCGACACGCTATGCCGCGCAGCATCTGAGTTTCAAGGCCGGCTCCGCGCTCAAGGCCGGCGGCATCGCGACCTGGCTGCTGGCGCTGGCGATTCGCTGTGGGCTGCTGCGCGATCCTGCGTCGTGGGCCGAGCGCCTGTACCGTTGGGGCGCGCGCTTTGAACAGTGGGGTGATCGAAAGAGCGCGATGTACATCGATGTCGATGGCGTCGACCTCGCCGGCCAGCCGTTGTACATGCGTGCGCAATTGACTGCACTGAACGACAAGGGCCCGGAGATCCCCGGCAGTGCTGCCGTCGCGCTGAGCAGCAAAATGGCCGGTGGCTATCGCCCACAACCGGGCGCACGGGCCTGCGTCGGAGAAATCACCGTAGACGAGTACCTGGCAGCGATCAACGAGCCGGAAAACATCCGGCTGGATGTTCATTTCACCGACCGCAACGTCTGACGCTGTTGCCAATCTCCGATGGCTCCGTACAGGCGAAGATCAAGGCAGTTTCATTGCGTGATCTTCCGGTTTCGCGCGGTGCCAATCATCGGAAAAATTCTGCTCAGGCGATTTAAATAAATATTCATCATCGCGCGCCGGCCCCGTAATTCATGGGCTTCAGGGTGCCTTCGATTGGCGCGTGCGTGATTCCGATAACGTTAACTATCAAGTTAAATCTTTCAGCGCCGACTCACGGGTATTCCGAAAAATCAAAGGCACACATGCAATGAGCGCAAAATGGTTGGACAATCTGAAAGTCAGCAAGAAGCTCGGGCTGGGCTTTGCCGCTATTTTGCTCGGAGTACTGACCGTCACCGTCATCGGCTACTCCAGCACCAACCTGCTGATCGAGCGCATGGGCAAAAGCAGCAAGGTCGCCGAGATCAAGGCTGACGTCCTGAATGCCCGGATTGCTGCGCAAGCCTATGCGACCGGCCCTACCGCCGCAGGTGTGCAGAATTACGCCAGCGCGCTGGATACCTTGAGCCGCAGTGTCGATCAGGGCCTGCAGGTGTTCGTGATCTCGAGCAACCTCGCCAAGCTGCGCGAGATCAAGGAGCAGGTGGGCGGTCTGAAGCAGACGTTCGACCAATTGGTCGGCATCAATCAGAAAGTCGACGAGGCGTTGAAACCGATCATCAAGGTGTCCGATGACGTCAGCGCGACCTTCGAGAATCTGCTGAACAAGACCATTGACGACACCTTGCGCTCGCCAAATGAAACCGGCATCAGGCAGGTCAAGATCGCTGGCGACCTGCGTAACGGCATGACCAATTTCCGTCTGGTGTTTCGTCGCTACCTGAGCGTTCCGAATGCCGACAACCGTCAGGCCACCTATAAGGCCGCCGACGCCCTGATCGCACAAGTGGACGCCGCTCGCAGCCAATTGCCTGTCGAGGCAAATGCTGCAGTGGATGCCGCGCTGGTGGCGTTGAAACAATACAAGGTCCTGATGTCGTCGATTTCGGACATGCTTCAGCAGACCGAGCAGATCCGCAACGATCTGCAACAGCAATCCGTAGCGACCGCAGCCCGTGCCGATGATCTGGCAGCGCTGCAGGTCATCAGTGCCAAGAAGGAACAACAAACCGCTGTGGTGCAATTGCTCAGCGTAGCGCTGGTCGTGCTGCTGGTCGGCATCTTTGCTGCGTTCCTGATCACGCGTCAGATTACCGTACCTTTGAACAGCACCGTGATTGCGGCGCGCCGGATTGCCGACGGTGATCTGACCCATGACAGCAGCACCACCCGCCAGGACGAACTGGGCCTGCTGCAGAACACCATGCAGCACATGACTGTTTCGCTGCGCGGCCTGATCGGTGGCATCGGCAACGGTGTTACGCAGATCGCCACGGCGGCCGAACAATTGTCTGCGGTCAGCGAGCAGACCAGCGCGGGTGTCACCCTGCAGAAAAACGAAGTCGATCAGGTCGCCACTGCCATGAACGAAATGGCCTCTACCGTACAGGAAGTGGCGCGCAACACCGAAGACGCTTCGCAAGCCGCCAAACAGGCCAGCGAGCGCGCTGCTCACGGTAGCAGTGTGGTGCAGCATGCTACGCGCGAAATCGGGCAATTGGCCGGTGAAGTGCAGCAATTGGGTGAAGCCATGCAGCGTCTGACCGAAGACAGCGGCAAGATCGGCAGCGTGATTGACGTGATCAAAGCGGTCGCCGAGCAAACCAACCTGCTGGCGCTCAACGCAGCCATCGAGGCCGCAAGGGCAGGCGAGCAGGGTCGCGGTTTTGCCGTGGTGGCTGACGAAGTCCGCTCGCTGGCTCAACGTACGCAGAACTCCACAACTGAAATCGAAGCGCTGATCCAGGCGTTGCAAAAAGGTACAGGCGCCGCCTCGGGCCTGATGGACGCCAGCCTGCAGCGCACTGAAGGCACCGTGGTGCTGGCTCGTCAGGCCGAACAGGCGCTGGTGGAAATCAACCAGTCCATCGGCACCATCGAACAGATGAGTCAGCAGATTTCCGCCGCGGCCGAGCAACAGAGCGCCGTGACCGAAGAAATCAACCGCAGCGTACTCAGCGTTCGCGACATTGCCGATCAGTCCGCTTCTGCCACTGAGCAAAGCGCTGCGTCGACCGTCGAGCTGGCCCGTCTGGGCAGCGATTTGCAGAGCATGGTCGCGCGTTTCAAGATTTAACCTGCGCCAGGCTCTGTACGAAAAGTCGGCGAGCGAAGGTCAGGCGAGGCAAAAACAGGCGAGGAACGGCCGGGGTCGCGTTCGACTCTACGTGTTGTAAATGAGCATTCCGATTGGACTCGCCCCCGAGCCTGTTTTTAACGAAGCATCACCGAGCGCAGCCACTTTTCTTACAGAGCCTAAGCAAAGTCGGCCTCCTGACCCCATCAGGAGGCCGACTGCCGTTGTTCCGCCCGCACCACCATCCACACGCCGATACCTGACACCGCCATGCCTGACGCCATCTGCCAGGACAGCGGTTCGTCGAACATTGCCCAGGCCCAGAGCATCGTCACCGGTGGGCTGAGGTACAGCACGCTGGCGACGCGGGTCGCCGTCGCGCGGCGCAGACACACCCAATACAGTCCGTACCCGCCCAGGGTTGCCAGCCCCACCGTCCATAGCACGCTCAGCGCAAAGCCGGTACTGGCTACAGGCGCCAGGCTGCCCTGTGTGCCCTGAATAATCGCGAAGGCCATGCTGGAAACAGCGCATTGCAGCCACAGGTTGGGCAGCAGTGCCATAGGCTGTGCGGTGCTGGACTGTTTCTGCCACAGCGTCGCGATGGCCAGTGACAACATGCCCAGCAGCGGCAGGCCGTAGGCCCACAACGGTGCGTCACCTACCGCCAGCGCGCTGTAGGTCACCAGCACTACACCGATCAGCCCGACCAACAGTCCCGCCCAGATTTGCCAGGCCAGCCGTTGTCCGAGCACCACTGCCGCCAGGAGCGCCATGCCCATGGGCAACAAATCGGCAAACAGTGCGGCGAGTCCGGCGGGCACGCCCAGCGCAATGCCCTGCGTGACACCGGCGACGTAGCCGGCCATGGCCAGCAGGCCGATACCTGCGTTTTTCAGCAGCGTGGCCGGCGCGATCGATCTAAGTTGCCTGGCGACAAAAGGCAGCAGGATCAGGGTGACCACCACACAGCGCCAGAACACCACCAGCAGCGGCGGCGCATGTTCCAGCGAAAAGCGTGCGCCGACGAAGCCCGAACTCCAGGTCAGAACCAGCGCAGCTTCAAGCAGGGGCAAGGGAATGGCCTGGTGCCAGGCAGGCCGCGAGACGCTCGGAGCAATCGACAGGTATGGGTTCATGGACGCAGGTTACGAAAACGGCGTAGTCTAATAAATCAAAATTAAATGCATGACTTATTCAGGAAATCTGAATCATGACGGCCATTCTCGACATCGAACTGGTGCGCACCTTCCATGCGGTGGCGCGGATAGGAAAGTTTTCGGCGGCTGCCGAACAACTTCATAAAAGCCCGGCAGCAGTAAGTGTGCATATCCAGCGCCTCGAGGCCGTAGCGGGCGGGCGCTTGCTCAACCGTGACAACCAGGCGGTGTCGCTGACGCCACTGGGCAAGCGCCTGCTGTTGTCGACGACAGAGTTGCTGTCCACGCATGACCGGGTGCTGGCGGATCTGCAAGGTACTCATCTGGCCGGACGCATCACGCTGGGGGTTCCGGATGAGTACGCCGTGCATGTCATTCGCGACATCCTGCCAGTGTTCGCGGCCGCGTGGCCCAATGTCGTGCTGGAGTTGAAATCCGCACCCAGCTACGCCCTGCGCGAGCAGGTTGCGCGCGGCAAGTTGCAGACAGCAGTGATCGCGCAACCCAAAGGGCAGCTGAGTGCTGATACGCAGTTTCTGGTATCGACCAAGCCGGTCTGGGTCGGGCCGGCCAGTGCCGCACTGGGATCTGCGGACCCGTTGCCGCTGGCGATTCACGCAGCGCAATGTCCTTATCGTGGAGCCATGCTGGCGTCACTCAAAGACAACGGCCGCAAAACCCGTGTGGTTCTCGAAAGCCCGTCCAACCAGGCGATCAAAGCCTGTGTGGAAGCGGGTCTGGCGATCAGCCTCATCGATCGGAGCGGGGTCACGGAAGCCATGCAGATTCTCGATGACCTGCCTGAAATACCCGAGCACGAAATCGTCTTCCTGCGCTCGCTGTCGTCGCAGAACGACGAGGCGGTGAGCCTGCTGGCGCAGGCGCTGCAGAAGTATTTTCGGGTTTAGCCGGGAACACTGCAGCCGAAGTGTGTTATCGACTGCAGGAACGCTTTCGGCTCAACCGTCCTTGAACAGGAAGCTGTAGGCATTCAACGCCGGCACGCCGCCCAGGTGGGCGTAGAGCACTTTCGAGCCTTCGGGGAATTCGCCGTTGCGCACCATGTCGATCATGCCGTGCATGGATTTGCCTTCGTAGACCGGGTCGGTCAACACGCCCTCCAGGCGGGCGCAGAGGCGGATGGCTTCGAGGGTGCCATCGTTCGGCAGGCCGTATTCCGGGTAGGCATAGCGGGTGTCGAGCACCACGTCTTCGGCGGTGATTTCGCGGCCCAGCTCCACCAGTTTTGCGGTGTTCTGAGCGATACGCAGAACCTGCGCGCGGGTCTTTTCCGGTTTGGCTGACGCGTCGATACCGATCACACGCTGTGCCCGGCCATCGGCAGCGAATCCCACCAGCATGCCTGCGTGAGTACTGCCGGTTACCGAGCAGACCACGATGTAGTCGAACTTGAAGCCCAGTTCTTCTTCCTGCTGGCGCACTTCATCGGCAAAACGCACGAACCCCAGGCCGCCATAAGGGTGCTCCGAGCAGCCCGCTGGAATCGGAAACGGTTTGCCGCCGCTTTCCTCGACGTCGGCCATGGCCTTTTCCCAACTCGGGCGAATGCCGATATCGAAGCCTGCCGAATCCAGGCGCACATCGGCGCCCATGATGCGCGACATCTCGATATTGCCGACCCGGTCGTACAACGCGTCGGAATAGTTGACCCAATTCTCCTGAACCAGCACGCACTTCATGCCCAGATGCGCCGCGACGGCTGCCACCTGACGGGTCTGGTTGGACTGGATGCCACCGATCGACACCAATGTGTCGTAGCCGCCGTCGATGGCTTCCGGCACCAGGTATTCCAGTTTGCGGGTCTTGTTGCCGCCGAAGGCCAGACCGCTGTTGCAATCCTCGCGCTTGGCGTACAGCTCGACCTTGCCGCCCAGATGCTCACTCAAGCGTTTCAGTGGGGTAATGGGCGAGGGGCCGAAGGTCAGAGGGTAGCGCTTGAACTTGCTCAGGTTCATATCGGGTCTCCGTTGATAAGTTGATCCGGGCATTGAAGGTGGAACTCGATGTGTTTATCGAGCGGCCCGGCATGGCTCCCATCATAGGAAAACTGCGAATAATCGTGGTTGCAAAGAATTGTCTATCTACAAAATAAACGTTAGCCTGAACACAACTAAACAGACTTTTATTCTGTGAATTTCATTATGAAAGCAATAAATGAACGCACTAAAAAGTCCGGTGCTGACATGACGCCGCTGCTGGACAGGATTGACCGCGCCATCCTCAAGACCCTGCAACGTGACGCGTCCATTTCCAATGTGGCACTTGCCGAGAAGGTCAAACTGAGTCCGCCTGCGTGCCTGCGGCGCGTCGAGCGGCTGAAAGAGGCGGGCGTGATCAAGGGCGTGGTGGCGTTGCTCAATGGCGATGTTCTGGACGCAGGCATGGTGGTGCTGATCGGTGTCGTACTGGACCGCTCGACACCGGATTCATTTGCTCAATTCGAAGCCGCCGCGCAGAAAGTTTCCGGCTGTATGGAGTTTCATGTCGTCACCGGCGAGTTCGACTACTTCATGTTGCTGCGCACCAAGGACAGTCAGAGCTTCAACCGCCTGCACGCCGAACAGTTACTGTACTTGCCCGGTGTCAGACAGATCCGTTCGTTCATGGGGCTGCGTCAGGTCGTTTCCACGACACAGTTGCCCATTTGACGGGTTTCGGCGTGGCCTGTTTGCTGCATGCAGCGTCAAACGTTCACGTCTGACCAAGGTCAGAGTTGCTGACTGCCACACGATTGACTCTGGCGCATGATTCAATCAGCGCCGTTTCTTTTTTTTACTTGCTCAAGGATTTTCATTTTGGCTGCTGGAAGCTTGCTTACCCTGCTTGACGATATTGCGACGTTGCTCGATGACGTGGCGCTGGCCACGAAGAAGACGGCGGGTGTGCTGGGTGATGATCTGGCGCTCAATGCCCAGCAGGTCACCGGTGTTTCAGCGGATCGCGAATTGCCGGTTGTCTGGGCCGTGGCCAAGGGGTCACTGCTCAACAAGGCCATTCTGGTTCCGGCAGCGCTGTTGATCAGTGCCTTCGCACCCTGGGCTATTCTGCCGTTGCTGATGATCGGCGGTGCGTTTCTGTGCTTCGAGGGCTTCGAGAAAATCGCCCATAAATGGCTGCATCCCGAAACCGGTGAAGAGCATGAGCAGCGCAAGCAGGCGTCGACGGATGCGTCCGTGGACATGGTGGCGTTCGAAAAGGAGCGCGTAAAAGGCGCGATTCGCACGGACTTCATTCTTTCGGCGGAAATCATCGTGCTCGCGCTGGGCGTGGTCTCGGCCAGACCCTTCATGGATCAGGTCGGTGTGCTGGTCATCGTCGCAGTGCTGATTACCGTAGGGGTCTACGGGCTGGTGGCCGGTATCGTCAAACTCGATGACCTGGGCCTGTACCTGAAGAAAAGTGCAGCTTCGGTGTCACAAAAGATCGGTGCCGGCCTGCTGTGGCTGGCACCGGTGTTGATGAAAGTGCTGTCGATCGTCGGTACTGCCGCCATGTTCATGGTCGGCGGCGGGATCCTGGTCCACGGCCTGCCGTTCGCTCATCATTGGGTCGAAGGCGTGACTGAAGCGGCAGCCGGTACGGTTGGCGGTCTGTCGATGATCGTTCCGACGCTGATCGATGCTGTTGCCGGGATCATTGCCGGTGCCGTGCTGGTGCTGGTCGTGACGCTGGTTGGCAAGGTCTGGAAAGCTGCGAAGGAGTGAGTGGAGGCGGTCTCCACACTTCTGATCCAGGGCCGTGGGGGGCGAGCCGGGTGACGCTTGGCTTGCTTGCGAAGGGGCTGGTACAGCCAACCGAAGGGTGTCTGAAACACCGCCTTCGCGAGCAAGCTCGCTCCCCAGAGACCTATGTAACGTAGAGCTTGGGAGTGAGCGTCATCACCGTCAAACAACGTGCTTAGAAGAACACCTTCACCAGCAAACTCGCGGTGTTCTGATCGGTGTCGAAGGAGCTGGTGTCCTTGATACCGTATTTGTTGGTCCAGTAGTCGTACTCAATACCCACGTAGAGCTGCCGCTCCGGATAATTCAGTGCCTTGCCCAGGTCATACTTGATCTGCGGGTTGAAGTGCAGGTTGGAGTGGTAAGTGCCACGCGAGGTTTTGTCGTTGTCGACCACCCAGTCCATGAAGCCGTCGATCAGCACATCCGATTTGCCCACCGGGATGGTGTAGGACCACACCGGAGTGATCTGCCACACGCCGTCGCCCGGGCGATTGCCTTCGGTCTGGCGCTGGTAGAAGTTAAGCTGGAAGTAGTCGAAACCCGGGATCTTCAGGTCGAACGCCGGACCGATCAGGTACGACTCGTTATCGCCTTCACCGAACTCGTAAGTTGCGGCAATCAGCACATCGCTGATCGGCCCGAACTCGAACTTCTGGCCGAAGATCTTGCCCAGCGACAGGCGTGGCGAGAACTCGCCGTAATAGGTGTTATCGCCAGCGGTTGCGTCTTTCTTGCCGTTGTAGAAGATCTTGTCGACGAAGAAGAAGTTGTCGCCGTACTTCCAGCTGTCCGCGTGCTCAAAGGTAAAGGTCTGCTGATTTTCCGGGTTGACAGCAAAGTCTCGTCCATTGAGATAGGTCAGGCTATTACTCTGCCACTGGAAGATATCCCCTGCCATGGCGGGTGCGGCAGCCAGCAGACTGCTGGCCAGTAATGCACTGGAAATCGTACGGTTCATGCGGTGAGCCCCTTGATGTAGATCGTGATTTTTTCGGACTGGCGCTCTATGCGTGACGCCTTGTCGGTGGTTGCAATAATTTGTCTGTCTGGTCAGCTTTGTGTTGTTAGCAAGAGCTGCGCCAATCAGTGAAAAAAAGTTTAAGTAACCCTTAAAACCGATATCGAAGTGTCGATTTCAGGTCTTTTTTTCCAATGCACAGCGTTCTGCGTGCCGTTCAGCCAGTGGGCCGCCCGGTCGGGTTCAGTTAGCGGGAAGTGGTGGGCGGGTTGGCAGCGGCGGCGGAGGATACTGACTCGCGTCGCCGTGCTCAAGTGCTCCAGAGCAGGGCGCCTGGAGCGAAAACAGGGCAATGCCCGTTGCTTCAGTTGATGTGTGCGCCCTGATCGATCCAGGCGCCTACCAGATCACGTTCCTGCTGGGTCATCTGGGTAATATTGCCCAGCGGCATGATCGGCGCGGTGATCGCCTGCGCCTTGATACGCGGCGCCTGTTGCTGGATCTGCTCAGGCGTATCGAACATCACGCCGGCCGGAGCGACGCTGAACAACTGACTGGTAGGCGTGGCCGAGTGACAGACCGAGCAACGTTGCCGAATGACGTCGTGCACCGTGTTGAAGTCTGCACCTGCCACCTTGGCAGGTTCGGGCTGGGCAGACGCTGCCTGGGCAGGCGCAGCGGCGGGTTGCGCAGGTTGCTCATCAGCCCGATGACCGCCGACCGCTGTACCGGGCAGTGGCTGATAGACGATCCTGGCCGGTGGTTGCGCAGGGCCGGTGACATACGCCAGGCACAGCATGCCCAGCGCCGCGACCGGCAGGGTCCAGGCGAAGCGGTGGCTGTTGTGCCGCGTATTGAAGTAATGGCGGACCAGCACGGCCAGCAGCGCGATGCCTGCGAGAATCAGCCAGTTGTACTCACTGCCGTAAGTGCTTGGAAAGTGATTGCTGATCATGATGAACAGCACAGGCAGAGTGAAGTAGTTGTTGTGCCGTGAACGTAACAGGCCCTTTGCCGGCAGGCTTGGGTCCGGCGTACGGTTCTCGGCAATGGCGGCTACCAGCGCGCGCTGGGCCGGCATGATGATGCGGAACACGTTGCCGACCATGATGGTGCCCATGATCGCGCCCACATGCAGATAGGCACCGCGACCGCTGAACACTTTGCTGAACCCGTATGCCGCCGCGACCAGCAGCACGAACAGGACCACGCCCAGCAGGGCAGGGCGCTTGCCCAGTGGCGAGTCACACAGAAAGCTGTAGATGAACCAGCCGACGAACAACGAACCCAGGCCGATGTGCACGCCCTCGGCACCACTCAGGCTGCTGCCCGGTGCCAGCAGGTACAGCGTCGGGTTGGCGTAGAACACCACGCACAACAGCGCGACCCCTGACAGCCAGGTCGAATAGGCTTCCCATTTGAACCAGTGCAGATTCTCCGGCATGGTCGGCGGTGCGAGCTTGTACTTCTCCAAGTGGTAGATGCCGCCGCCGTGGATCGCCCACAGATCACCCGACAGGCCTTCACGCGGGTTACTGCGGTTGAGGTTGTTCTCCAGCCAGACGAAGTAGAACGATGCGCCGATCCAGGCGACGCCGACAATCATGTGAATCCAGCGCACGCCCAGATTCAGCCATTCCATCATATGTGCCAGCACGGTGTTTACCCTTCCAGTGGGTGGGGATCGAGAACCAGCAACTGGCTCTCGGCAAAGTAATGCTCGTCGCAGTTGTTGCCTTCGCCACTGCGATCAACCACCAGGAAGTCATCCCGCTTTTCGATCGTCAGCACCGGATGGTGCCAGACGCCGCGATGGTAATTGACACCCTGCCTGCCGTTCGACACGAAGGCGCGGGTCAGCTCTGATTCAGGCACATCGCCAACCGGCGCGACCACGATCAGAAAGGGGTTGCCGAGCAACGGCACGAACGCCTGACTGCCCAGCGGATGACGCTCCAGCATGCCGATGGTCAACGGCATCGGCAGCGCTTCGGCGCGGAAGATGCTGATGATCGCCTTGTCTTCCGGCTGCGCGGTCTGCACATCAGCCAGACGATGAAAGCGCATGGTCGAGCCGTTATTGATCATGAAGTGATCGCTGCCGTCGGTTTCAATCACATCACCGAATGGCGCAAAGGCTTCCTTGGTCAGTGGCTCGATTATCAGTTTGCGCATGCGGGTTCTTCTTCAATGGTTTTGAGGGTGGGTCGTTTGCACATTCGTATTGATGACTATCGTGCCAATGCTCTGCGTTGGCATGCATTTCGTGACGCTCTGCGTCACAACTCTACGCCGCGCCACACATACTCAAGACTGGACGCAGAGCGTCCGGAACTGCATTCCCACGCAGAGCGTGGGAACGATAGCCTGTTGCCTTCTGCTGACTTCCGACGCGTTGTTACCTGGCCACCTTGCCCAGTACTCGCAGGCGGCTCACGCCCCCGTCCGGGAATACGTTCAGGCGGATGTGGGTGATCGGGCCGATCGCCTTGATCTGCTCGGCGAACTCGTGTTCTGCGTGCATGGTCAGCTTCTGGCTGGGCAGCAACTCGCGCCAGAACAGGCTCTGGGTTTCGATCTGGCTGTCGGTGCCACCCTTGACCAGAGCGCCCTGAATCGAGCAGCTGTCCGGGTAGTTACCTTTGAAGTGCAGGGTATCGACGATGACTTTCTCGACTTCGCCCTTATGCCCGAGTGCCACAATCACCCAATCGTTGCCGGGTGTGCGGCGGCGCGCGGTTTCCCAGCCGTCGCCCATGTTCACACCGCGCCCAGGGTTGAGGATATTGCTCATGCTGCCGTAATGTTCATCGGAGCAGGCAATCGATCGGCCGCCATTGAGCGCTGCAACCAGATCGATCTGCTCGTCCTCGCTGACTTTCGACCAGTCGCGATGCGGCACACCGTACACGCGCAGACGCGCGACGCCGCCATCCGGGTAGATGTTGAAGCGCAGGTGGCTGAACGCCTGATCGTTGCTGATCTCGTGGTAATGATGGCTGTTGCCTTGCAGCTCCACAGACGGCAGCACTTCGGTCCAGGCAGTGTTTTCATCGGGCTCGCCCGACGCCAGGAAGCACGCCTCCAGCGACGCGGAAGGCGGGAAGTTGCCGGTGAAAAACGAGGTGTCGATGTCCACACCCTTGATGGTTCCTGCCACACCGAGGCGAATCACTGCGCTGTCGTACCCTTCGAAACGCTTGCGGCGCGACTCCCAGCCGTCCATCCACTTGCCGTTGTCGTCGAACACGCCTTCTTTCCAGACGGCCGGGGTCGGCTGGAACAGCCGGTTGGCGTCGGCGAACCAGTCATCGGTGACCGAAAGGATTTTGGTGCCCAGACGTGCGTCGGCCAGGTTCACGAACTTCTCGAACGGTGCGGCGTAAACTTTCATGCTCTTTGTCTGCCTTCTGAATACGGTTATGACTGCGACGCTCAAAGCGCCTGTAGACGAAACAGTGCGATCTTGTTGATCTCGGCCAGGGCGCAAGCAAACTCGGCCTCGGGCGAGTGGTGGATGCGTTGTTCGAACGCTGCCAGAATTTTGTGCCTGTCGCTGCCCTTGACCGCCATGATGAACGGAAAGCCGAAGCGGGCCTTGTAAGCCTCGTTCAGCTCGGTAAAGCGCTGGAACTCCTCAGGCGTGCAGTGGTGGATACCGGCGCCGGCCTGTTCATCGGTACTGGCCTGAGTCAGCTCGCCCTGGACGGCAGCCTTGCCTGCCAGGTCCGGGTGGGCATTGATCAGTGCCAGTTGTTGCTCGTGTGTGGCACCCAGCAGGATCTCGCTCATGCGTGCGTGAAGGGTCTCGACCTGATCGAGATGCGCGCCTGTGCTTTGGTCGAACGCTTGCTGCGCGACCCACGTTGAGTGTTCGTAGATATCGGCAAAGGCCGCGATGAACGCCTCCCGGCCCAGGCTTGAAGGTGTCAGTGTCTTGAACGTGCTCATTGCTCGGCCTTGCCGCTAAACGGATGTTCAGTGTGCCAGTGCCGGGCGATATCGACACGACGAGTGAACCACACCTGCTCATGGCCTTTGGCGTACTCGATGAAACGCTTGAGTGCGGCGAGGCGGGCGGGGCGGCCGATCAGGCGGCAATGCAGGCCGATGGAAAGCATCTTCGGTGCGTCTTCGCCTTCGGCATACAGCACGTCGAACGCATCCTTGAGGTACTGAAAGAACTGCTCGCCATTGTTGAAGCCCTGCACCTGGGTGAAACGCATGTCGTTGGTGTCCAGGGTGTACGGAATCACCAGATGAGGCTTACCGGTCGGGTTGTTCGGCTCCCAGTACGGCAGGTCGTCGTCGTAGGTGTCGCAATCATAGAGAAACCCGCCTTCCTCCATGACCAGGCGCCGGGTGTTGGGGCCGGTGCGCCCGGTGTACCAGCCCAACGGCCGTTCGCCGCTGATGTCGGTGAGGATCTGGATCGCCTGGCGCATGTGCTCACGCTCCTGGGCTTCGTCCATGTTCTGGTAGTCGATCCAGCGATAGCCGTGGCTGCAGATCTCATGACCTTCGGCGACCATGGCGCGGATTACATCCGGATGACGTTGCGCGGCCATGGCCACGGCAAAAATGGTCAGGGGGATATCGAACTGCCTGAACAGCTTGAGAATGCGCCACACACCGGCGCGGCTGCCGTACTCGTACAGCGACTCCATGCTCATGTTGCGCTGGCCCTGGAGTGGCTGCGCGGCAACCATCTCGGACAGAAAGGCTTCTGATTCCTTGTCGCCATGTAGAATATTGCGCTCGCCACCTTCCTCGTAATTCAGCACGAAAGACAAGGCAATGCGCGCATTACCCGGCCAGCGTGGGTGAGGCGGGTTGTTGCCGTAACCGATCAGGTCGCGTGGGTAGTCAGCGCTCACTGCAAGCTTCCTTTTTCTACATGGGGTGCGTTGGATGCGTTAAGTCAGGTGCAATGCCAAGAGCGGTCAAGGCACTGCTGGGTCAAGATTGTATACAATTTTGTTTTCAGCTTGTAACCCTGTACGTTTCTGCACCGAAGCGTCTTGGTAGGCGTAAAACAAGCAAGAAACCTGCCTGACTGGTCAGCTAATCGTAAAAAACCTGATATTTTTCCTCTGCTTCCTATATCTCTGGCCAATCCTGCGCCCAGCCGGCGTCCTGGCCACGGGCTGTTGAACGATCAGGAATTTATTGTGTACAGCTTTTCCCGAAAGTGTCTTAATCGGTCGCAATCGCACGATGTAGAGCACTTCATTGGTGCACTGCTTGACCATGGCCGGATGTGAGGAGTGAAGTTTTGGGAAAATTGACCACACATGTACTGGATGCCGCCCACGGCTGCCCAGGCAGCGCCATCCACATAGAGCTGTACCGGGTCGAAGGCCAGCAACTGCTGCACGTTGTCAGTGCGCTCACCAATAGCGACGGGCGTTGCGATGCGCCGCTGCTGCAGGGCGAGGCCTATCAATCCGGCGTCTATCAGTTGCACTTCAAGGCTGGCGATTATTACCGCGCGCGGGGCGTGGCCCTGAATGAGCCTGCCTTTCTCGATGAGGTGGTGCTGCGCTTCGGCATTGATGCAGGTCAGGAACACTTTCATGTGCCGCTGTTAATCTCGCCATACAGCTACTCGACGTACAGGGGCAGCTGAATACCTCTTGCCCGCCCACACTGCGGGCTTTTTTTGCGCGTGTCTGCGCTTTTGCCCTGTGTACAATGCGCCAGTCCCGATGCCGTCATCCACCTGCGCACGAGTGCCCATGAACGACCAGTCCCTGCCCCTCAAGAAACAGCCGCGCAGCCTTGGCTCAAGCCGTAACGTCACGCAGGACGATGTCGTTTACGAACATGTCTTCGATGCCATTCTGGAACAGCGGCTGGCGCCGGGTACCAAATTGAGTGAAGAGGCGCTGGGCGAGATTTTCGGTGTGAGCCGTACCATCATTCGTCGCGCCCTGTCGCGGTTGGGCCATGAGGGCGTCGTGCTGCTGCGCCCCAACCGTGGCGCGGTGGTCGCCAGCCCCAGCGTTGAAGAGGCGCGGCAGGTGTTTTTCGCCCGGCGTATGGTCGAGAAGGCAATCACTGAACTGGCGGTCGAGCACGCCACTGCCGAGCAACTGGCCGAGCTGCGCCAGATGGTCAGCGACGAGCGCGACAGCTTCGCCCGCGGTGATCGGGGTGCCGGTATTCGTTTGTCCGGCGAATTCCATCTTCAGTTGGCCGTGGCCGCTAGAAACGCGCCGCTGATCAGCTTCCAGCGCAGCCTGGTGTCGCAGACCTCGCTGATCATTGCCCAGTACGAAACCGGCAATCGCACGCACTGTTCCTACGATGAGCACAACCAGTTGATCGACGCCATCGAAGCCCGCAATGCGGCACTGGCCGTCGAATTGATGATGCATCACATGGACCACATCGACAGCAAACTCAACCTTGACGAAGACAGCGCCACGGATGATTTGCATGCGGTGTTCTCGCACGTCATGGGCCGGAAAAAACCGGGCCGTTGAGGCTGTGTGGATGAACAATTATCGTGCGACGCAGAGCGTCGCGACCTGCATTCCCACGCGGAGCGTGAGGAACGATCATCTCAACTATCGTGCTGATGTCCTGCGTCGGTCTGAACAGACAATCCGATTATCGTGCGACGCTCCGCGTCGTCATGCCGTTCCGGACGCTCTGCGTCCTCTTGGCGACGCAGAGCGTCGAGACCTGCATTCCCACGCGGAGCGTGAGGAACGATCGTCTCAACTATCGTGCTGATGTTCTGCGTCGGTCTGAACAGACAATCCGATTATCGTGCGACGCTCCGCGTCGTCATGCCGTTCCGGACGCTCTGCGTCCTCTTGGCGACGCAGAGCGTCGAGACCTGCATTCCCACGCGGGAGCGTGAGTGGCGAGAGTTGTCCCGAGAGCAGGTTCAACTCCGCTCATGCACCAATCGCCCACCTGACCAGGTCTGCTTCACAGTCCGGTCATCACCAATCGTCATCAGCACGAACAGAATCTCTTCGATGCCTTTGGCTTGCTTCAAACGATACGACAGCAGCGGGGTGGCGTTGTAGTCGAGCACCAGGAAGTCAGCCTCGTTGCCTGGCTTCAGGCTACCGACCTTGTCTTCCAGGCGCAGAGCCCGCGCGCCGCCCAGCGTCGCCAGGTACAGCGACTTGAATGGATTGAGCCGCGCGCCCTGCATCTGCATGACCTTGTAGGCCTCGTTCAGGGTCTGCAGAATCGAAAAACTGGTGCCGCCGCCCACGTCGGTACCCAGACCGACATTCACCTTGTGCTTCTCGGCCATCGGCAAGTTGAACAGGCCGCTGCCCAGAAACAGGTTGGAGGTCGGGCAGAAAGCAATCGCCGAACCGGTCTGCGCCAGTCGGGCGCATTGTTCGTCGCACAGGTGCACGCCATGGGCGAACACCGAGCGCTCGCCGAGCAGGTTGAAGTGATCGTAGACGTCCAGGTAATGCTTGCGCTCCGGGAACAGCGCCTTGACCCACTCGATCTCCTGAAGGTTCTCGCTGATGTGGGTCTGCAGGTACAGGCCGGGGTATTCGGTCAGCAACTGGCCGGCCAGACTCAACTGCTCCGGGCTACTGGTTGGCGCGAATCGTGGGGTCACTGCGTAGCTCAAACGCCCTTTGCCATGCCAGCGCTCGATCAAAGCCTTGCTGTCGGCATACCCGGATTCTGGCGTATCGACCAGGTAGTCCGGCGCATTGCGGTCCATCATCACCTTGCCGGCGATCATGCGCAGATCAAGTGCCTGCGCCGCGCTGAAAAACGCCTCGACCGATTCCTTGTGCACGCTGCCGAACACCAGTGCCGTGGTTGTACCGTTGCGCAGCAGTTCCTTGATGAAGATGTCGGCCACCTGTGCTGAATGCGCGGGGTCGGCGAACTGGCTTTCGCAGGGGAAGGTGTAGGTGTTGAGCCAGTCCAGCAACTGCTCGCCGTAGGAGCCGATCATGCCGGTTTGCGGCAAGTGAATATGGGTGTCGATGAACCCCGGTGTGATGAGTGCGTCCGGGTACTCGATCAGCTCGACATCGTCGTCGAGGCGCTCCAGCAGATCGGCAGCGTGACCCACCGAAACGATCTTGCCGTCCTCGACCAGCAGCAAGCCGTCGGCAAAGTATTCACAGGATGCCTCCAGCGCCACTTCGGCCGGGTCGGCGAGGCTGTGAACGATGGCGGCGCGGTAGGCTTTACGGCGGGAAACTGAACTCATGGCACTCTCGTTGTGACTCATTGCGACTGACTGCGGCGCGATGCAGGCAGCAGTCTGGCGATAGGTTCGGCGTTGGCGGTGTGTTGGCCAAAGCTGACATTGTAAGTGGCGATTATTTCCGCGGCGATCGACACCGCGATCTCGATGGGCAGCTTGCCTTTGACCTCGGCCAGGCCCATCGGGCAACGCATGCGTTGCAGCAGACTGGCGTCGAAACCGCGTTCCCGCAAGCGATGTTCGAACTTGACCCGTTTGGTTTTCGAGCCGATCAGTCCGAAGTAACCGAAGTCACCACGCCCGAGGATGGCGGCGGTCAGTTCCAGATCCAGTTGATGGTTGTGGGTCATCACGACGCAATAGGTGCCCACAGGCAGTTGCGCGACCTCGTCGACCGGCTCGTCATTGACGATCTTCATCACGCCATCGGGCATCGACTCGGGGAATTCATGCTCGCGGCTGTCGATCCAGCGCACCCGGCAGGGCAGGCTGGCCAGCAGCGGCACCAGCGCGCGGCCGACATGACCGGCACCGAACACGGCGATCTGCGCGACGGGCTCGCCCATCGGTTCGAACAACAGTACGTTCACGCCGCCGCAGCACTGGCCCAGGCTTGCACCCAGGTTGAAACGTTCCAGGCGCGTCTGCCGTGTGCCGCTGGCAAGCATCTCGCGGGCGATCTCCATGGCCTTGTATTCCAGGTGGCCGCCACCGATGGTGTCGTGGATGCGCTCGGCGCAGACCACCATTTTCGATCCGGCATTGCGCGGCGTGGAGCCCAGCTCCTCGATGATCGTCACCAGAATGCCGGGTTCACCACGGGCCTGCAGCTCGGCCAGGGCGCTGATCCAGTTGTTCATTTCTGCTCCAGGACAGAGTGATCCAGGCCAGGCGCCTTCGCGAGCAAGCTGGCTCCCACGGGGGCATCCTGAATAGGTAAGGGCGAGCCTGGCGAAGCTTCACTTGCCCGCGAAGAGGCGGAAACAATCGGCTCGGCGCCTTCGCTGGATGCGCGACGCGCGGCGCTGTTCTGGCGCATCTGTTCACAGCCCCACAGCACTTTTTCCGGCGTCGCCGGGGCGTCGATGTTTGGTTGATGACGGTAGTCACCCAGGCTCGCCACGGCGTCCTTGATCGCGCACCAGGCGGCGATGCCGAGCATGAACGGCGGCTCGCCGACGGCCTTGGAATGAAACACCGTGTCTTCCGGGTTCTTGCGGTTCTCTACCAGCTTGATGCGCAGATCGAGCGGCATGTCCGCCACTGCCGGGATCTTGTAGGACGCCGGGCCGCTGGTCATCAGCTTGCCCTTGTCATTCCACACCAGTTCCTCGGTGGTCAGCCAGCCGGCGCCTTGAATGTAGCCGCCTTCGACCTGACCGATATCGATGGCCGGGTTCAGCGACGCGCCGACGTCGTGCAGGATGTCGGTGCGCAACATCTTGTATTCGCCGGTCAGCGTATCGACGATGACTTCCACGCAGGCTGCGCCAAAGGCGTAGTAATAGAACGGCCGGCCACGCGCCTGGCTGCGGTCGTAAAAAATCTTCGGCGTCTTGTAATAGCCGGTGCTGGACAGCGACACCTGGCCCATCCATGCCAATTGCGCCAGTTCGGCGAACGGCAGGAACAGCTCGCCGATCCGCACATGGCCATTGCGGAACTCGACGTCCGCTTCGCTTACCTGATAGTGCCTGGCGGCAAACTCCACCAGCCTTTGCTTGAGGATTTCAGCGGCATTCTGTGCCGCCTTGCCGTTCAGGTCCGTACCGCTCGAAGCGGCAGTGGGCGAGGTGTTGGGCACCTTGTCTGTGTTGGTCGCGGTGATCTGGATGCGCTCGATGTCCACCTGGAACACCTCGGCCACGACCTGCGCAACCTTGGTGTTCAAGCCCTGGCCCATTTCGGTGCCGCCATGGTTCAGGTGGATGCTGCCGTCGGTGTAGATATGAATCAGCGCACCGGCCTGATTGAGAAAACTGGCGGTGAACGAGATACCGAACTTGACCGGCGTCAGCGCCAGGCCTTTTTTCAGCACCGGGCTGCCGGCATTGAACGCACGAATCGCTTCGCGGCGCTCGGCGTACTGGCTGCTTTGCTCGAGGTCGGCGGTCATCTCTTCCAGCAGGTTGTGTTCGACCGTCTGGTAATAGTGGGTGACGTTACGCTCGGTCTTGCCGTAATAGTTGGCCTTGCGCACGTGCAGCGGGTCCTTGCCCAGGAAGCGTGCGATGCAGTCCATGACCTCTTCGATGGCGACCATGCCCTGCGGGCCGCCAAAGCCCCGGTAGGCGGTGT
The DNA here is from genome assembly GCF_001467335.1 of Pseudomonas sp. ICMP 10191. Lineage (NCBI taxonomy): Bacteria > Pseudomonadati > Pseudomonadota > Gammaproteobacteria > Pseudomonadales > Pseudomonadaceae > Pseudomonas > Pseudomonas sp. ICMP 10191. The sequence goes on from NZ_LKGW01000001.1 coordinate 205,697, forward strand.
TGGAGGCGGTGTGCGTCTTGCAGCGGTGGCCGTTGACGGTGGCTTCGCCGAGGTAATAGGCGTTGTCGGCATGAAACATGGCGCGGTCGACGATGGATGCCGACAGGTCCGGCGAATAGCCGCAGTTGCCGGCCAGATCCAGTTGTATGCCCTGCAAGCGACCGTCATCATCGAAACCCACGTCGTACTCGATGTAGAACGGGTGGCGCTTGCCGGTCATCTGCATGTCTTCGAAGCGTTGCAGGCGCATCTTGGTGGGCTGGCCGGTCAAGCGGGCAATCACGGCGCACAGGCAGGCCGGGCTGGCCGCTTGGGTTTCCTTGCCGCCAAAACCACCGCCCATGCGCCGCATGTCGACCACGATGCGGTTCATTGGCACGCCCAGCACCTCGGCCACCAGCTTTTGGATTTCCGTGGGGTTCTGGGTCGAGCAATAGACGATCATGCCGCCGTCTTCGGTCGGCATCACCGACGAGATCTGGGTTTCCAGATAAAAGTGTTCCTGGCCGCCAATGTGCAGGTTGCCCTGAAGGCGGTGGGTTGCGCTTGCCAGCGCAGCGGCAGAGTCGCCACGCTTGTGCGTATGGCTGTCGAGCACGAAGTGTTTCTGGCGCAGGGCCTGGACCACATCCAGTACCGGTTCCAGGTCTTCGTATTCGATGATCGCCGCCATGGCCGCCTGGCGTGCAATGTCCAGGTCGCGAGCCGCCACGGCGAGCACCGGTTGCCCGACGAACTCCACCTTATCGATGGCCAGCAGTGGGTCGCCGGGCAGCAACGGCCCGATGTCCTTGAGCCCCGGAATATCCTGATGGGTAATCGCGATGCGTACACCTTCGAAGGCGTAGCAGGGCGAGGTATCGATGCTGACGATACGCGCATGGGCACGGTCGGAAAGACGTGCGTACACGTGCAACTGGTTGGGAAATTCCAAGCGATCGTCAATGTACACCGCTTCGCCGGACACGTGCTTGTCGGCACTGTCGTGCTTGACGCTGCGGCCGACGCCGGTGTTCAGGCCTTGTTGAAATACTGCAAGCATCTCGGCCTGGGTGAGGTGTGGGGAATGCTCAGACATAGTCAGTCACCCGCGTTGGAACGGCTGGGGTCTGTAACTCGATGAAGTACTTGCGCAGCAGGTTTTGCGCGCTCAACAGGCGGTATTCCTTGCTTGCACGGAAATCCGACAGCGGAGTGAAATCCTCGCTCAGTGCAGTGCAGGCGCGTTCGACGGTTGCATGGCTCCATGGTTGCCCGATCAGCGCCTGTTCGCAGGCCGCTGCACGTTTCGGAATCGCCGCCATGCCGCCGAACGCTACGCGAGCCTCGTGGACCACGCCATCTTCCAGGGTCAGGCGAAAAGCCGCGCAGACCGCCGAGATGTCGTCATCCAGCCGCTTGGAGACTTTATAGGCGCGGAAGATCTGCCGCGATGTGGCGGTGGGCACGATGATCTTTTCGATGAACTCGCTTTCCTGGCGGGCCGTGACCTTGTAGTCGATGAAATAGTCTTCCAGCGCCAAAGTACGCTGACTGTTGCCTTTGCGCAGCACGACCTGCGCGCCAAGGGCGATCAGCAGCGGCGGGGAATCGCCGATGGGGGAGGCGTTGCCGATGTTGCCACCCAGCGTGCCCTGATTGCGGATCTGCAACGAGGCGAAGCGCTGCAGTAACTCGCCAAAGTCCGGGTACTCGGCCTTGAGTGCGGCATAACAATCGGTCAGCGGAGTCGCTGCGCCGATCTCCAGGCGGTCGTTGAAACGCTTCACGCCCTTCATCGCGTCGATGTGTCCGACGTAAATCATCACCGGCAACTGTTTGTGAAACTGCGTGACTTCCAGAGCCAGATCGGTGCCGCCGGCCAGCAGGCGCGCCTGCGGATGGCTGTCGTAGAGGTCCGCCAGATCCGCCACGGTCAGCGGAATGAAGCAGCGTTTTTCGCCGTCATTCAGTTCATCGGTGCCGGCCGGAGCGATGGCGCGCAAGCGTTCGACGGTCTGCGCCTGGCGCTGATCGAACTGATCCGGCAGGCGCTGCGCGCAAGACTGCTCGGCAGCGGCCAGAATAGGGCGGTAGCCGGTGCAGCGACACAGGTTGCCGGCCAGGGCTTCGTGGGCCTGATGGGCATCGGCTTCGCTGCTGTTCTTTTGCAGGGCAAACAGCGACATCACAAAGCCCGGGGTACAAAAGCCGCATTGCGAGCCATGACACTCGACTATCGCCTTCTGCACGCTGTGCAACTGGCCCTGATGCCTGAGGTCTTCGACGCTGATCAATTGCTTGCCGTGCAGCGACGCCATAAATGTCAGGCACGAATTGAGGCTGCGATAACGCAGCGTTTGCTCGCCGTCAGCGTCACTGTGCAACTCGCCCACCACGACGGTGCAGGCGCCGCAGTCACCACTGGCACAACCTTCCTTGGTACCGGGCTTGTGTGCCTGCTCACGCAGGTAGGTCAGCACGGTCATGTTCGGATTCAGGCTGCGCTCGGTTTTTAGCTCTTGGTTCAAAAGGAACTGAATCACGGCGCAAAGCCCTCACGTTTATTGTCATCAGACATGTCGATGAATCTATCAGCTCTGTTTATTGGGTCAATTTGTTTCTGACTTCGGAGTCAGGAAATTGAGTTTTTCGACGATCTGCCGATCAAACAGCCTCTGGTTCTTGAATCGCCTGCCGGGTGTATTCAAGGTTTTGCGTATTTCGTGCCAGTTTCCGTGTTTATGGCCCTGCGCCACCCGTGCCGGTTGCGATACACTCCGCGACTTGCATGCTGAACTGGTTTTTTCTGAAGGATAGTCATGACGTTCAAGGCCCCGGACAGCCTCGCTGAGCAAATTGCTCATCATCTTGCCGAGCGGATCATTCGCGGTGAGCTCAAGCCTGGAGAGCGTATTCAGGAGCAGAAAGTCACGCAGGCGTTGAACGTCAGCCGTGGCTCCGTGCGCGAAGCACTGCTGATTCTGGAGCGCCGCCACCTGGTGGTGATCCTGCCGCGTCGTGGCGCGCAGGTCACGGTGCTCAACGCCCATAACGTCACCAGCCTGTGCTGCCTGATGAGCGAGCTTTACATTCTGCTGGCCAATGCGGTGGTCGAGCGCTGGAAGACCGAGGACGATCTTGCGCCGTTTCTGCAGATACAACAGCGTCTGCAGGGCAGTTTCCAGCAGCAGGACGTCAACGCATTCGTCGAAGAGAGCTTCAATGTGATGCGCGCGGCCTATCCGTTCGCCAACAACCCGTACCTCGAGGAAACCGTCGAGAACCTGCAGCCTTCCATGAGCCGCAGCTATTTCCTCGCGCTCGAGCAACGCAAGGCCGATATGGGCGACTACCTGGCATTGTTCGACGAACTGCTTGGCGCAGTGGTGGCGCGGGACATACCGAAGATTCGTGTCGTGCTGGTCAGCTACTGTCAGCGCAGCTGCCAGCTGGTGCTGGCCGCCCTGGCAAAGGGCTGACGCCGTGCGCCTGAAGTGCATCAAGCTGGCGGGGTTCAAATCTTTCGTCGACCCCACCACGGTGAACTTCCCCAGCAACATGGCGGCTGTCGTCGGCCCCAATGGCTGTGGCAAATCCAATATCATCGACGCCGTGCGCTGGGTGATGGGCGAAAGCTCGGCCAAGAACCTGCGCGGCGAGTCGATGACCGACGTCATCTTCAACGGCTCCACCAGCCGCAAACCGGTCAGCCAGGCCAGCATCGAACTGGTCTTCGACAACTCGGACGGCACGCTGGTCGGCGAGTACGCGGCGTATGCGGAAATCTCCATTCGCCGCAAAGTGACCCGCGACAGTCAGAACAGCTACTACCTCAACGGCACCAAATGCCGCCGTCGCGACATCACCGATATCTTTCTCGGCACCGGCCTGGGGCCGCGCAGCTATTCGATCATCGAACAGGGCATGATCTCCAAGCTGATCGAAGCCAAGCCCGAAGACCTGCGCAACTTCATCGAAGAGGCCGCAGGGATTTCCAAGTACAAGGAGCGGCGCCGGGAAACCGAAAACCGCATTCGTCGCACCCACGAGAACCTGGCGCGTCTGACCGACCTGCGTGAAGAGCTCGAGCGTCAGCTGGAGCGTCTGCACCGACAGGCTCAGGCCGCCGAGAAGTATCAGGAATACAAGGCCGAAGAGCGTCAGTTGAAAGCGCAATTGTCGGCCCTGCGCTGGCAGGCGCTGAATGATCTGGTGGGGCAGCGCGAGGCGGTGATCGGCAATCAGGAGGTCGGCTTCGAGGCGCTGGTGGCCGATCAGCGCAGTGCCGATGCGAGTATCGAAAGGCTGCGCGACGGCCACCATGATCTGTCCGAGCGCTTTAACCTGGTGCAGGGCCGCTTTTATTCGGTCGGCGGCGACATTGCCCGCGTCGAGCAGAGCATTCAGCACGGTCAGCAGCGGCTGCGCCAATTGCAGGATGACCTGCGCGAAGCCGAGCGTGCCCGCCAGGAAACCGAATCGCACCTTGGGCACGACACCACCTTGCTCGCCACCCTCGGCGAAGAGCTGGAGATGCTCGAGCCCGAGCAGGAAATGACCAGCGCCGCCGCCGAGGAGTCGGCCATCGCTCTGGAAGACGCCGAAGCGGCCATGCAGGGCTGGCAGGAGAAGTGGGACGTCTTCAATCAGCAATCCGCCGAGCCGCAGCGTCAGGCACAGGTCCAGCAGTCACGCATTCAACAGCTGGAACAGAGCATCGAACGCCTTGCAGAGCGCCAGCGGCGGCTGGCCGAAGAGCGTCAACTGCTGGCCGCTGACCCGGAAGATGCGGCCATTCTGGAATTGAGCGAAGACCTCGCCGCCCGTGACATGACCCTTGAAGAGCTGCACATGGGCGAGGAGCAGGCGGTCGAGCGTCTTGAACAATTGCGCGAAGCGTTGCAGCACGCCAGCCAGGCGCAACAGCAGGCGCAGGGCGAGCTGCAACGTCTCAACGGCCGGTTAGCGTCCCTGGAAGCGTTGCAGCAGGCGGCACTTGACCCGGACACCGGCACTGCCGAGTGGCTGCGGGATCAGCAACTGGCCGAACGGCCGCGTCTGGCCGAGGGGCTGAGCGTCGAAGCCGGCTGGGAACTGGCCTTGGAAACCGTGCTTGGCGCGGATTTGCAGGCCGTGTTGGTGGATGACTTCGACGGGCTCGATCTGGCCGGTTTTCAGCAGGGCGATCTGCGCTTGATCAGTGCGGGTGCCGACACGGTTCGCGCGCCCGGTAGTTTGCTGGAAAAGGTCGACAGCACGGTTGATCTGTCCGCCTGGCTGGGTCAGGTGATACCGGTGGAGAACCTGGACCAGGCGCTGGCGCGGCGTGCACAACTCAGCGCCGGGCAAAGCCTGATCAGCCGTGACGGCTACTGGGTGGGGCGGCACTTTTTGCGTGTACGCCGCGCCAGCGAAGCGCAGAGCGGGGTGCTGGCGCGCGGTCAGGAATTGCAGCAGCTGGGTCTGGAGCGCGACGAGCGCGAAGCGACTCTGGCCACCCTGGAAGAGCAGTTGCTGGTCTTGCGCGAGCAGCAGTCGCAGCAGGAAGACGCTCGTGAGCAGTTGCGCCGTCGCGTGCAGGACGAAACCCGTCAGCAAAGCGAACTGAAAGCGCAGTTGTCGGCGGTCCGGGTAAAAGTCGAGCAGTTGACCCTGCGGCGCACTCGTCTTGATGAAGAATTGGCCGAGTTGGGTGAGCAACGCGCTGTCGAGCACGAGCACCTCGGCGAATCGCGCCTGCAATTGCAGGATGCACTGGACAGCATGGCGCAGGATACCGAGCAGCGCGAGGTTCTGCAGGCCCAGCGTGATGCGCTGCGTGAGCGTCTGGACCGGATACGTCAGGATGCGCGGCAGCACAAGGATCACAGTCATCAGCTGGCGGTGCGTCTCGGCTCGATCAAGGCGCAATACGATTCGACCCGTCAGGCGCTGGAGCGCCTGCGCATGCAGTCCGAAAGGCTGACCGAGAAGCGCGAGCAACTGAGCCTGAATCTGGAGGAGGGCGAGGCACCGCTCGAAGAACTGCGCCTCAAGCTTGAAGAACTGCTGGAGCGGCGCATGGTGGTCGATGACGAAATGCGCATCGCCAAGAACGCACTCGAAGACGCTGACCGCGAATTGCGCGAGGCAGAAAAGCGCCGCACCCAGGCCGAGCAGCAATCGCAGCTGCTGCGTGGCCAGCTGGAACAACAGCGTCTGGAGTGGCAGGCGCTGACGGTGCGTCGCAAAGCCTTGCAGGACCAGTTGCATGAAGACGGCTATGACCTGCATGGCGTGCTTGCGACACTGACGCCGGAAGCCAGCGAACAGGCTGCCGAGCAGCAACTGGAAAGCATCGCCGGGCGTATTCAGCGCCTGGGCGCGATCAACCTCGCGGCCATCGACGAGTATCAGCAGCAGTCCGAGCGCAAGCGCTATCTGGATGCGCAGGATGCCGATCTGGTCGAAGCGCTGGACACTCTGGAAAACGTCATTCGCAAGATCGACAAGGAGACCCGAAACCGCTTCAAGGATACCTTCGATCAGATAAACAGCGGAATTCAGGCACTTTTCCCAAAAGTTTTCGGTGGCGGCTCCGCTTATTTGGAACTGACGGGCGAAGATTTACTCGATACTGGGGTGACAATCATGGCGCGTCCCCCCGGCAAGAAGAACAGCACCATTCATTTGCTGTCGGGTGGTGAAAAAGCCCTGACGGCGCTGGCGCTGGTTTTTGCCATTTTCAAACTCAATCCTGCGCCGTTTTGCATGCTTGACGAGGTGGATGCGCCGCTGGATGACGCCAACGTGGGTCGCTATGCCCGTTTGGTGAAAGAAATGTCACAAACGGTGCAGTTCATCTATATCACCCACAACAAGATCGCCATGGAAATGGCTGATCAGCTGATGGGGGTAACGATGCACGAGCCCGGTTGTTCGCGGCTGGTGGCGGTGGATGTGGAGCAGGCGATGGCGCTGGTGGATGCCTGATTCGACGCCTCGTTCTGCGGGCAAGTGGCTGTCCAGAGGCCTGAAAACGAGACGCTGGTACATGAGATGGCAACTTGGGCGGCGAAGAGACGTAACAGACGGTGTAAAGTTACCTTTGGTCGTGCTAGTTTAGTGACCACTTTTTATTTTCGCGTGGGCGAATTGCCAGTCAGAACATGGACTTGGCACCACGTATTAAAGGGGTTTAGGCCCTTATTTTCAGATTTCTTCATTAGAGGCACTGGATTACATGGAAATCGGTCTGCGCGAGTGGCTGATCGTCATCGGCATAATAGTCATCGCCGGTATTCTCTTTGATGGCTGGCGCCGTATGCGCGGCAGCAAGGGTAAATTGAAATTCAGACTGGATCGGAGCTTCTCCAACCTTCCGGATGAAGAAGAGACCACGTCTGCCGAATTGCTCGGGCCGCCTCGTGTGCTGGATACCCACAAGGAGCCGCAGCTCGACGAGCACGATCTGCCGTCCATGAGCGCCAGCCCGCGTGAAGGCAAGCGTGGCAACAGCGAGAAGCGCAGTGACAAGAAGCGCAAGGATGAGCCACAGCAGGGCGACCTGAACCTGGATCTCGACGGCCCGAGCCTGTTTACCGCACGCGACGACGATTTCCCGGACGACAAGCCGGCCCAGCGCATCACCGAAGACAAGGACCTGCCTCCGGTAGAGGAAGTACTGGTCATCAGCGTGATTTCGCGCAGCGAAGGCGGTTTCAAGGGCCCGGCGCTGTTGCAGAACATTCTGGAAAGCGGCCTGCGTTTCGGTGAGATGGATATTTTCCACCGTCACGAGAGCATGGCTGGCAACGGCGAAGTGCTGTTCTCGATGGCCAATGCGGTCAAGCCCGGCGTGTTCGACCTGGACGATATCGACCATTTCAGCACCCGTGCAGTGAGCTTCTTCCTCGGCTTGCCAGGCCCTCGTCATCCCAAGCAGGCATTCGACGTGATGGTTGCCGCCGCTCGCAAGCTGGCTCACGAGCTGGATGGCGAACTGAAGGATGATCAGCGCAGCGTCATGACCGCGCAGACCATCGAGCATTATCGCCAGCGCATCGTCGAGTTCGAGCGTCGGGCGTTGACCCAGCGTCGCGGTTGAGCAAACCCTTGGGCAGGTCTCCGATCATGAGCGTGCTGCGGCCCGCTCTGGTGGGGACTGACCTGAACAGAACAGAGCCAACAGATTAAGCAGCCTCGGCTGCTTTTTTGCTTTTTGAGAGAACACCGTATGAAGGCCGTCGAAACCCGAATCCTGGAACTGCGTGCACAGCTGGATGAGCACAACTACCGCTACCACGTTCTGGATGAGCCGAGCATTCCGGATGTCGAATACGACCGCCTGTTTCACGAGCTCAAGGCCCTGGAGGCGGAAAACCCTCATCTGGTCACTCCCGATTCGCCGACGCAGCGGGTCGGAAGCGCGGCCTTGTCGGCGTTCACCCAGGTGCGCCACGAAATGCCGATGCTCAGCCTGGGCAACGCGTTCGAAGAAAACGACATGCTCGAATTCGATCGCCGGGTCACCGAGGGGCTGGATCTGCCGGCCGGCGACCTGTTTGGCGAAGGCAGCAAGGTGCAGTACAGCTGCGAGCCCAAGCTGGACGGTCTGGCAGTCAGCCTGCTGTATCGCGACGGCGCGCTGGTACGGGGGGCGACGCGCGGCGACGGCACCACCGGCGAAGACATCAGCGTCAATGTGCGCACAGTGCGCAACATCCCGCTCAAGCTGCAGGGCAAAGGCTGGCCGGATGTGCTGGAAGTGCGCGGTGAAGTGTTCATGTCCAAGGCCGGTCTCGAGCGCCTCAACGCCAGTCAGCTGGAAATCGGCGGCAAGACCTTCGCCAACCCGCGCAACGCAGCGGCAGGCAGCCTGCGTCAGCTGGATTCGAAGATCACGGCCAACCGGCCGCTGGAGTTTTGCTGCTATGGCCTGGGCCAGACGTCGGCGGAAATCGCCGACACTCATATTGGCGTGCTTGAAACGTTGAAAAAATGGGGAATGCCGGTCAGCCGCGAGCTGAAACTGGCGAATGGCGTCGAGGAGTGTCTGGCCTATTACCGCGATATCGGTGAGCGACGCCTGGCGCTGACTTACGAGATCGACGGCGTGGTGTTCAAGGTCAACAACCTCGCAGCGCAGCGCGAACTGGGCTTTCGCGCCCGTGAGCCGCGCTGGGCGATTGCCCACAAATTCCCCGCCATGGAAGAACTGACCGAACTGCTGGATGTCGAGTTCCAGGTAGGCCGCACGGGCGCAGTAACGCCGGTCGCGCGGCTCAAGCCGGTCAAGGTGGCAGGCGTCATGGTCGCCAACGCCACGCTGCATAACATGGACGAAGTGGCGCGGCTCGGCCTGATGATTGGCGACACGGTAATCATCCGGCGTGCCGGTGACGTGATTCCGCAGGTAGTGCAGGTGGTTGCCGAGCGCCGCCCCGAGGATGCCAGGGCGGTGCAGGTTCCACAGACCTGCCCGGTGTGCGGCTCGCATGTCGAGCGCACGCAGCTGATCAAACGCAGCAAAGGCAAGGAAACCGTCACCGAGGGCGCGGTGTATCGCTGTGTCGGGCGTCTGGCCTGCGGTGCGCAACTCAAGCAGGCGATCATTCATTACGTATCGCGTCGCGCCATGGACATCGAAGGGCTGGGTGACAAGACCATCGAGCAACTGGTCGATGAGAAACTCATCGGCTCGCCTGCCGATCTGTACAAACTGAAATACGAACAGATCATTGACCTGGAAGGTTTCGCGGAAATCTCCAGCAATAAATTGCTCAAGGCCATCGCCGACAGCCGACAGCCGACCCTGGCGCGTTTCATCTATGCCTTGGGCATTCCCGATGTGGGTGAAGAGACGGCCAAGGTCCTGGCGCGTTCGCTGGCGTCGCTGGAGCGTGTCCAACAGGCCTTGCCGGAAGTGCTGACCTACCTGCCGGATGTCGGCCTGGAAGTCGCATACGAGATTCACAGCTTCTTCGAGGACGAGCACAACCGTAGCGTCATCGATGCGCTGCTCGGTGAATGCGGTTTGCAATTGCAGGACCAGGGCGAGCTGGGCGCCGAGTTCGCGGCCAGCACCACGCTGGAAGGGATGATCGACAAACTGCACATTCCGTCGGTAGGGCCGGGTGCTGCGCAGAAACTGGCGGACCGGTTCGGTACGCTGGAGGCCATCATCAGTGCCGACTGGCTGGACATGCGTCAGGCACTGCCGGAGAAACAGGCCAGGTCGGTTCGCGATTTCTTCGACGACAGCGCAAACGCCGAGCGCGCCCGCGCCATCGAAGCCCAGCTCAAGGACTTCGGCATGCACTGGCGCAGCGAGAAAAAAACCGTCGAAGGTTTGCCGCTGGCTGGCCAGACCTGGGTACTGACCGGCTCGCTGGAACGCATGAGCCGCGATGTCGCCAAGGAAAAGCTCGAAAGCCTCGGTGCCAAGGTGTCCGGCTCGGTCTCGGCCAAGACCCACACCGTGGTTGCCGGGCCGGGTGCTGGCTCGAAACTGACCAAGGCCAACGAACTCGGCCTTACCGTGCTGGACGAAGATGCACTGCTCAAACGCTTGACCGAGCTGGGTGTGGCGGTTGATTGAGGAAGACCGACGCTCCGTATGCCCTGATTATCGTGCGACGCTCCGCGTCGTATGCAGTTCTGGACGCTCTGCGTCCGGTCTTGAGTGTGATGGTGCGGCGTAGATCTGTGACGCGGAGCGTCACGCACGGCATTCCCACGCTGGAGCGTGCGGAACGATAATCCCAACTACCGTGCGATGCTCTGCTTAGGCATGTCTTGATTATCGTGCGACGCTCCGCGTCGCATGCAGTTCTGGACGCTCTGCGTCCGATCTTGAGTGTGATGGTGCGGCGTAGATCTTTTGCGCGCAGCGTCACGCACTGCATTCCCACGCTGGAGCGTGAGGAACGATAATCCCGACTACCGTGCGACGCACCGTTTTGGCCCATGAACACGCCGTAAGCCTCATCATCCATGCCGCTCGATAATATTTTGAACCCCTGAAGCGTCGGTATGATCTAGTCCATGCAAGGTCAACGGGAGATCGCCATGTATCGCTTTTTCGAGCAACTGAGTTCACGCATCACCGCCCCATTTGTCGGCGAATCCAAACGTAACAGCAAGGTCTGGCAGTGCACCTGTGGCCAGTCGGTGTTTTTCCCCAATACCCAATGCCTGGCCTGTTCTGCAGCGCTGGGCTACCTGCCTGAGCAGGGGCGTGTCGCTACGCTCGAAGCGGGGCCTGAGCCTACTACCTGGCGCCTGAGCGATGAGCCGGGTGCCGGGTTGTATCGGCGTTGCGCCAACCTCGGCACCCCGGCAGCCTGTAACTGGCTTTTTCCAGAGCATAATTCCGGCGAATTCTGTGTTGCGTGCAGCCTCAATCACACCATTCCCGACCTGTCGGTGGTTGAAAACGGCGAGCGCTGGCGCAAGGTCGAGACCGCCAAACGGCGTCTGGTCGCGCAGCTGATTTCCCTGGGCCTGCAGGTCATTCCCAAGACTGTCGACGAAGAGACCGGCCTGGCCTTCGACTTCGTCGGTGTCGATCTGGAGGGCAACCTGCCAACCACAGGCCATGCCAACGGCCTGATCACCCTGAACATCGAAGAAGCCGACGACGCACACCGTGAAGCGATGCGCGTGCAGCTGCACGAACCCTATCGCACCTTGCTTGGCCATTTCCGTCATGAAGTCGGCCATTACTACTGGGATCGGCTCATCGCCAATACCCACTGGCAGGACAGTTATCGCAACCTGTTCGGCGACGAGCGCGCCAGCTACGCCGACGCGCTCGATCATCACTACCAGAACGGTGCGCCGGACAACTGGCAGGAAAGCTTCGTCAGTGCCTACGCGACCATGCATCCGTGGGAAGACTGGGCCGAAACCTGGGCGCATTACCTGCACATGATGGATGCGGTCGACACCGCGCTGGGGTTTGGCATGAGCGCTCGCGACATGGAGCTCGATTACCAGCCGTTTCCGCTGGAAGTACTTTACGACCCTCAGCATCCGGGCGGCCCGGCGTTCCTGTCGTTCGTCAATGCCTGGATTGAGCTGGCGAGCATGCTCAACGAGTTGTCACGCAGCATGGGGCAGCCGGATTTCTATCCGTTCGTGCTGCCTCAAGCGGTCATCGCCAAGCTGCACTTCATCCACTTGGTGATTCAGGATGCCGGTGGCAAGGCCGATGAGGTTTTGCAGGCCCAGTAACGCGGGCCGTGCCTGACACGCTTCGGCGGCGTGTCAGGCCTTTGTGCCAAAGCGGCTCAAAGCGTCAGGGTCAGCCTGCGCTCGAAACCGATCCGCCCGCGATACGCCTCACCGGTATCGATCCAGCCCTGGCCGGTATAAAGCCCGATGGCGGCCGAGTTGTCCGCATCCACCGACAGCATCAATTGAGTGATGTCCGGCCATTTCAGGCGCAACGCCGCAGGCAACGCTTGCAGGCACGCCTTGCCCAGTCCCTTGCCCTGTTCACGGTGATCGACCTGCAACGCATGCAGTGTCGCCGTCAGAGCCTCCTGAGCCCAGTGCGGCAGACAATCATCGCGCTTGAGCAGGAAGAACCCGACCGGCTTCTCGTCACTGAGCAGCGCGAAGCCGCAAATATTCGGGCTGGGTCTGACCAGAAGCGTATTGAGCGCGGTATAGATGTCGCCGGAGAACTGTATCTGTTCCTGCGTAACCTCAAGGTATCCGAGCTGTTGGCGTTGAGAGGCGCTGAGGTCGTGGTAGTCGACCAATCGAGTCTGCATGAGCAACCTGCTGGCTGATTATGGTTGAGGCGGGCAGGGTACAGGATCGAACGGGGCCGTTTCGAGGATTTGTAACGCTGATGACCGGCACGCATTTGCCTTTCAGCCCCGGCACACAAGTGCTTGAGCCCCCTCGAAATTTTTATCCGCAGCAACGGTTGTAAACTCGCGCAAGACCGGTACAATGGCGCGGCTCGCCAACTGGTGAGTGTCGTTATGGTGACCCCATCGGTCCCCCCGCAACGATTACCCGTGAACCTGGTCAGATCCGGAAGGAAGCAGCCACAGCGGGAACATTGTGTGCCGGGGTGTGGCTGGTGGGGGCACCACCTATCTCAAGGTCCTTTTCTGAAAGTGGCCTGCTCGTAAAAATGAAAGCCTATTCCTGTTTCGACGGTGCCCTGCGCTGGCGAGAACTTCGTGCGTCTGTAAAAACAGTCTGCCCGGCACGGAGATAACCGCCGGATGTCTCCAGGCCGGCGGTTAATCCTGCATGGCCTGCCTTACTGCCATCGTGCCAGGAAGATGGAGCGACCACTCTGATGGGGCGAGCGGTGTACCAGTTTGGGAATGCTGTCTTCGCAAATACCTTTGCCCGCAAAGAAATAGAAGCGGTCTTGCTTGGCTTCTCTGGTTCTCTGCTCGACCGCCCTGGCATCCAGAGGCGTCATTTTCCCAAAATGCCCCGCTTCAAATATTCCTTCTGATTCTGCGCGCTTCACGTATTCGGTGCCGCGCCCCTCGATGGTGGCGATGCAGATGACCTTTTTCGGCCCCTTATCCTGATGCCATTGGTCTGCGCCCTGATTTTTGGCCCTTCGCAGTTGGAACTCATGAGGCCTCAATTGTTGTTGCTTCCCGGTAAGAGTGGTTGCAATGTCCTACGCTACGGCTGTTGTTGATCGTTCGTAGTCGGTTGCTTTCAAATCAATAACCTTTCCAACGGTCTCCTGTCTCCAGGCGGGGTTACTGAGACTGCTTTGCTCATGCAAAAAACGTCTTGTAGGTTCTGCTATGGGAACGGTGAAATACCCTTTCTCCATAAGTTTTGCCGTCTTTTCCTGAATCTGTTCCGGCTTCAGCTTCAACTCATCAAAAGGCTGGGGCTGGGTGTAGTAAGCCGATGTGCCAACTCCGCCGCGAATGCCGTAGGTCACGGATATTTTCCTCTGCTTGAATGTGGTGTTAACCACGAATTGGCCTTTTGGGCCGCTTGAACGCATGGGGCTTGGTAGCCCGTCGCTCGGGGCCGTGAGTGGCAACTCATTGAGGAGAGGTTCCATGCTGTCCGATCAGTTTCGACGAACAGTGAAAACTCGGTGTGCGTTCAGGTGATCGATCAATAGCCAATTCAACTGAACCCTCACTTCCACACACCCCCTAACTCCTTACGCGTCGCTTGAAACCGTTTTACGGCAAGGGGCAATTCAAGTCGCTGCGGGTGTCACGGGCTTTTCGGTCAGGCGTCTCGCAGCAGTGGAGCCGGGGGCCGGATGGAACAGGACATCATCAGATTTTTTACAGACTCGCAATTTCTGGGCATATCGCTCGCCAACTGGATACTGGCTATTTTCGCCTCGACCCTGAGTTTTATTCTGGTCAGGGGCGTGATCGGTTTTGTGCTCAGAAAGATGCGCTCGCGTGCGGATGCGCCCAGCACGCATATGCGCTACATCGTGGTGCAGGTGCTGTCGGGCACCAGTAATACGTTATTGCTGCTGGCTTCCATTCTGATCGGCATCGGCATGCTTGATCTGCCGGAGCGCTGGCTCGGGCGGGTCAGCAGTCTGTGGTTCGTGGTCGCCGCATTACAGGTCGGGCTGTGGGCGAACCGGGCAATCGCGCTCGCCTTGCAGCGCTACTTCGTGCGTCACAACGCTGGCGGCACCTTTCAGGGCAGCGCGCTGGCTACGTTGAGTCTGTGGGGGGCGAAGGTGCTGCTGTGGGCCACGGTGGTCATGGCGATGCTCTCGAACGTCGGGGTCAATATCACCGCGTTCGTCGCCAGCCTCGGGGTCGGCGGCATTGCGGTCGCACTCGCGGTGCAGAACATTCTGGGCGACGTGTTTGCTTCGCTATCCATCGCCGTGGACAAGCCTTTCGAGGTTGGCGACTTCATCGTCGTCGGTGCGTTGTCCGGCACGGTCGAGCACGTGGGCCTGAAGACCACGCGGATCCGCAGCCTGGGTGGCGAGCAGATCGTGATGGCCAACGCCGACATGATCAACAACACCATCCAGAACTACAAACGCTTGCAGGAGCGACGCATTGTCTTCGAATTCAGGCTGACCTATGACTGCTCGGTCGATCAGATAAGGGAAGTGCCGAAGAAAGTCGAAGCGATCATCAACGCGCAGAAGCTGGCGCGTTTCGACCGTTCGCATTTTCGGGGGTTTGGCGAGACATCGCTGGAGTTCGAGACCGTTTTTATCGTGCTCGACCCCAGCTACAACGTCTATATGGATGTGCAGCAGGCGATCAATCTGGACATCATGGAAGCCTTTGCCGAACTGGACGTGCGTTTCGCGTTCCCGTCCCGCACGGTGTACGTGGCGTCCCTGCCACCGGTGAAAACCGCTCGTCCGACTGCGCTGGAGGCTGCCGACGCGACCACCTGACGGGATCAGGCCGGAAACTGCAGCGCGTTGGTCAGGTCGCCCATCGGCGCCTGGCCACGCGCGATCATGGCCTCGTCACGGCGTTTCAGGCCGTCGAGTTTTTCCAGGCCATGCACGCGGGTGATCAGGCGCAGGATCGAGGCGGTGTCGTAAACCGTGTGGTCGACCTTGCCCTTGCGGGCGAAAGGGGAGATGACCAGAGCGGGAATGCGCGTGCCGGGCCCGAAGCGGTCGCCTTTTGGCGGCGCGACATGGTCCCACCAGCCGCCGTTCTCGTCGAAGGTGAGGACGATCACCATGTTGTCCCACTGCGGGCTCTTGCGCAGCACCTTGATCACCCGGTCGATGTGCCGGTCACCCGAAGCAACGTCGGCGTAACCGGCGTGCATGTTCAGGTTGCCCTGGGGCTTGTAGAAGGTTACCGCAGGCAACTTGCCCGCTTCGGCATCGGCGAGAAAGCGATTGGTGCTCGACTCGTCACCCAGCCCGCCGTCACGCAGGCGCTTCTTGCGCTCTTCAGGGTGCTGCGGCCCCTGCTGCTTGAAGTAGTTGAACGGCTGGTGATGGTATTGAAAGTTGGGGATTTTCGGGATCCCGGTGGAGTCCTTGAATTCATCCAGCGTCACTTGCCAGGCACCGGCGTACCAGGCCCAGTCAACATTCCTTTTCGACAGCTTGTCACCGATGTGCTCGTGGCTTTGCGGAACCAGCACGTTGGGCAGATCCGGTTTCGAGTAATCAGGGTTTTGCGGGTCGCGCAGCCAGGTTGGCCAGTAGGGCGGGGCCATGGTGTTGACGGCGTAGTTGTCCGGCGTGATGGCGCTGGGGCCAAATTGTGGCGGTCCGTCCATGGCGCTGGCCGGCGACTTGTCGAGCGGTTTGAGGCGCGGATCCTGCGGGTTGAAACTCTGCAAGGTAGCGATTTGCGACTTGGCCGGAGATTCGGCGGCGTTCGGGTAAATAGGCGCGGTGGCTGAAATCAGGTACTGGTGATTGAGGAACGAGCCGCCGAAAGCACCCTGAAAGAAGTTGTCACACAGCACGAACTCCTCGGCCACGTCCCACAGGCGCAGCGAATACTGAGTCTGTGCATAGTTGCCCATGGTCAGGCCGCCCGCATCCGCCCAGGCCACGAAGCGATCGTTCTTGCCGTCGTTGATCTGCATCTGGTTCTGGTAAAACACGTGCCACAGATCGCGGGTCACCAGGCTCAGCGGCAGGTCTTCACCGTTCGGTCCCTTGAGCGGGAACGGCGCGTTGGGCAGGTCTTGCTGAAACTGCTCGCCTACCGGATAAGTCACGCCATCGACGGTTTGCGGTCCTACCTGCAGCACGCCTCCCCAGGCAGGTGGCAGTTTGGACAATCGCGTGCCGTCGCGGTCGCGCTGCTCGTAATCGGAAGGCCTGAGCGAGGAGAGCGGCTTTTCGACACCGGGGAAATCGCCGAACAGGTTATTGAAGCTGCGGTTCTCGGCGTAGATCACCACAATGGTTTTCACATTTTCGCGCAAGGCGCGATCCAGCGCGGGTCCGGCAAGGTGATGATGCCGTTCGTTGTCGCCGGGCGGCTTCTCGTGGGCGGAAACGTAGCTGCTAAGGGTGACACCTGCACCCAAGGCAGCCATCCCGCCCAGAAAACGACGGCGGCTGGGGTTTTCGTTGGTATCTTCGTCGTCTGGTCTGTCGCTCATCGCCAAATACTCGCGCTGGTTAATGTGTTACCAAAGATTTCACGCGAGCGTAACCATGGAATATGACGCTATTGCGACAGCGCAGATGAAGGATCAGGGGGCCGTGGCCATTGTGTAGTGATCAATGATCTGCTGGATCTCGCCCGACAGACGCATCTGCACCAGCGTGCGCAAAATTCTGCCCACTGGCAGGTCGGGGTTATTGCGGATCAGGCAGGCGGCTGGTTGTTCGGCGACCAGTGATATCGGCTTGAGCCTCTTGCCGACAGGCAGGTTCCGGTTGGTCCATTCGAGGATCAACTGATTGGTTACCGCGTAGTTGTAGCGCCCGGCCATCAGCTTGCCGAGCGTCTGATTCTGGGTGCGCGCGTCTTCACGGACCAGTTTGTGATTCTCGAAAAGATGCTCCAGGGCCGGGTAGTTGTAGCCCAGCACGGTGCCGACGGTTTCGTTGTCGAACTGCTCGGGGTAGGGGCCGGCAGCCGTCGCCGCCGAAGCGACCAGCCAGTCGCGCTGATAGAGAATCGGCAGGCTCCAGAGATAATCCCCGGACAAGTCCGGGTACCACGCCTGGGCGCTGTAACAGTGCATATCGACTTCGCCGCGCTCCAGCGCCGACTGGATGCGCAGGCGCGGCATTACGTGATAACTGGCCTCGAGGCCCACGTGGTGCGCAAGGCTTTGCATGATGTCGAACAGAATGCCGGATTCGGGACGAAAGTCGGTGATGTGCATCATCGGCATGGTCCAGCCTTCATTGACCGCAAAGCTCAAGGTCCTCTGCGCCGCGCTGCCGCTTTGCGGCACCAGCAATAGCAGGCAGGCCGCCGCTGCACGAGGCAGCCGCGGCGTGGTGAAGGCCCGAATAAAGCGCGTCAATAGAGTCATTTGCACAGCTTAGCCACAATAGAGACGGACACCAGATGCAATTTTGCCCCTGCTCGGCTAGCATTGGCGGTCTTCCGCTTACCAGTTGCGACGGTTTTAAATGAGTTATCAGGTTCTTGCACGTAAATGGCGTCCGCGCTCGTTCCGCGAAATGGTCGGCCAGGCTCATGTGTTGAAGGCCCTGATCAACGCGCTGGACAGCCAGCGCCTGCACCATGCCTATCTGTTTACCGGCACACGGGGCGTCGGCAAGACGACTATCGCGCGGATCATCGCCAAGTGCCTGAACTGTGAAACCGGCATCACCTCGACGCCCTGCGGCACCTGCTCGGTGTGCAAGGAGATCGACGAGGGCCGTTTCGTCGATCTGATCGAAATCGACGCCGCCAGCCGTACCAAGGTCGAAGATACGCGTGAGCTGCTGGATAACGTGCAGTACGCGCCGAGTCGCGGTCGCTTCAAGGTCTACCTGATCGACGAAGTGCACATGCTTTCCAGCCACTCGTTCAACGCCTTGCTCAAGACGCTTGAAGAGCCGCCGCCCTACGTCAAGTTCATCCTTGCCACCACCGATCCGCAAAAGCTGCCAGCGACCATTCTTTCGCGTTGCCTGCAGTTCTCGCTGAAAAACATGACGCCTGAACGCGTGGTCGAGCATCTGACCCATGTGCTGGGCGTCGAGAACGTGCCGTTCGAAGACGACGCGCTGTGGTTGCTAGGGCGCGCCGCCGACGGTTCGATGCGTGATGCAATGAGCCTCACCGATCAGGCCATTGCCTTCGGTGAAGGCAAGGTCATGGCTGCTGATGTACGTGCCATGCTCGGCACGCTGGACCACGGCCAGGTCTTCGATGTACTGACCGCATTGCTGGAAGGCGATGCGCGTGGCGTGCTGGAGGCGGTACGCCACTTGGCCGAGCAGGGCCCTGACTGGAACGGCGTGCTCTCGGAAATTCTCAACGTGCTGCACCGTGTGGCGATTGCCCAGGCGTTGCCGGAAGGCGTCGACAACGGTCATGGCGATCGTGACCGGGTGCTGGCCCTGGCGCAGGCCCTGCCTGCCGAAGACGTACAGTTTTACTACCAGATGGGCTTGATTGGTCGTCGTGACCTGCCGCTGGCCCCTGATCCGCGTGGTGGCTTCGAGATGGTCCTGTTGCGCATGCTGGCGTTTCGTCCTGCCGACAGCGAGGACGCGCCGAGGCAGCCGCTAAAGCCAGTGGGGATCAGCCAGGCCACGGTTGATTCCCGAAAAGCAGTGGCTGATGCGACACCTGTTGCATCGGCAACTCCCGCAGTGTCGACCGCCCCGGTGATGGCCGCACCTGATCCAGCCTTCGAAGCGCTGCCGCCTGCAGCGGCTCCGATGCCGGCCGCCGTCCGGCCAGCGCCCGCGGTACAACCGGAATCGAAGCCAGAGCCACAAGCCGCGCCGGTTGAAGACCTCGACCTGCCGTGGAACGAGCCGAAAACCCCGGCTGCCGAACCCGCCGCCGAAACTGCGCCTGATACTGAAGCCGCTGCCGAGCCAGTAGCCGAGCCAGTAGCCGAGCCAGTTCTGGAGATCGTTTCCGAGCAGCCCGACCTGACGCCCATGCCGACGCCTGCGCCCGCCAGCCCGGTGCCGGCCGCACCTGAAGCCGAGCCGGCGCAGCCGGTTGCCGAGCAACAGGACACGCCGGCAATGCTCGAAGCCATCCCGGACTCTGCGTATCTGTCCATGCACACCGATTCGATGTCTTCCGACTCCGGGCCGATGGGCCGTGATGACGAACCGCCAGCGGACGACGATTACGTCGAGCCGGACATCGATATAGATCCGGCGTCCTACAGCTATCTGGATGAGCTGGCCCACGAAAGTGTTGTCGAACTTGAAGCCGTCGAGCCGGAGCCCGCTCCTGCCGCCAAACCGGCCACCGGTCTTGCGGCCGAATGGCTGGACGTGTTTCCCAAGCTGCCGATCTCCGGGATGACCGGCAGCATCGCGGCCAACTGCACATTGATTTCAGTCGATGGCGACCACTGGCTGCTGCACCTGGACCCTGCGCACAGCGCGCTGTTCAACTCGACGCAGCAGCGGCGCCTGAACGATGCGTTGAACCAGTATCATGGGCGCACGATCAATCTGAGTATCGAGCTGATCAAGCCCGAGCAGGAAACCCCTGCGCAGGCTGCTTCACGGCTGCGGGCCGAGCGCCAGCGGCAGGCCGAAGCCTCGATTCAGGCCGACCCGTACATCCAGCAGATGCTGCAACAGTTTGGCGCTGTGATCCGGGAAGACACGATCAAGCCCGTTGACACACCTGCGGCGCAGGCTCAATAACTGAACACAGGGCGCCGCTGGCGCCACGCAAACGA
Organism: Pseudomonas sp. ICMP 10191; assembly: GCF_001467335.1. Lineage (NCBI taxonomy): Bacteria > Pseudomonadati > Pseudomonadota > Gammaproteobacteria > Pseudomonadales > Pseudomonadaceae > Pseudomonas > Pseudomonas sp. ICMP 10191. The sequence goes on from NZ_LKGW01000001.1 coordinate 225,995, forward strand.
ACCATCCATTTTCGAGGAGATATCCCATGATGAAAGGTGGCATGGCTGGCCTGATGAAGCAGGCGCAGCAAATGCAGGAAAAAATGGCCAAGATGCAGGAAGAACTGGCCAACGCGGAAGTCACCGGTCAATCGGGCGCAGGCCTGGTGAGCGTGGTGATGACCGGTCGTCATGACGTCAAGCGCATCAATCTGGATGACAGCCTGATGCAGGAAGACAAGGAAGTGCTGGAAGACCTGATCGCCGCCGCCGTCAACGACGCCGTGCGCAAGATCGAGCAGGCCAGCCAGGACAAGACGGCTTCCATGACGGCTGGCATGCAGTTGCCGCCCGGTATGAAGCTGCCGTTCTGACGCTCGCCCGAATCATGATCAGTGCCAGGCCCTGTGCCTGGCATTTTTCTGTCTGCTGTCTGGCCGCGCGCCGCCATTCGGCGCCGGTATAACCATCAGCATTTGGCCTGACCGACCGAATTGAGCGACAATCGTCCCCCGTCTCTGGAGTGCCCCATGTCTGAGCCCATTGAAAACCTCACTGTCGACGCCGAGCTGGACGCCGTCGGGCTATTTTGTCCGGAGCCGGTGATGATGTTGCACCAGAAGGTGCGTGACCTGCCCGCGGGCGGTCTACTCAAGGTCATTGCAACCGATCCGTCCACGCGTCGCGATATCCCGAAATTCTGTGTATTTCTCGGTCATGAGCTGGTTGCGGAGCAAGCCGAAGAGGGCACGTTCCTGTACTGGATCCGCAAGAAGTCCGACTGATCACCACATCGCTGCAACCCGCGCCTGTTCACGACGCACCTGTTCCCGATTCGAGCAGGTCCCTGTTCGCCAGACCCAGAGAGTCTTCCATGCGCATTGTTGCTGACGAAAATATTCCCCTGCTCGACGCTTTTTTTGCTCATTTCGGTGAGATTCATCGCTTGCCGGGCCGCGCCATGGACCGAGCTGCTGTAGCGGATGCCGACATCCTGCTGGTTCGCTCGGTCACCGCCGTGACCCGCGAACTGCTTGAGGGCAGCCCGGTGCGTTTTGTCGGGACCTGCACCATCGGCACCGATCACCTGGATCTGGACTGGTTTCAGCAAGCCGGTATCCAGTGGGCCAGCGCTCCGGGCTGCAATGCGCGCGGCGTGGTGGACTATGTCCTAGGCAGCCTGCTGACCCTGGCTGAAATCGAAGGGGTCGATCTTGCGCAGCGCACCTACGGTGTGGTCGGTGCAGGGCAGGTGGGTGGTCGGCTGATCAGCGTATTGAAGGCATTGGGCTGGAACGTGCTGGTCTGCGATCCGCCACGCCAGGCTGCCGAAGGCGGCGACTTCGTCAGCCTTGACGAGATCCTGCAGCGCTGTGACGTGATCAGCCTGCACACGCCTCTGAACAAAACCGGGGCGTCACCGACCTGGCACTTGCTCGACGACGCGCGTTTGCGTCAGCTCGGCCAGGGTGCCTGGCTGATCAATGCCAGCCGTGGCGCCGTAGTGGATAACGCGGCGTTGCACGACGTGCTGCTTGAGCGGGAAGACCTGCAGGCCGTACTGGATGTGTGGGAGGGCGAGCCGCAGGTCAACGTCGCGCTGGCTGACTTGTGCGTTCTGGGTACACCGCATATCGCCGGTTACAGCCTGGATGGCAGGCAGCGCGGTACTGCACAGATCTATCAGGCGTTGTGTGGCTTTCTTGATCAGCCTGCGACGATCGAGCTGGACGATCTGCTGCCAAAACCCTGGCTGGCGCAGGTCAGTCTCGACGCGGCCTGCGACCCGGTCTGGGCGCTTAACATGTTGTGCCGCGGCGTGTATGACCCGCGACGTGACGATGCGGATTTCCGCCGCAGCCTGACCGGTGACACCGCCAGCCAGCGTCTGGCCTTCGATGCATTGCGCAAGCAGTACCCGCCACGCCGGGAAATCGAAGGGCTGAAGGTTCATCTGGAGGGAGAATCCGAGGCATTGGCACAACTGGTGCGGGCGCTGGGTGCAGTGCTGGTCTGATCGCCAGCCGGGTCATCAGGCAATAAAAAACCCGACCGAGTGGTCGGGTTTCAAATATCTGGTACGGCTTGGTTTTATTTTTCCGGGGTTACCCAGTGCTTGTCGCATTCCTGGCAGGCAGCCTGAACCATTTCTTCGGTGATCAGGACTTCTTGTCCGTGCTGGTCAAGAATGGCACCGCCAACCGGCAGATTAGGCGTGGCTCGAACAACCTGAACTTCATTGCTGCGCTCTTGCGGGTTCATGGTGTTTCTCCTTTCATCAGGTAACGGCGTTAAGTTAACCGCGCTTGATGACCGGTCCGTGACAGGTACTGTCAGCCGCTCAAACGCGCTGCAAGTGCAACAGATATGATGCAAATCTGCCAGCAGGCGCTTAGATCGATGTCTTATAGCGGCCTCTGTAAAGCAGTCATAACCTGACTCTGGAAGCCAGCCGCAAGTTCATTCGAAATGATGTTCGGCGCCCTGGCCACACAGGTGTAGGCTTTGCAACTCAGACAGATCGGGCACACAGGCAGGTCATCGTTCATGATTTCACGGATTACCCGACGTCATCGCCAGGCCTTGCGTCTGGCTGCGAGCTTCATCGCGCCGTATCGCTGGCAGGCGCTCGGCGCGTTGTTGGCATTGGTCATCACCGCAGGTATTACCCTGTCGATCGGGCAGGGCATCAAACTGATGGTCGATCAGGGTTTCATGACCCGCTCACCGCAGCTGCTCGAGCGCTCGATCGGGTTTTTCATGCTGCTGACGGTCGGCCTCGCCGTCGGAACCTTCGCCCGCTTCTATCTGGTGTCGTGGATCGGCGAGCGTGTGGTTGCCGACTTGCGCAAGAAAGTATTCGATCACCTGATCGAACTGCATCCGGGCTTCTACGAAAACAATCGCAGTTCGGAAATCCAGTCGCGACTGACCGCCGACACCACGCTGTTGCAGTCTGTCATCGGCTGGTCACTGTCGATGTTCCTGCGCAACGCGCTGATGGTCATTGGCGGCATCGTGTTGTTGTTCATCACCAACCCCAAACTCACCAGTATCGTGGTGGTGGCGTTGCCGCTGATCATCGCACCCATTCTCATGTTCGGGCGGCGGGTACGAAATCTGTCGCGCGAAAGTCAGGACCGGGTCGCCAATGTCGGCAGTTACGTGGCCGAAGCCCTGGGGCAGATCAAGACAGTGCAGGCGTACAACCATCAGCAGCAGGACAAGCAGCGTTTTTCGCATACGGTGGAGCAGGCGTTCGAGACCGCTCGTAAACGTATCCTGCAGCGCTCATGGCTGATCACGCTGGTGATCGTTCTGGTGCTGGGTGCCGTGGCGGTGATGTTGTGGGTCGGCGGTATGGACGTGATCAGCGGCCGCATCTCAAGCGGTGAGCTGGCAGCGTTCGTGTTCTACGCGCTGATGGTCGGTATGGCGTTCGGTACGTTGAGCGAGGTGATTGGCGATCTGCAGCGCGCCGCCGGTGCCGCAGAGAGGATCGGCGAGCTGCTTCAGGCACGCAGCGAGATCAGTGTGCCGACCACGGATCTGCAGAGCCTGCCGCAGCGCATCAGTGGGCGTCTGGCGCTGGAGAATGTCACCTTCGCCTACCCATCGCGTTCTGAGCGCAATGCGCTGGATAACCTGACCCTGAGCATCGAGCCCGGTGAAACCCTGGCGCTGGTCGGGCCCTCCGGCGCGGGCAAGTCGACCATTCTGGATCTGCTGTTGCGTTTTTACGACCCGATTCAAGGGCGCATTCTGATCGAGGGCGTACCGATCGCGCAGCTCGATCCCCATGATCTACGCCGCTGCTTCGCGCTGGTTTCACAATCGCCCGCCCTGTTTTTCGGCAGTGTCGAGGACAACATTCGTTACGGTAACGCCACTGCGAGCCTTGAGCAGGTACAGGCGGCGGCGCGCATTGCCCATGCGCACGAGTTCATTCTCGACATGGCCAACGGCTACGGTACGCATCTGGGTGAGGGCGGGGTGGGATTGTCCGGCGGACAGCGTCAGCGTCTGGCGATTGCCCGTGCCTTGCTGGTCGATGCGCCGATTCTGCTGCTGGACGAGGCGACCAGTGCGCTGGACGCGCAGAGTGAGCACTTGATTCAACAGGCCCTGCCGAGCCTGATGCAGGGGCGTACGACGCTGGTCATCGCCCACCGGCTGGCCACGGTGCAGAATGCCGACCGGATTGCCGTCATGGATCAGGGGCGGTTGGTGGCCGTGGGCACCCATCAGCAGTTGATCGCCAGCAACCCGCTTTATGCGCGACTGGCGGCGTTGCAGTTCAATGCCGGGGTTGAGTAGGAGAGGGTGAGGAGGGCCTGTGGGCAACGTGGGAGGTCAAGCCTCCCACTCGCTGAGTCTCAGCGATATTCGCACAGGTAGGCGGTATCGACTTTGACCTTGAGCTGGAACTTGCTGTTGGCCGGTACGTTGAACTGGTTGCCGGTGGCAAAGGTTTCCCAGTCAGTGCTGTCCGGAAGCTTCACGCTCAACTCGCCGGAGATCACATGCATGATTTCCCGTTGCGCCGTACCGAACTCATATTCGCCCGCTGCCATGACACCGATGGTTGCCTCACCATCGGCCTGGGTGAAGGCGATGGATTTGACGGTGCCGTCGAAGTACTCGTTGACCTTGAACATGGGCGATTCCTTTTGAAAGGGCTGAAAATGGCTCGCCAGTATGCCCAACACGTTAAAACTCGTCACGCCCCTTGCACATCGACGCTGACGAAACGTCGACCTGCAGCGGCATTCAGTTGGGCAGAATCAACGGCAGCAGCCTGGCAGTATTGCGCGCATCGACCAAGGCGCGGTGCTGTTGCCCGCTGAACTGCATGCCTGCCAGTTGCAAGGCACTGTTCAGCCCCATCGGTTTCTGCAAATGGCGAGCCTGGGCGAAACGCTGTTTGAGATTGACGTGCGGCATGCTGGACAGTGCACTGTCGAGGTGATGCTGACGCCATTCCTCTTCCAGTTGCTGACGATCGTAATCCCCCCAACTGGCCCAGCCCACGATACGTGCACGGTGATGGCTCAACCAGCGCTCGAACTGCGGCCACACCGTCGTCAGCGGTGCAGCGCTGTCGATGCTGCTCTGGTTGATATGGGTCAGCTCGCGGCAGAAATGGGTCAGCAGCGGCCTGCGCGCCGGGCGCACGAAGCGTTCGAAATGGTCCAGCTCGCGTCCGTCCTGATTGACCAGTGTCGCGCCTATCTCGATGACTTCCATTTCTGCGACCGGCCACCCACCTTCTTCGGTCGTAGCCTCAAGATCAATCACCAGCCAGTGCGGCATCATCAAGCTTCCTTACGATAGTCAATGGCTTGAGCGTAGCCAGATTAACCCGTTGCGCACACCCTGAGCCTTGCATCGGCACCCTTGTTGTAACAACTGCCCCTACAGTGACCACGGGTGATTGCATTGGTGCCTCGCAGGCGGCTGTCACTTGCCTGGGCGAATACCGCAAGGATGCCGCAGAGCGCTGACGCCGTCGATTTGACAGTTGTTTAAATCATGGAAACCGCATAGTTTGAACGGCTTTGATTGATGTCGTGTTTTATGAAAAGACTTGCAGTGTTAATTGACGGTGTGGCGCGCAAGATCGTTACCGGCGTCATGCTCTTCATTCCGTTGATGGCAACGCCGCAGGTCTTCGCCGCGCAGATCGTGCGCGTGGCCGCAGTGCACTTCCCCCCTTATATGGTGCGCCCTGAAAAAGGTGAAGACGCCGGTCTTTTACCCAGGTTGATCGACGCCCTGAATGGCGAGCAGGACGACTACGAATTCGTCATGATCCCGACCTCGGTGCCCCGGCGTTTTCGTGATTTCACGGAAGGGCGTTTCGATGTTGCAGTCTTCGAAAACCCTGACTGGGGCTGGAAGGACATTCCACATGAACAGCTCGATATGGGGCTCGAGGATGCCGAGGTCTATGTGGCGCGCCGGGAAGAAGGGCGGGGGCAGGATTACTTCGACACCCTGGCTGACAAACGTCTGGCATTGTTCAGTGGCTATCATTATGGATTTGCCAACTTCAATACCGATCAGAAGTACCTGAGCGAGCACTTCACCATTACCTCCACGTACTCCCACGACAGCAACTTGCTGATGGTGGTGCGCGGCCGCGCCGATATTGCACCCGTTACCCGTTCGTACCTGATTGATTTCATGGCGCATAACAAGGATGAAGCGGCGCAGTTGATGGTGTCCGACCGTGTCGATCAGATCTACCGTCAATATGCGTTGTTGCGCCCGAACGGCAACATTGATGTTTCGCACTTCAGGCAATTACTGGAGAGGTTGCGTGCAGATGGGCAGTTGGCGAAGATTTTCGAGCCGCTAAATATCAAGGTGCTTCCGATAAACGCCGAGATGCCTGACAAGTAGAGGGTGGCAGGTGTCCGCCTGCCACCCGGAGGCACTTAGCGGTCCTTGGCGTCCTTGGCATCCATTTCTGCGTTGCGCTCGTGGACGCGCTTGAGCTGTTCTTCAGTGAGGGGCAGTTTCTTGGCTGTGTCGCGCAGCATCATCAGACCGCCGACGACCGAGCCAATGGCTACGAGCAGAATTAACCAGGCATACCAGGGCATAGCGCTCTCCTTGTTGTGATACCGGTTTGAGCAGCACGGCTACCCAATGGTTCAAGTGTATGCGCCTTGAAGGGGTTGCGTGCGAAAGCATTCGCCCGCAACCCGAAGAACTCCGGTGATTACTCCCCGGTCAGCATCGCGTCGGTCGGCGCGTCGGCGCGGGATTTGGCGGTCAGACTGAAGTAGATAAAGCCGATGGCCATCAGGCCCAGGAAAATCAGGCCGATCAGTGCGTTGAACCAGGCCATTGCCACCAGGCACACGACGGCCAGCGCCAGAGCGATGCCGGGCACCACTGGATAACCGGGTGCGCGGAACGTGCGCTCCAGGCCAGGCTCGGTCTTGCGCAGTTTGAACAGGCTGAGCATGCTCATGATGTACATGACGATGGCGCCGAACACGGCCATGGTGATCATCGCAGCGGTCAGCGTCATGCCGCTCAGGTTGATCAGGCCGTCGCTGTAGATCGCGGCGATGCCGATCAGGCCGCCGGCGATGATTGCCCGGTGCGGTGTCTGGAAGCGCGAGAGTCTGGCCAGCGAGGCGGGCAGGTAGCCAGCGCGGGCAAGGGCGAAGAACTGGCGCGAGTAACCCATGATGATCCCATGGAAGCTGGCGACCAGGCCGAACAGGCCGATCCACACCAGCATGTGCAGCCAGCCGGAGCTGTCACCGACCACAGCTTTCATGGCTTGCGGCAGGGGATCGTTGATGTTGGCCAGGGTGCGCCAGTCACCCACGCCACCGGCAAACAGCATGACGCCGATCGCCAGTATCACCAAGGTCAGAATGCCGCTGATATAGGCCTTCGGGATGGTACGTTTCGGGTCCTTGGCTTCTTCGGCGGCCATTGCAGCGCCTTCGATGGCCAGAAAGAACCAGATGGCGAAGGGAATGGCAGCGAACATGCCGGCAATGGCTTCGGGTCCGAAAGTCTGCGAACCGGCCCAGCCGTTCAGGGCGAAGTTGCTGAAGCTGAACGCAGGTGCAACCACGCCCATGAACACCAGCAACTCGGCCACAGCCAGAATGCACACCACCAGCTCGAAGGTTGCCGCGAGCTTCACGCCCACGATGTTGAGCGCCATGAACACGATGTAGGCGCCGACTGCCGCATGCTTGGGGTCAAGACCCGGGTATTGCACGTTGAGGTACGCACCGATGGCCATGGCAATCGCCGGTGGCGCAAAGACGAATTCGATCAGCGTGGCCATGCCGGCGATCAGTCCGCCTTTTTCGCCAAAGGCGCGACGGCTGTAGGCGAACGGACCGCCTGCGTGGGGGATGGCAGTGGTGAGCTCGGTAAAACTGAAGATGAAACAGGTGTACATGGTTGCAACCATCAGGGCTGTTACCAAAAAGCCCAACGTACCCGCGACGCCCCAGCCGTAGCTCCAGCCAAAGTATTCGCCGGAAATCACCAGCCCTACCGCGATCCCCCATAAATGAATCGTGCCGAGCGTCGGCTTGAGTTGTGTGCTCATTGTTCTCTCCCTGGGATTCGATAAACGTTGAAACATCCTGTTGCAGAGGCCGTGCCAGTGCACGCATCGGTGTCGTGATGCTTCAAAACGGGTCGTTTACAGAACGTCAGGGTGAATCGATTCAACTCGTTGCAAAGCTTTGGTCCGGATTGGTGCGGCGATGACCGCCAGGGGTGCATGGAATTCAGAGGTGTCAGGACGCTGTTCGGGCAAATGCCGATCTACGGGTCCCGCCAGTGCGCCGGTTCAGCTACAATGCGCGCCGATTTCGACTTACCTGAGACCACGCTCATGTCCGCCTGCCAGACTCCTGTCATCGTCGCCCTGGATTTTCCGACCCGCGAAGCCGCCTTGCGCCTGGCTGATCAGCTCGATCCCAAACTGTGCAGGGTCAAAGTTGGCAAGGAACTGTTCACCAGTTGCGCGGCCGACATCGTCGAGACCCTGCGCCACAGGGGCTTCGAAGTGTTTCTGGATCTGAAATTCCACGACATCCCCAACACCACGGCGATGGCGGTCAAGGCGGCGGCCGAGATGGGCGTGTGGATGGTCAACGTGCACTGCTCGGGTGGCTTGCGCATGATGGCGGCCTGTCGGGAAGTGCTTGAGCAGCGCACTGGCCCACAGCCGCTGCTGATCGGTGTGACCGTTCTGACCAGCATGGAACGTGAGGACCTGGCCGGTATCGGCCTGGACATCGACCCGCAGGTGCAGGTGCTGCGCCTCGCTGCTCTGGCCGAGAAAGCCGGGATGGATGGTCTGGTCTGCTCGGCGCTGGAAGCGCAGGCTCTGAAAGCCGCTCACCCGTCATTGCAACTGGTGACACCCGGCATTCGTCCGGCGGGCAGTGCGCACGACGACCAGCGTCGTATCCTGACCCCTCGTCAGGCACTGGATGCAGGCTCTGACTACCTTGTCATCGGCCGCCCGATCAGCCAGGCGGCTGACCCGGCGAAGGCCCTGGCGGCGGTGGTTGCCGAGCTGGCTTGAGTGGATGGGTTCGTAGCGTCACGGCTCTTTACCTGCATCGTGGGGAAGGGCTGTGACGCTGCGAAAACCCTGCGGGTTTATTCCACTTTCAGGATCAGCTTGCCCTGATTCTCACCGCTGAACAGCATCTGGAAGGTTTCCGGGAACGTCTCGAGGCCTTCCACGATGTGCTCCTTGCTCTTGAGCTTGCCTTCCTTGATCCAGCCGGCCATGACCTGGCCCGCTTCTGCAAAGCGCTCTGGGTGGTCCAGTACGATGAAGCCTTCCATACGTGCACGGTTGACCAGCAGCGACATGTAGTTGGCCGGGCCTTTGATCGCCTTGGTGCTGTTGTACTGGCTGATGGCGCCACAGATCACCACACGCGCGCCGACCGCCAGTTGGCTGAGTGCCGCATCGAGGATGTCGCCACCGACGTTGTCGAAGTACACATTTACGCCATCCGGGCAGTGACGTTTCAGACCGTCCATGACGTCTTCGGATTTGTAGTCGATGGCGGCGTCAAAGCCCAGCTCCTCGGTCAGCAGACGGCATTTTTCCGTGCCTCCCGCAATGCCGACGACCCGGCATCCCTTGAGCTTGGCGATCTGCCCGGCCACGCTGCCGACAGCGCCTGCCGCACCGGAAATCACCACGGTGTCACCGCTTTTCGGTTGGCCGACATCCAGCAGCGCCAGGTAGGCGGTCATGCCGGTCATGCCCAGTGCTGACAGATAAAGGGGCAGTGGCGCAAGGTTCGTGTCCACCGTGTAGAAACCCTTCGGTTCACCAGCAAAGTAGTCCTGCACGCCCAGGGCGCCCTGAACATGGTCACCTACGGCGAACTTGGGGTTTTTCGATTCAATTACTTCACCCACGCCGAGGGCACGCATTACTTCGCCCAGCTTTACGGCTGGAATGTAGGATTTGCCGTCATTCATCCAGCCACGCATTGCCGGGTCCAGTGACAGGTATTTGCTCCTGACCAGAATCTGCCCGTCGGCAAGTGCGCTGACCGGGACTTCCTGATAGGTGAAGTCTTCACGGCGCGCATCGCCCGAAGGGCGCTTGGCGAGCAGGAACTGGCGGTTGGAAAGATCGGTCATGGCAGGGTCTCCTGAAAAGGGTTCAAGAATGGATTCAAACGCTCATCGCGCCATTCGGACAAGAAGCGATCACCCAGCGAATGCCGTTTGATCCATGTGATTGATAGGAGTCCGTTGCGCCGCTGGCGTTCAGACGGATCTGCGGATGAGCCATGCTGATGACGGATATGGCTTGAGTCGCGCCCCCTCAGTGCTCTAGGCTCTGTACGAAAAGTGGCTGCGCTCGGTGATGCTGCGTTAAACACAGGCTCGGAATGTTCATTTACAACACGTACACTCCGCTTCCTCGCCTGTTTTTGCCTTGCCTGACCTTCGCTCGCCGACTTTTCGTACAGAACCTAGATTCCTAGTTCGATCAACGCTTGGACGACCGTGATGCCTGCCACCTCTTCAAACACTCTTCACCCCCGGGCTCTGCGAGCTGGCGACGCCGTGGCACTGGTCTCTCCGGCAAGCCCTGTGGACCCCGGCAAGATCCAGGCGGCGGTGGCGGTACTTGAGGGGTGGGGGCTGCGCCCGCGGGTCTATCCGCATGCGCTGGGCAACTACTCGTTCTATTCGGGGACCGATGAAGAGCGGCTCGCCGACCTCAACGCCGCGCTGGCCGACCCGGAAATCCGCGCGGTCATCTGCACTCGCGGTGGCTATGGCGTGCAAAGGATTGTCCAGCAGGTGGATATGGACGCGGTGCGTCGTGATCCCAAGCTGGTGACTGGCTTTTCTGACATCACCGCGTTGCACTGTGCGCTGTGGAACCATGCGCGCCTGGCGACCATTCATGGACCGGTCGCTTCGCAGCTGGAACGTGGCGGTCTGTTCGTCAGCGGTATGCGCCATGTGTTGATGAGCACAGAGCCGGTCCTGCTCAAGGCTGATCCGGCCTCGCCAACGGCCAGGGTCAGAACCGCTGGCAGCGCACAGGGCCTGCTGTTGGGCGGTAACCTGTGCATCCTCGATACCTCTGTGGGTACGCCGTTCATGCCTGACCTGAGCGGCGCCATCCTGCTCATCGAAGAGGTCAACGAACCCGCCTACCGGGTCGACCGCATGCTCACCCACCTGGGCAACTGCGGGATTCTTGCGTCTCTGGCCGGCATTGCCGTCGGCGAATTTACCCCTGCTCCAAACACTGGCCGCACCATCAGCCCCGCGGATGTGCTGCTGGAGCGGCTGGGCAGTCTCGGCATCCCTGTGCTCGGCGGTCTGCCGGTAGGGCATGGAGATCCCAATCAGGCAGTGCCCCTGGGCACCCAGGCGATACTCGATGCCGACGCCGGAACCCTGCTGGTAGCGGCTGCCGCGCGTAGTTGATCTCTCCCGCGCTGCCAGCGGTTGGCCTAATCGGCCTTGCGTGTGTTCAGGATCAGCAAGGTCAGCAAACCCGCGACGATGCCCCAGAATGCCGAGCCTATGGAAAACAGCGTGAGTCCCGAGGCGGTTACCATGAAGGTGATCAAGGCGGGTTCGCGTTCCCTCGGTTCGGCCATCGCAACGGTCAGGCCATTGGTGATCGACCCGAGCAGCGCCAGCGCGGCAATCGAGAGCATCAGTTCCTTGGGGAACGCACTGAACAGACCCGCCAGGGTGGCACCGAAAATGCCGGCTATCGCATAGAAAATCCCGCACCAGATCGCCGCTGTATAGCGTTTGGACTTGTCCTCGTGCGCATGAGGGCTGGTACAGATGGCGGCACTGATCGCGGCCAGATTGATCCCGTGGCAGCCAAACGGTGCCGTGAGCAATGAGGCAAAGCCTGTCACCGATATCAGCGGCGAAACAGGCGGGAAGTAGCCGTCGGCTCGCAACACGGCCACACCCGGCATGTTCTGCGAGGTCATGGCCACCACGAACAGCGGGATGCCAATGCTCACTGTCGCTGCCCATGAAAACGCCGGGGTGGTCCAGACCGGTATGGCGACTTCCAGCGCCAGGCCGTCAAAGTTCAGCAAACCCAGCATGCCAGAGATGCCGATACCGACCAGCAGCGCGAGCAGCACCGAGTAGCGCGGCGACAGGCGCTTGACCAGCAGGTAAGTGAAAAACATGCCCATTACCAGGCTGGTGTGGTGCTGTGCGGCAATAAAGATCTCACTGCCGATCCGGAACAGAATCCCTGCCAGCAAGGCCGCAGCCAGCGACGCTGGCAGACGCCGCACGATGCGCTCGAAACTGCCGGTCACCCCGCACAGAATCACCAGCAGCGCGCTGGTGATGAACGCGCCAATGGCCTGCGGGTAGCTGACGCCGCCCAGGCTGGTGATCAGCAGTGCGGCGCCGGGTGTCGACCACGCCACGGTAATTGGCATGCGGTAGCGCAGCGAGAGGCCGATGCTGCACACCGCCATGCCCATGAACAGCGCCCACAGCCACGATGAAATCTGCACGCTGCTCAGCCCTGCCGCCTGGCCCGCCTGGAAAATCAACACCAGCGAACTGGTGCAGCCGGTCATCATGGCGATGAAACCGGCAACCACCGCCGACGGCGATGAGTCTGTCAGCGGGCGCAATGGCACCTTCAGGGATTGGTTCATGCTGGGCGTTCCTTGAAACGGGCAGGTAGCAAAGGGCGCCAAGCCTAAACGCCTGGCCGCTCGGCCTTGCAATACAGCGACACGAGTAAACGCCAGCACAGTTACGGCCGTGGCGTTTACTCGGTGTCAGCCTCGGTCGGGCAGGCGCCCGACTGCAGGGTCTGCCCCAGGGCCCGATTGACCGTCAGCCAGCCATCCACGGCATCCTGACCTGCTTCGGCGAACACCCGCTGCAGCAGTTTGACCTGTTCGCGGCGCAAGCCCTGTTCAAAGAGGGCGCCTTCATCGGTGAGGCCCAGCAGTCGTTTGCGCTTGTCATTTTCGGGGGCCGCGCTGTGCACCAGATTCATGGCGATCAGCTGACGTAGCGGGGCATTGAGGGCCTGTTTGCTGACGCCCAATACGGTGAGCAGCTCCTTGACGCTCAGGCCGGGGTAACGGGCGATGAAAAATACGATGCGCTGGTGCACGCGACTGAAGCCGCGTCTGGCCAGCATTTCATCAGCCTTGGCAGTGAATGCCTGATAGCCGAAGAAGAACGCTTCCATGGCCATTTGTTGATTGGCAGGTTTTTTAAGGTCAAGCATGTTGACGTATCCGGGTTGATCGTCGTAATTTGAGTCAACCAGTTTGACGTATTTCCAATTGTCTCGGCTACAGGTAACTGCCATGGCTTTCTCCGAACGCGTTTCCCGTCTGAAAAGTTCTCTGATTCGCGAGATCCTCGCCGCCGCTCAGCGCCCGGAAGTGATGTCGTTCGCCGGTGGGCTGCCCGCCGAGTCAATGCTGCCCAAAGTGGAGTGGGCCGACATGCCCGTTGCGCTGGGTCAGTACGGCATGAGCGAGGGCGAACCTGCACTGCGTGAAGCGCTGGCCGCCGATGCCCGCGCTCTGGGTATCGACTGCGACGCCCGTCAGGTAATGGTGGTCAGTGGTTCTCAGCAGACACTGGACCTGGCCGCCAAGCTGTATATCGACAAAGGCACCGAAATTCTCCTCGAGGCGCCCACCTATCTGGCGGCGTTGCAGATATTCCAGCTGTTCGGCGCCGACTGCATCACCGTGCCCTTGCAGGCCGAAGGCCCGGACCTGCTTGCGATGCGTCAGCGTCTGGAACAGCACAAACCAGCCTTCGCCTACCTCATCCCGACGTTCCAGAACCCCTCGGCGGTGCGCTACAGCCAGGCCAGTCGCGATGCCGTTGCGGCCTTGCTCGATGAGTTCGGTGTCACGTTGATCGAGGACGAACCGTACCGTGAACTGAGTTTTGACGGCGGCAGTGCCAGGCCGATTGTCAGCAGTCTGAAAACGGCCAGCTGGATTTATACCGGCACGGTTTCCAAGACACTGCTGCCAGGCCTGCGGGTGGGTTATCTGATCGCCAGCCCCGATCTGTTTCCGCACTTGCTGCGTCTGAAGCAGTCGGCCGATCTGCATACCAATCGCCTCGGCCAGTGGCAGGCCTTGCAGTGGATTGGTACTGAGCACTATCGTGAGCATCTGGTGACGCTGTGCGAGTTTTACCGGGGCCGTCGTGATGCGTTCGAGAGTGCCTTGCAAACGCATTTTTCAGACCTGGCCACCTGGAACAGCCCGCAAGGCGGACTGTTCTTCTGGTTGACGCTGAAGCAGCCGCTGGATACGCGCACCTTGCTGGATGCAGCGCTGGCGCACGATGTGGCGTTCATGCCGGGCGAACCTTTTTTCGCCGATCCGGACGCCAATCACGGTCACTTGCGGCTCAATTTCAGCCATATCGACCCTGCACGGCTCGATGAGGGTATAAAACGTCTGGCGTCGGTGGTCCGCGCAGCACACCTTCTGCAAGCCGCCTGATTCAAGACGTCAACATAGACGCAGCAAGGGAGCAGTCTGATGTACAAGGTTTATGGCGATTACAACTCGGGCAACTGCTACAAGGTCAAGCTGATGCTTAATCTGCTGGGCAGCGAGTACGAGTGGGTGCCGGTCGATATTCTCAACGGCGAAACACAGACCCCGGCGTTTCTGGAAAAGAATCCCAACGGCAAGATTCCGGTGCTGGAGCTGGAGGATGGCACTTGCCTGTGGGAGTCCAACGCGATTCTCAACTTTCTGGCTGACGGTTCTTCGTACCTGCCAAGCGAACCGAGGTTGCGCACCCAGGTTCTGCAATGGCAGTTCTTCGAACAGTACAGCCATGAGCCGTCGGTCGCAGTGGCCCGTTTCATCCAGTTCTACCTGGGCTTGCCGGCTGAACGCATGACCGAGTATCGCGCCATGCAGAAAGCCGGCTATCGCGCACTGGCGGTCATGGAGCAGCAGCTCGACCGTACGCCGTTTCTGGTCGGCGAGAATTTCTCCATCGCCGACATTGCCTTGTATGCCTACACCCACGTCGCGCATCAGGGCGGTTTCGATCTGGCACCCTATACCGGGATCCGCCGTTGGCTGGATCGGGTCAAGGCACAGCCGGGTTATATCGGTATGCTGGACTGACACGTCCGTCATTTGAACAAAGGGAAATGTATGCGCGTTTCAATCGTACTTCTGGGTGCTTTCATTGCGCTGGGTATCGGCTGCTCGGCCCAGGCCGAGGACTGCGACGCCAATCAGGCCAGCATGAACCGCTGCGCTGCCAATCAGCAGGCAGCGCTCGATGCCGAGCTCAACAAGCAGTACAACGCGCAAATGGCGTGGTTGAAGACCCCGGCGAAAAAGCAGGCACTCAAGGATGCACAACGAAAGTGGATAGCCCTGCGTGATGCCGATTGCCTGTATCAGGCGGGCAAGCCCGAGGACTCAGGCTCTATCTGGCCATTGCTGCAATCGCAATGCCTGGCCGAGCAGACCCGTGTGCGTCTCAAGCAACTGCAAGCCTATGTGGCTTGCCGCGAGGAAGGTTGCCCGCGCTGAGAGGCGCCGGCCAAACAGCGGTCAGATCGCTCCGAAGCGCTGGTTCAGATAGTCGATGATCACCTTGGATTCATACATCCATACGGTTTTGTCACCTTCCTCGATGCGCAGGCAAGGCACCTTGATCCTGCCGCCCTCGTTGAGCAGTGTCTGGCGATCAAGCTCATTGTTTTTCGCATCGCGCAACGCGACCGGAACATTCAGGCGGCGCAGGGCGCGACGTGTCTTCACGCAGAACGGGCAGGCATGGAACTGATACAGCGTCAGGTCCTGAGCCGCTTCAGCGACAGCCGCCTGGGCCTGCGGGTCACGTTTTTTCCTGCTCGGGCGAGTCAGGAAATCAATGCCGATGACGAGTTGGCCGAGGCCGACTCTTAACGCTTTCATGAACAAGGTCATACCTCTTGCGGGCGGTGGCGTGGCCAGCCGTGCATTCAGCGTGCCTCACGGCAGGTGAACGCAGGCTGAACGGTCACTTGATCAGGCTGAGAAACTCGCTGCGGGTGGCCGCGTTTTCACGGAACTCGCCCAGCATCACCGAGGTGATCATGGCCGAGTTCTGCTTCTCGACGCCACGCATCATCATGCACATGTGCTTGGCTTCGATCACCACCGCAACGCCCAGCGCGCCGGTGACCTGCTGAATGGCCTCGGCGATCTGGCGGCTCAGGTTTTCCTGGATCTGCAGACGGCGGGCATACATGTCGACGATCCGCGCTACTTTCGACAAACCAAGCACCTTGCCCTGCGGGATGTAGGCCACGTGTACCTTGCCAATGAACGGCAGCAGATGGTGCTCGCACAGTGAGTACAGCTCGATGTCCTTGACCATCACCATTTCACTGGCATCGGAGCTGAACAGCGCGCCGTTGGTCACTTCTTCCAGGGTCTGCGCGTAGCCGCGACACAGATACTGCATGGCCTTGGCGGCGCGCTTGGGGGTGTCCAGCAGACCTTCGCGCGAGACGTCCTCGCCCAATTGCCCGAGGATGGCGGTGTAATTCTGTTCCAGTGTCACAGAGGGTGATTCCGTATAGGTTTCAGAGCGGTACGTTTGGGCCTGTACCGATTTTTTACCAATCGAGCTGGTGTCCCGTTTGCCGATCCCGCTCCAGTGGAATTGGGCGATTTCGCATACGTGACCTGCGGATCTCGTTGATTGGCGATGAATGCGGGGTTTATCCCGGCGATTGGGCACATGGTAGCGTAGGTGTGCTCGCAGTTGTACTGCCGTGGCCTCGTAATGCTTTCGCAATCAGCTCCGGTTTTTAGACTTTGCCCGGCATTGCGCTATAGCCAGGTGCTTTCCAGAGTCGCAGAAAAGCGAATGCAGAGAGCATGTGTTTTGGCTTGGGCTCTCCGACATGCGTTTCTGTCGCCTTGATTGGAGCGCTGGAATGACATATGCCGTAGCTTTTTCAAGCATCTGCAAAGCAGATGTGAAGCGTATCCTTTTCATGAAAGCGGCTTGCGAGATGCAATCCAAAGTCTGACAGGAGGTTGGATGGCGAATCAAAGAGACGAGCTTGAGCTTGAGAAACTCCAGGCTGAGGTTCACAAGTTTGTGGCTGAGGCGCGAAAAATGATTGCGGAGACCGATAAGCTCAAGCGCGAAACAAGCTTTTATCCATTTGTGGCGGCTGGTGGTTGATCACCGTAATCGTTACGGCTGCCGCTTTCATCCACAAGCTTCAGGCAGCCAGTATTCAGTAGCGGACATGACCTGCAGCGCTTGAGATTCAGGCTGGACCAAGCGAAGGTGTGCACATAACGCACGAATCGGCATTTCGAGAGAAGATGAGTATGAGTCACGATCAAGTCATAAAGCGGATGCGCGAAGACCTTGAGCAGTTGGGCAACGAGGTCCGCAATATGTCTGCCCATGAACCACGAAACGTCCTGGTGTCTGCTGCATCCGGTGCAGTATTTGCTCTGGTTTTTTCATGGCTTGCATTCAAGGTCTGGTTCTGAACGCCTGCGAGAGCTAGGCCACGGCAGTTAATCGCCTGAGTCAGGCCAAGGCCATATGGCTTTTTTGTGTCTGACGGCCCGTGTCTTGTTTGCCCTTGGAAATCCGCTTTTACAGCTTTTGTATCCTCTCGCTTACACGTTGGCGACCAGATCGCTACCCACTTCTGACGTCCATCACGGTCTGAGTAGGCAGGTCATCAATCCATTGCCTGTCTAGAGAGTAAACCCGGATGTTGAGTCGAGTAGCAAAAATAGCGTTGTTCGCGATTGTACTGTCGTCCGTTTCCGGCTGCTGGCCGTTCTGGCCTGGCCCGGGCGGACATGGCGGCGGCGGTGGCGGTCACCATGAAGGCGGTGGCCCTGGTCCTGGCGGCCCTGGCCCGGGTCGCTGATTCACCAGCAGGGCCGGCGTACAGGGTCTGACTGACTGGAAGGGCGCGGCGGGTTCTACTCGTCGCGCCCTTCCATCATGGTGCGCCTGAGGATTACGTACACTGCGCCTGCACCACCGTGTTTGGCCAGGCAGGAGCAAAAGCCCAGTACCTGCGGATGCTGACGCAGCCAGGTGTTGACGTGGCTTTTGATCATCGGTCGCTTGCCGTCCAGGCGTACCGCCTTGCCATGGGTGACACGTACGCAGCGTATTTCCAGACGCGTCGCTTCAGCCAGAAATTCCCACAGCGTCTCTCGCGCCACTTCCACGCTCATGCCATGCAGGTCAAGGCTGCCCTCGAAGCTGATCTGACCGAGTTTGAGCTTGCGCATCTGGCCTTCCTGCACGCCGTCACGCGACCAGCTCAGGACATCCTCAGGACCGACGTCGATCACGAATTGATCCGACAAGCCGTCGACGGTCACCGAGTCGGTACGCACGGTTGCCGACTGGCGCAGACGGGCCAGCATTTTTCGATCGGTCTTGGGTTTGCCGACATCGGCGTGTTCATGCTTGAGCGGCTTGACGCCGCGTGTCTCGCTTCTGAACAGGGAAAAATCGTCGTCTTGCATGGGGCCTCCGCGAAGGAGGCCATTCTAACCGCTCAGGCGAGAGGGTCAGTTGTGTTTTTTCATCAGATGCGAAGAGATACTCAAGCCGCCGCCACTGCGCTGACGACGGCAGCGGCGCCATAGCCAGACGCCCATGTACAGCACCAGCAATCCGCCGATGGCGACAAACGCCGCGCCGCCCGGGCTGGCATTCAGTTCGCCCAGCATCTGCGGGTGAACCGTGAGGCTGGATGCACCGGCAACTGCCAGCAACAGGCCTGCGACCACAAGGAGCAGTGCGATCAGCGTGCCGATGCGTTTGCCCCAGTTGCCCTGACCCCTGGGGCGCAGGCGACGTGCATCGAAACCATCTGACGTTTTCATGCCTTTTCCTCAACAGGTATCAGCTCAATGGAGTATCGGCGCTCTGACCCGGGGAAGGAGGGGTGGTTCCCGCCTCCGGGACGATCCATGACGGCAAAGGATGGGCGGTTATGTGAACGCTGTCACACGCTCCTTCGCCTGTGTAGCGTCAGACAAGGTCTTTGGTCAGTGCCAGGGTGGCGAAGTTGTCGGCCATGATTGCCATCTCGGTTCTGTGCACGACCTCAGCGCTGACCACGCCGTGCGGGCTCGGCAGGTCACGGGTTGCGCAGGCATCGTCGACCAGGGTGCAGCGATAGCCGTAGTCCTTGGTGGCGCGAACCGTGGTGCTGATACTCGAATGGCTCATGAAGCCGCAGACGATCAGGTCCAGGTGCCCTAGGCTCTGCAGCAGTTCATGCAGTCCGGTGCCATTGAAGGCATTGGGCAGGCGTTTTTCGACCAGATGTTCATCACCCTGCGGCAACAGCTCCGGCACCAGTTCGCCGCGCTCGCCATGTGGATCGAACGGGCCGCCCACAGTGCCCAGATGGCGGATGTGAACAATCGGGCACTTGACCGCCCGTGCTTTCTCGACCAGTCGGCCGATGTTGGCCATCGCTTCCCTGACGCCGGTCAGGGCCAGCGGGCCGCGAAGGTATTCTTTTTGCGCGTCGATGATGATCAGCGTCGCGTTACTCAGATGGGCAGGCGCATGCACCCGGCCACTGAGTTGAAACATGGTCTTTAAATCGGACATTCACGGGCTCCTTGGTGTGGGGCTTTTGCGACATTGTCCTCTGGCTGAAGCGTTCTGGGAATGGCAACCATCGCAAGCCACGGTTTTTATGGCCTGCAGGGCAGTTGGAGGAGGGGATGGATGGCGGTTTGCCTTGATGGCGGTACGCGAATCATGGAAACTTCCCCGTCTATCGGGTACGAAGAATGCACGTTGTTCGTAACCAGACTGTTCACCGAGGCTCGTCTTACAACAGTTCGTGCCTTTCAAGGAGTTTGTCCATGATCACTTCCCGTCTGCGTACCGTGCGCGACCATATACGCTGGGCCGTCAGCCGCTTTCACGAGGAAGACGTATTTTTCGGTCATGGCACCGACAATGCCTGGGATGAAGCGCGGCAACTGGTACTGGGCGCACTGCACCTGCCTTGGGAAATTGCCGACAGCTACCTGGATTGCCGCCTGGAAGTCGACGAAATATCCGAACTGCAACGCTTGATCAAGCGGCGCATCGATGACCGTGTGCCGACCCCGTACCTGCTGGGCGAGGCCTGGTTCTGTGGCATGTCGTTCATTGTCGATGACCGCGTCCTGATCCCGCGCTCACCTATTGCCGAGCTGATCGAAGAGCGTTTCGCCCCTTGGCTGGCCGACGAGCCGGCGCGGATTCTCGACCTGTGCACTGGCTCCGGTTGCATCGGTATTGCCTGTGCCGATGTGTTCCCGGAAGCCGAGGTGGCCCTGGCCGACCTGTCCTACGACGCGCTGGAAGTGGCCAACCAGAACATCGAACGTCACGGCATGGAGGACCGGGTCTACACCGTTCAGGGCGACGGATTCGACGGCCTGCCGGGTCAGCGCTTTGACCTGATCGTTTCCAACCCGCCCTATGTGGACGCCGAAGACTTTGCCGATATGCCTGACGAGTATCAGCATGAGCCGGAGCTGGCGCTGGCCTGTGGCAGCGATGGCCTGAACCTGGTCCGCCGCATGCTCGCCCAGGCCGCCGATCATCTCAACGAGAAGGGCCTGTTGATTGTCGAGGTCGGCAATAGCCAGGTGCACGTGCAGGCGCTGTATCCGGAGGTCGATTTCGCCTGGCTGGACTTCCAGCGGGGCGGGCATGGTGTGTTCATGCTCACGGCAGAACAGTGCCGCGACCATCAGGCATTGTTCCAGTCGAAGGTTTGAGCTCAACAACTGCGATAAGCGGCTGAGACCAAAGGGAGGCTGATATCAGCCTCCCTTTTTATCGGCGTGTCTTTTATCGGTGCGTCGCGATCCAGATCAGCAGTCCGGCCTGAAAGACCGCGAAGGTCACCAGGCAGGCAATCGTGAAGCGCAGGCCGCTGTCCTCACGCTTGTATTTGCTCACCCGGTCTTCATGCTGACGGATCGTCACCTCCTGTTCGATCAGGTTTTTCTCGGCCTTTTCCAGCATTTGCGAGGCTTCGAGAATCTCGATGATCTGCACCTTGTCGTTGTTCCAGGTGCTGTGCAGGTTGCCGACGTGTACATCCTTGATCGCGCCTTTCATGTGCTGGGCATCGGCATACGTCACTTCAAAGCCCAGAGTGCGCAGAAAGTGATCGCGACGCAGACGTGTGTCTTCGTTCAGACCGTCCTTGCTGGCCAGCGCCACGCCTTCAATCTTGTAGGAAGACCATCTTTTCTGCGCCCAATGCACCGCATGCGCAATCATGAAGCGCCCGATGCCGCGGTTCCATGGCTCGATCTGCAAGCCTGACTCGGGACCGAAGCGCACCATGCGCTTTTCGTGGTCGGCCCAGATATCCAGATGGTTCTGTTCCTTGCGGACCCGCTGACCTGGCAATTGCACCGTGATCCGCAGCAGGCTCAAGGCCTTGCTGTGCCGCTCGGCACGCCCGAACTGTACGAAGCGCAGAGGGCGGCCGCCGGTAGCACGGTCGGTAGGCAGTGGCGACAGACGCAGCATCTGAAAGCTTTCGGGCAGAACGTCTTCCCACGGCTGCGGGGGTACTGGCACTGCGACTTCTGCGCTGGCCGGTTCTGCGAGGGTTTCAGTCATGGTAGTTGCGTCTGTCATAAGGGTGTCCTTTCCTGGGCCTTGCCCCGGAGCATGTTTGCCGGGGCATAAAGGTGCCGAAACACTAAGGTGCCGGAACACAGGGCCAGCACATTGCTATCGGCCAGATTTGCCAGGACTGAAGGGCTATTGACTCGTGCGCGTCAGATCTTTTTTCCGTGTGGGGCGTCCGGGGCAGGGAGTGCCTTGATGAAGCTCAGGATCCGCTCGGTCACTTCACTGGCCAGCGGCTGGGTCGGATTGCGGTAGGAGAGCAGTTGCTGCTGCAAATCGTCCGGGACGATGCGCAGCACATGATTCATGCCATCGATCAGGGCCAGTTGGGCATCCGGTTTGGCTTTCTGCAGCAGCAGCGCGTCGCCCACACCGACCTGAATATCGTTGCGACCCTGAACGATCAGCGCCGGAATGTGCAAGGCACCGAAAGCCGCCGCCGGATCCTGGCGGAACAGCGAGATCAGGTACGGCTGGACACTGGGGCGGAACACCACTTCCAGCTCGGCGGGCACGTTGTCATCGGTCTTGCCAGCCTTGAGTTCGTCGAGCAACTGATCGCTGCGCTGCAGCAGGTCCGGTGGCAGGCGCTCCTGAAACTGTTCACGCAGCACCTGATCCACCGGGCGTCCGGTGCCGGCCACGGAGATCAGCGCTGCTGCACCTACCTTCTCAGCCGCCAGCGTCGCCACCAGCGCACCTTCGCTGTGGCCCAACAGAATCAACTGGCCCAGGCGCGGGTTGGCTTTCAGTGCTCTGGCCCAGAGCTGGACATCGGCCACGTAGCGCTCGACGCTCAGGTTGCGTTCATCCGGTGTGACCGCCTTGCTGGCCGCGACGCCACGTTTGTCGTAGCGCACGCTGGCGATATTGTTGCTGGCCAGGATCACTGCCAGGCGTTTCATGCTGTCGTTGCGTCCACCTTCCGGGTTGTTGCCGTCGCGGTCGGTGGGGCCGGAACCGGCGACGATCAGCACCACCGGCACCGGTTTGTCGGAACGCGGCATCAGCAGCGTGCCGTACAGCTTGCCGTTTTCGGTGTCCACGCTTATCGGCCGCTGCACCGTGCCGGGTGCAGCAGCGCTGGCGGTTGCGGCGGCCAGGCTCAGGATCAGGGTTATCGGCAGGGCCAGCAGACGCAGCGCGTTGGGAACTCGAAGCAGGGAAATACCGGATAACATCGCAAGGCCATCATTGGGGGAGTCACGCTTGGACGCACGCCGTGACAGAAGGTTCGAGGATGAACTGAACCGCGAGCCTGCGTATACTGGCGCGCTTGGTTTAACGATCTGGTTTTTTGGCTGATTTTTCGGAGCGCCCGCATGTCCGGCAACACTTTCGGCAAGCTGTTCACTGTCACCACCGCCGGCGAAAGCCACGGCCCGGCGCTGGTCGCTATCGTCGACGGCTGCCCGCCGGGGCTGGAGCTGGACCTGCAAGACCTGCAGCGCGACCTGGATCGGCGCAAGCCGGGCACCAGCCGCCATACCACGCAGCGTCAGGAGGCCGATGAGGTCGAGATTCTCTCGGGTGTCTTCGAGGGCAAGACCACCGGTGCGTCCATCGGCCTGCTGATCCGCAACACCGATCAGAAGTCCAAGGACTATTCGGCGATCAAGGACCTGTTCCGCCCGGCCCACGCCGATTACACCTATCACCACAAGTACGGCATCCGCGATTACCGTGGTGGTGGCCGCAGTTCGGCAAGGGAAACCGCCATGCGTGTGGCCGCAGGGGCCATTGCCAAGAAGTATCTGGCAAGCCAGGGCATCGTCATTCGCGGCTACATGAGCCAGCTTGGCCCGATCCAGATCCCGTTCAAGACCTGGGATTCGGTCGAAGACAACGCGTTTTTCTGCCCCGACCCTGACAAGGTGCCGGAGCTGGAAGCCTACATGGACCAGCTGCGCCGTGATCAGGACTCGGTTGGTGCGAAAATCACCGTGGTCGCAGAAGGCGTGATGCCGGGGCTCGGCGAGCCGATCTTCGATCGTCTGGACGCTGAGCTCGCCCACGCGCTGATGAGCATCAACGCGGTCAAGGGTGTGGAGATCGGTGCCGGTTTCGACTGTATTGCCCAGCGCGGCACCGAGCACCGCGACGAGATGACGCCCCAGGGTTTCCTGTCCAATCACGCGGGCGGCATTCTCGGCGGCATTTCCTCCGGCCAGCCGATCATCGCGCATCTGGCGCTCAAGCCGACCTCCAGCATCACCACGCCAGGGCGTTCGATCGATGTCGATGGCAACGCCGCCGACGTGATCACCAAAGGTCGGCATGACCCGTGTGTCGGCATCCGTGCCACACCGATTGCCGAGGCAATGATGGCCATCGTTCTGCTGGATCATCTGCTGCGTCATCGCGGTCAGAACGCGGACGTCAGCGTCAACACGCCTGTGCTGGGGCAGGTGTAATGCACGCTGTTACGGTTGCGGAGTGCTAGCGTGGCGCAACCTGCCGGCGGACAGCTGCCTTACTGGCGGCTGTCCGGGTTCTACGTATGCTATTTCGCCTTGCTGGGCCTGTCGGCGCCTTTCATGGCCCTTTACCTGCATCATCTGGGTTTTTCCAGCGCACGGATCGGCGAACTGGTCGCCATCCCCATGCTGATGCGCTGCGTTGCGCCCAATCTCTGGGGGTGGCTGGGTGATCACACCGGTTGGCGTCTGACCATTGTGCGGTCTGGCGCCATCTGCACATTACTGGCGTTTTCGCTGATCCTGGTCGAAAAAAGCTATGCCTGGCTGGCGATGGTCATGGCGCTCTACGCGTTCTTCTGGCACGCCGTGCTGCCGCAGTTCGAAGTCATCACCCTGGCACACCTGCAAGGCCAGACCTCGCGTTACAGCCAGATCCGCCTGTGGGGCTCGATCGGTTTCATTCTGGCGGTCGTGGTGCTGGGGCGGGTGTTCGAATGGTTCAGCCTGGACCTGTTCCCCTACATCGCACTGGCGATCATGTCCGGTATCGTTGTCAGCAGCTGGTGGGTGCCGAATGCGCATCCAGCACCGTCGAGCCTTGAAACCGGGCCGGGCGGCTTTCTCAGGCAACTGACGCGCCCCGGTGTATTGGCGTTCTACCTCAGTGTCGCGCTGATGGTGCTCAGCCATGGCCCGTATTACACCTTTTTGACCCTGCACCTCGAAGCGCTTGGTTACAGCCGGGGCCTGATCGGCCTGCTGTGGGCGGTCGGCGTGGTGGCCGAAGTGCTGATGTTCACGGTCATGAGTCGGATTCTGCAGCGCTTCACCGTGCGCCAGGTACTCTTCGCCAGCTTTCTGCTGGCCGCATTGCGCTGGCTGCTGCTGGGGCTGTTTGCCGATCACCTCACCGCGCTGCTGATCGCGCAGGTGATGCACGCCGCGACATTCGGCAGCTTTCACGCCGCTGCCATTCACTTCGTGCAAAGTAGCTTCGGTCCGCGTCAGCAAGGTCAGGGGCAGGCGCTTTATGCCGCCTTGTCCGGCGTCGGCGGGGCGTTGGGTGCTCTGTATTCCGGTTACAGCTGGAACGCACTGGGCCCGGTCTGGACCTTTGCCATCGCCAGCCTTGCAGCCTTGGCCGCTGCCGTCATGATTGTCACACCCAAGAAAGAGGAAGGTGTATGAGCCGCGAACAATTGAGCCTGGAAATCATCGAGGCCGGGCGTTTTCTGTACGGCCGTGGCTGGTCGCCTGCCACCAGCAGCAATTACTCTGCGCGTCTTTCTGCCAGCGAGGCGCTGTTGACCGTGTCCGGCAAGCACAAGGGCCAGTTGGGCCCTGACGATGTGTTGGCCACCGATCTGGCTGGCAACAGCCTGGAACCCGGTAAAAAACCGTCTGCCGAGACCTTGCTGCATACCCAGCTGTACAGCTGCAGGCCGCAGGTCGGCGCCGTGCTGCACACCCACTCGGTCAACGCGACCGTGTTGTCGAGGCTGACCACGGCCGATCATCTGGTGTTCGAGGATTACGAACTGCAAAAGGCCTTTAGCGGCGTGGTGACTCATGAGTCGCAGGTCGTGGTGCCGATTTTCGACAACGATCAGGATATTGCCCGCCTCGCGGCAAAGGTGCAGCCTTGGCTGGACGCCCATCCCGAGTGCGCCGGCTACCTGATCCGCGGTCATGGCCTCTACACCTGGGGCGCTAAAATGAGCGACGCCTTGCGCCAGATCGAAGCGTTCGAGTTCCTGTTCGAGTGCGAACTGAAAATGCGCGCGGTATTGAACCGCTGATCGTATCCCGCCCCAACCAGCCTGTAAGCCTGACCGGCCTGTAAAAGCCGGAAGGCGTTGCACCAAACCGAGGATTTCACGCATGAGCAGCCTGTCCGTTTATCACGTTTCAAGCCCTGATATGCCCAACAAGGTGCTGACCCATCTGGAAGACATCGCGTCGACGCTGGCCGAGCACGGGGTGGCGTTCGACCGCTGGGAGGCCGCGACGCCGATCACCCCCGGTGCCAGCCAGGAAGAGGTGATCAGCGCCTATCGCACCCAGATCGACAAGCTGATGACCGAGCGCGGTTATGTCACCGTGGACGTCATCAGTCTCAACAGCGATCATCCGCAAAAAGCCGAATTGCGCGCCAAATTTCTTGAAGAGCACCGCCACGGTGAAGACGAAGTACGCTTTTTTGTCGCCGGGCGCGGCTTGTTCACCCTGCACATCGACGACTATGTGTACGCCGTGTTGTGTGAAAAGAACGACTTGATTTCCGTACCGGCCGGCACGCGGCACTGGTTCGATATGGGCGAAAACCCGCACTTCGTTGCCATCCGCCTGTTCAACAACCCTGAAGGCTGGGTGGCCAATTTTACCGGTGAAGACATTGCCGGCCGTTTTCCAAGGCTGGAAGACTGAGAGGAGCCCGATTCTGATGCCCATCAAAGCTATCCTCACGGATATCGAAGGCACCACCAGTGCAGTGAGTTTCGTGTTCGACGTGTTGTTTCCGTTCGCCAGAAAGCACTTGCCCGCATTCGTTCGCGAAAATGCCGAGCAACCGGCCGTGGCGCAGCAGCTGCAGGCGGTACGCGAGCAGGCCGCTGAACCGGACGCTGATGTCGAGCGCGTCATTGCACTTCTGCTGGAGTGGATCGCCGAGGACCGCAAGGCCACACCGCTCAAGGCCCTGCAGGGCATGGTCTGGGAGCAGGGCTACAGCGCCGGACAGCTCAAGGGCCATGTTTATCCGGATGCTGTCGAGGCCTTGAAACACTGGCATCAACAGGGTTACCGGCTTTACGTTTATTCCTCGGGCTCGATTCAGGCTCAACAATTGATTTTCGGCTGCTCCGAGGCGGGCGACCTGTCCGGCCTGTTCAGCGGTTACTTCGATACGACGTCCGGCCCCAAACGCGAAGCGCAGTCCTACCGGACGATAGCGCAGGCAATGGACTGCCCTGCCGGGGAGATTCTGTTCCTGTCGGATATCGTCGAAGAACTCGATGCCGCACAGGCCGCCGGCATGGCCACCTGTGGTCTTGCGCGTGATGGCGGGGCACTTGCCGGGCACCGACATGTGGCCAGTTTTGCGCTTATCGATCCAGCGTCTTTCTAGAAAACTCCCGCCTGCTGTGCGCGGCATCGCCCTGATGCCGCTGCATTGAAATATGCCTGCCACAAGGCTCACACATTACTTTTGTAGGGCTTTTCCTGTTATCGAGTGAGCTGTTGCCTGGTCGAAAGTGCGTTGAATCTGTTTGTTCTGTTCGCGGTTTTTCAACGTGATTATTCGTGTAAGTTCTGCGCCATCGTCACCGGGGTCACGGACAACACCTGTACCGACTGCCGGGCGAAGAAGGAGCGGCAGCGATGGGCAGTGCCATGACAGAAAGCGCAACCAGGGACTTATTGATACAGCAGATGGTGAGCACGATTACCGAGCTTGATGGGCAGACTGCCATCGAAAACGCACTCGAGTGGTTACGGCGCGAATGCAGCAGCGAGCGCGCGATGTTCTTTCAGTTCAAGGGCCCGGTGTTGCTGACATTCATCACGTCCAGCGTCGACGATGCCTGGGGCGAGGCCTACCGCCAGCACGATTTGATCACGCAGGACCCGGTGATCCGTTGTTATCGCAATCAACTGGGCTTCCTGAACTGGCAGGATGCGTTCAGGCAATACCCGGTCTCCGCCTTTTATGACGAGCTCGTCGATGCCTGTGAACTGCTTCCGGCCATCTCCTACGGCTACACCAATCATTGCCGTGGTGCCGACAGCGTGACATCGGTCTGTACCCTGGGCGAAGTTGAGCGTCCCATCAGCGCTGAACAAAAGTACCTCATGAGCAGTCTCATGCCAGTGCTGCACAGTGTCGCGCGTGGTCTGAAGTTCTGTTCACGCGGTCTGACTCATCGCGAACTGGAAGTGTTGCAGTGGGCCAGAGACGGGAAAACGGCCTGGGAGATCTCGATGATCCGCGACGTATCGGAATCGACGGTGAAGTATCACCTCAAGACCATCTACTCCAAGCTGGGCGTTGCCAACAGGGCACAGGCGGTGGGCGAAGCACTTTGTCGTGGTCTGATCAGATAGTCGGCCGACAAAACGCAGGCAAAAAAAAGCCGCGAGAACAAAGTGTAATCGCGGCAAACAAGGGATGAGAGAGCGTACAGCGGGTGCCACCCAAGAGGGTGGCGGGCAAAATCAACGTGTGTGGTACGTCGGCAGATCAAAACGGTGCTGGCTTTGCAGCATCGAGATAGCTGGCAGCTCGCTGGCTTGTGCAGCCAGGTCGCGGCGGATGGCGCTGATTACCCATTCCAGTTGAACTGGTGTGTGCAACTGAGCATAAGAGACTGAGCGACGGATCTGCTTACCATCCTGGGTACGCAGTGACAACAGAACACCACCATCTGGGCGCGGCTGGGTAGTAACGGTGTAGTCGGAGAATACGGAAGCGAATTTTTCTTGAATAAAAGTCATGTGAGGCGGCTCCATTGCTCATGGGATAACAAGCTTGCAAGTACTATTGCAGTGTCTGTGCCAGTCTTTCCCTTAAAATAAATCCTTTAAAATCAATGACTTGTAATATCCTCTAATTTCAGTCTTCGTGCATTTTGCATGAACACCCGTCGTGCGCCCTGCATTTTGCCGTTTCCTGCACGATGGGGATCGGGCAGAAGGGGGATTGCATGGATAGCGGCGATCAGGAGCAGGCATTGCGCAT
The DNA here is from genome assembly GCF_001467335.1 of Pseudomonas sp. ICMP 10191. NCBI lineage: Bacteria > Pseudomonadati > Pseudomonadota > Gammaproteobacteria > Pseudomonadales > Pseudomonadaceae > Pseudomonas > Pseudomonas sp. ICMP 10191. Next base: position 254,843 of record NZ_LKGW01000001.1, read on the forward strand.
CCGCGTCGATGCTGATCGAACAGCTGGCGAGACTTGAGGTCAGTGTGTGTATCGACGCCGGGTCAACGCATGCCCGGAGTACCGTGCGCCAAGGAGTAGTTAATGACCGATACAGATATCAGCGCTTCGAAAACCATGACTGAAGACGAAGCCGCCGAGTTCGCCGAGCAGGTATTCGATGTGGCTCGCCAGGGAAATGCAGTCATGCTGGAGCGCCTGCTTGAAAAGGGCCTGCCTGCAGATCTGCGCAACCACAAAGGCGATACGCTGCTGATGCTGGCCAGCTATCACTGCCATGCGGATGCGGTCCGTGTGCTGCTGAACCACAAGGCTGATCCTGAAATCCGCAACGATAACGGCCAAAGCCCCATCGCCGGTGCAGCGTTCAAGGGCGATCTGGCGGTGGTCAGGTTGCTGGTCGAGGCGGGTGCCGACATAGACGGTGCCTCTGCTGATGGCCGTACCGCATTGATGATGGCGGCGATGTTCAATCGCAATGAAATAGTCGATTACCTGATCAGTCAGGGCGCGGACCCGCATGCCACTGACGCCAAGGGCATCACTGCACTGGGCGCCGCTCAGGCAATGGGCGCGACCGTCACCATTGAGCAGTTGACCAGAATGGGCGTGCAGCCAGCCCGGTCCTGACAGCGAGTGCAGTGACGGCAAGGCATGAACACATAGAGGCGCGATGGATTTACCGTTATCCTTCGCGCCTCTTTTTTTGCCCGCTATCAGGATCGCCCCCCATGAAAGACTCACTGGTCGAATTAATCAGCAAAGTCAGCTCCGGCTGCATGGGCGACGATGAAATCGTGCATATCGCCGATGAAGCCGCGCAGGCGTATGCCGATCCGCAGGCATTTCTGGCCGCCAACCCTGATATCAACTACGACGATACATTCCCGATCCCGCTGGGCGAGTGGGTCGTGGTGGGCAGTCTGCCGGAAACCGTTCTGTTCCAGGCCGACAGCTACATGGACCTGTTCGAGCAGATCGTTCAGTCGTTCGGCAAGGACGTGACCTTCAACATCAAGCCCAGGCAGCTGGCCAAGGTCGAGCCGCTGGTCGCGCTCAATCGCATTCAGATTCAGTTGAGCAGTATGAACAAGGAGATGGGCGGCTATGTGCTGATGAACTTCAGCCAGCCACTGGATGACGAGTTGCAAGCGGTGCTGGTGTACGGCCGTGACGAAGCGCGCGTAGTCGAGCTGGCAGCATCGGCGGGCATCCATGCCGCACCTGCACTGCAGGCATTGCGCGGTTAACCCAGCGCCGTATCGAGAAACATCATCACCGCAAAGCCGCCCATAAGGCCCAGGGTTGCCGAGGTCTGATGGCCATTGCGGTGGGTTTCCGGGATGACTTCATGGGACACCACGAAGATCATCGCGCCTGCTGCCAGCCCCATGCTCAGCGGATAGGCGATGGCAAAGCCGCTGGAGATACCCAGGCCCACCAGTGAGCCCAGTGGCTCCATGAGGCCGGAACCGATGGCCACCAGCATCGCCTTGAAGGCTGACAGGCCGGTGGCGCGCAGGGCCAGCGCAATGGCCAGACCTTCGGGAATGTCCTGAATGGCGATGGCGGTGGTCAATGGCAGGCCGACATTCATGTCGCCGCTGGCGAAACTGACGCCAATCGCCATGCCCTCAGGCAGGTTATGCAGGGTGATCGCCAGCACGAACAGCCAGACCCGACTGATTCGCTCCGAATGAGGTCCCTGGCGGCCTACGCTTTCATGCTCGTGCGGGGTGAATTTGTCCAGTCCCAGCATCAGCAGCACACCCAGTCCCAGACCGGCAACAACCGTCGCAGCTGCCCATGGGCCGCTGTCGGTAATGTCCCGGGCGGCTTCCAGGCCTGGAAGAATCAGCGAGAACGAACTGGCCGCCAGCATCATTCCGGCGGCAAAGCCGAGCATGATGTCCTGAGCGCGTTGCGAAACATTGCGCAGGGCAACCGCCATCACGGCGCCTAGCGCCGTGGCCAGAAAACCCGCGATGCCGCCCAGCAGGGCGTGATTGAAGTTGACCTCACTGGTGCCATGGAAGGCGTTATAAAGACTGATGCCAACGAGGCCGACGACGATCAGCAGGGCGAGGGCAAAGCCCAGGCTCACCAGTGGGCTGCCCTGGAACTGGTTTAACCAGGCCGCCCAGGGCGTTCGGGGTTGTGCGGGCGTAGGCATTGACAGGCTACCTTTGATAAAGGGGGAGCGATGGTGACTGAAATACAAAGTCGACCCCGTCTGGGAGCCCGAGAATATAAGGTTGGTTCAACGGAACCCCCGAACGGCGCTACTATCCTAGGAGGGTAAGCATTCAATTTAGGGGCAACACCATGGGTTCTAGCTTCAACGGCCTGGTCGGCTTGATCATTCTGGCGCTCGATATCTGGGCCATCATCAACGTCTTGAAAAGCGGTGCCGAGACCGGCAAGAAAATCCTCTGGGTATTGCTGATCGTACTGCTTCCTGTGGTAGGCCTGATCATCTGGGCAATCCTCGGACCGCGTGGCAACGTACGCATGTGATACGTCCACACGCTGGGCAAAACAACGCTTGATTACCTTGGGTAATCAGGCGTTTTTCGTTTCATGCGCCGGGCATTCGCAGCGGCAATGGCACGCGAGGCTGCATAGAGGTTCGACCTGTCATGTTCCTCGACGTAGAATGCGCGCCTTTGTTGTGGGCGGTCGGCCGTCCTGTCATCAGTACCCAGCGGGAGCTTACCCATGAGCGATTATCAGGAAACGTTATACGAAGGCTACGGCCAGCGCTTTCGTATGGAAAAAATGCTTCACGAAGTACGTACCGATCACCAGCACCTGGTGATCTTCCAGAACCCGCGCATGGGCCGTGTCATGGCGCTGGACGGCGTCATTCAGACCACCGAAGCCGACGAGTTCATCTACCACGAAATGCTCACCCATGTGCCGATTCTGGCGCACGGTGCAGCCAAGCGTGTGCTGATCATTGGCGGCGGCGACGGCGGTATGCTGCGTGAAGTCGCCAAGCACATGAGCGTCGAACACATCACCATGGTCGAAATCGATGCGACCGTGGTCGAGATGTGCAAGGAATATCTGCCCAATCATTCCAGCGGCGCCTTTGACGATTCGCGTCTGAACCTGGTCATCGACGACGGCATGCGCTTCGTCGCGACCACCGAAGAAAAGTTCGACGTGATCATCTCCGACTCCACCGATCCGATCGGCCCGGGTGAAGTCCTGTTCTCGGAAAACTTTTATCAAGCCTGCCATCGCTGCCTCAACGAAGGCGGCATTCTGGTCACCCAGAACGGCACGCCCTTCATGCAGTTGAGCGGTGTGCAGACCACGGCCGGGCGTATGAACGGTCTGTTTGCCGACTGGCATTTCTATCACGCTGCCATCCCGACCTACATCGGCGGAGCGATGACCTTCGCCTGGGGCTCGACCGACAAGAGCTATCGCAAATTGCCGCTGGAAACCCTGCGTCAGCGTTTCTCGGGCAGCGGTATTGTTACGCGTTATTACAATCCGGAAGTCCACATCGGTGCGTTCGCCTTGCCGCAGTACGTTCTGCAGGCCGTGGGCAAGGCCAGCAACGACTGATGAGTCGGTCCGGCTTCTCGAGCCGGATTCTCTCGAGCGTCGCCTGCAAGGCTTTATAAGCGCTTAATTCGCGACAGAAATTTCACACGTTCTGTCACAGAATTGCGCGCGAAGCTGAACAGGCACGCGTCTTCATGGGCTGACCTGGCCCCTGGCGACCCGCAATCAAGTAATATCTGCGCCCTGTCGCGCGCCGTCTGCCTCAAGAGCAAGGCGGCGCTGCACCCTGAACCTACCCCTGAATCCACCGGATCCTGACAACCATGGCCAAAACGGACGCCCAGATTCATCGGCAAGCCCGCCTGCAAAATCCCACTGTCAAATCGCATCTGGCTTACATCCTGCTCAGTGGCTTCGCCCTGATGGTGATGTACACGCTGTTGCGTATCGGTCTGCTGGTCTACAACCGCGAGATGATTGGCGACACGCCTGCCTCGACGTTCCTTGAAGCACTGTTCAACGGCACGCGCTTCGACCTGCGCCTGACCATGTACCTGTTGATTCCGCTGGTGCTGTCGCTGTTCAGCGCACGCGCCATGGCGGCACGCGGGTTCTTCCGTTTCTGGCTGACCCTGGTCGGTAGCATCACGCTGTTCTTCGGCTTGATGGAAATGGACTTCTACCGTGAGTTTCACCAGCGCCTGAACGGCCTGGTGTTTCAGTACGTCAAGGAAGACCCGAAGACTGTCCTGAGCATGCTCTGGTACGGTTTCCCGGTGGTCCGCTACCTGCTGGCATGGGCCGTGGTGACCTGGCTGCTGAGTCTGGTGTTCAAGGGTATTGACCGTGCAACCCGTCCACGTGTGGCTGCAAAAACCAGTCCGGAGGCCACTCGTTCCATTGCTCCGTGGTACGTGCGCGCCGGTGTGTTCGTGCTGGTGTTGCTGGTCATGGTGGTCTGCATCCGTGGCACCTTGCGCCAGGGCCCGCCTTTGCGCTGGGGCGACGCCTACACCACCGAGTCCAATTTCGCCAACCAGTTGGGCCTCAATGGCACTCTGACGCTGATCACGGCGGCCAAGAGCCGTATGTCCGAAGATCGCGACAACATCTGGAAAGCCACGCTGCCACAGAACGAGGCCCAGCAGACCGTGCGCGACATGCTGCTGACCCCGAATGACAAGCTGGTCGAGCCGGATATTGCCGCTGTGCGTCGCGACTTCACGCCACCGGCAGAGAACACCTTGCCGATCCGCAACGTGGTCGTGATCCTGATGGAAAGCTTCGCCGGTCACTCGGTAGGCGCCCTGGGCAACGATGCCAACATCACGCCGTACTTCGACAAGTTGTCCAAGGAAGGCCTGTTGTTCGATCACTTCTTCTCCAACGGTACCCACACCCACCAGGGCATGTTCGCCACCATGGCGTGCTTCCCGAACCTGCCGGGCTTCGAGTACCTGATGCAGACGCCGGAAGGCAGCCACAAGCTGTCGGGTCTTCCGCAATTGCTGAGTACGGGCCGCAACTACGACGACGTCTACGTCTATAACGGCAACTTTGCCTGGGACAACCAGTCGGGTTTCTTCAGCAACCAGGGCATGACCAACTTCGTCGGCCGCGAGGACTTCGTCAATCCGGTGTTCTCCGATCCGACCTGGGGTGTTTCCGACCAGGACATGTTCGACCGTGGTGCGCAGGAGCTCAAGGCCCGTCAGGACGGTAAGCCGTTCTATGCCTTGTTACAGACCCTGTCCAACCACACGCCGTATGCGCTGCCGGATCCTCTGCCGGTCGAGCGCGTCACCGGGCATGGCTCGCTGGACGAGCATTTGACCGCCATGCGTTATGCCGACTGGGCGCTCGGCCAGTTCTTCGAGAAGGCCAAAAAAGAGCCTTACTACAAGAACACGTTGTTCGTGGTGCTGGGCGACCATGGTTTTGGTAACGATAAGCAACTGACTGAAATGGACCTGGGCCGTTTCAACGTGCCTCTGCTGCTGATCGGCCCTGGTGTGCAGGAGAAGTTCGGCCAGCGCAGCAGCATTGTGGGTACGCAGGTCGACGTAGTACCGACCATCATGGGGCGTCTGGGTGGCCTGAACCGCAACCAGTGCTGGGGCCGCGATCTGCTGAACCTGCCTGAGGGTGACAAGGGCTTCGGTGTGATCAAGCCGTCGGGCAGTGAGCAGGTGGTCGCTATCATCAGCGGCAATCGCATCCTGATCGAACCGACCGAGATGCCTGCCAAGCTGTTGACCTACACGCTCGGTGCCAAGCCGCATGCCGAAGAAGTGCCTGATGCGCCGGACACGCAGGAGCTCAAGCGCAAGCTGGAAAGCTTCCTGCAGACGGCCACCAAGAGCCTGCTGGACAACACGGCCGGTGTAGAAGCCAGCAAAAACCGCAACTAATGACAACCGACTCGTCCGGCTGACCGGCGAGTCGAATCAGTCTGGCGACAAGGGCCCTCGGCATTGACTGCGAGGGTCTTTTTTTTACCCGTCATGGGTGGCCCTGCGGCGTAATCGGTTGAACGAATGCGCGGGCCAAAAGGTCCAGATCACATAAGCCAGAGTGCCTGGCTTCGTATGGGAGGCATTGATGAAACAGTGGGCCATTTTGTATCTGGACAAGGATGGTGTGCAGCAGCGCCGCGAGGCTGGTTTTGATGAGCGTCCCAGTGAGGAAGAGGCTGCGCGTTTCCTGCGCAAGGACCTTTACCCAATGACCGACGAGCTGGATCTCAATGATCTTGACGGGCGTACTGAGGAGCCTACCGTGAAGACGCTCAAGGACCATAACAGTGTGCAGATTATTTCCATTACAGAAGTTGCCTGATCTGCGCTGATTCAAAAACCTTTTCGTGGCAACCACTTGGCATCCGGCCCACGATGGGGCTACTCTGCAGATGAGGCTGTTCAGACGGCCTCTGACATCTCGATACCCGACCGGCGCCAAGCCTGGTCCGGTCAGCTACATGCTTGATTCCCCACGCCAGATTATCTGTCGTGAGGCGGCCCCCGAGGACTCGGCGGTCGCTCTGGAAGAGTTGAAACTCTATCTATCGTTGCATAGGAGGACGTTTCATGAGCACAGCCTATCAAGAGGACATCAGCAGTAACGTACTGCGCCGCATGAAAGAAGGCGGTTTTGACTTCGCGCGAATCTATCCCATCGAGTTCTACGCCATCTTCCCGGATGAGGAACGGGCACGGCAGGCCGCAGAGCAATTTCGCGGCGAATCCCTCAACACCCAGGTAAACGTACGTGATGACGGCCATTGGCACCTGCAATTGAGCAAAGTCATGTACGCGACTTATCACGGCATTGGTGACTTCGAGCAGGACTTCCAGACGGTCATTTCACCTATGGACGGCGAAGTCGAGGGATGGGGCGTTACTCAGGAGATCAGAAGACTGCACGCTTGATGGCTGCGGATTGTCAGGCATACACCACCGGCTGATTCGGGACACGTTCCGGATCGGCCGGTTCTGTTTTCGGCCCGCGTTCATAAACAGTGGTCAAAAAAAAGCCACTCAAACGAGTGGCGCAAAGGGAAGTCTGTTTAAAATCCGCAGGCGTTCTTCATCTGCTGGACAAAATATCGGTTGCGGCAAAAAACGGCGTTTGGTGCCCTGTTTGCTCGGTTGCTGTGGAGTGTGGCGAACTAATGCTGTTGGCGGAAATCAACTCTGACTATGCTGATCATAGATTTCACGGTTGAATGACGCTTCCGAATGAGGCGCAAAAGAATTGGCTTGGGCGTTTAGTGCACAGGAATGGTGCGTAGAACGTCGAGTGTTTACCTAACCTTTTGAAATTAAAGCGTTTATGCCGGTGGCACGGGCTTTGCGATGGTCTTGGTGTCCATGGTGACAAGGAGTACGGCATGATCCGCACCTTTTATGACGAGATGTACGATGCGGGCGGCGTAGTCCGTCCGCACTATCGGGAGTTCGCCCGCTGGCTGGGTGATACGCCTCCCGAGCTTTTGGCTCAACGCAGGCGCGAAGCCGATCTGCTGTTTCACCGTGCCGGGATCACGTTCACACTCTATGGTGATGAGCAGGGCACCGAGCGGCTTATCCCTTTCGATACCATCCCGCGCAGCATCCCGGCCAGCGAATGGCGGGTTGTCGAGCGTGGCTGCATTCAGCGCGTCAAGGCCCTGAACATGTTTCTCGCGGATCTGTATCACGACCAGCGGATTATCAAGGCCGGGATCATTCCCGCCGAACAGGTGCTGGCCAACGAGCAGTACCAGTTGGCAATGCAGGGCCTGAATCTGCACCGCGATCTGTACTCGCATATTTCCGGCGTCGATCTGGTGCGCGACGGTGATGGCACGTATTACGTGCTGGAAGACAACCTGCGCACTCCGAGCGGCGTGAGCTACATGCTCGAAGACCGCAAGATGATGATGCGCCTGTTTCCGGAGCTGTTTTCCGCACAGCGCATTGCGCCGATCGATCATTACCCGAACCTGTTGCTCGACACGCTCAAGAGTTCCAGCCATCTGGACAACCCGAGTGTCGTGGTGCTGACGCCTGGCCGCTTCAACAGCGCCTTTTTCGAGCATGCGTTTCTGGCTCGCGAGATGGGCGTTGAACTGGTGGAAGGTGCCGACCTGTTTGTCCGTGATGACCGCGTGTTCATGCGCACCACCGACGGCCCGAAAGCCGTTGACGTGATCTATCGTCGCCTCGATGACGCATTCCTAGATCCGTTGGCCTTCAACCCTGATTCGATGCTGGGCGTCCCGGGGCTGCTGTCGGCCTATCGATCCGGCAACGTGGTGCTGGCCAATGCCATCGGTACCGGCGTCGCGGATGACAAGTCGGTTTACCCCTACGTCACCGACATGATTCGCTTCTATCTGGACGAAGAGCCGATTCTCAAAAACGTGCCGACCTGGCAGTGCCGCAAGCCGGAAGAGCTGTCACATGTATTGGCCAACCTCGGCGATCTGGTCGTCAAGGAAACCCAAGGCTCCGGTGGCTACGGCATGCTGGTCGGCCCCGCAGCGACCGCCGCCGAGATCGAAGCCTTCCGGGCGCGCCTCAAGGCCAAGCCGCATGCGTACATCGCCCAACCCACCTTGTGCCTGTCGACCTGTCCGACCTTTGTCGAGAACGGCATAGCCCCGCGACATATCGATTTGCGCCCGTTTGTTCTGTCCGGTCGTGAAACCCGCGTTGTGCCTGGCGGGCTTACCCGAGTGGCCTTGCGTGAAGGCTCACTGGTGGTCAATTCGTCACAGGGTGGCGGAACCAAAGACACCTGGGTGGTCGAGGATTAAGGATGCCTGCCAATGTTAAGTAGAACTGCCTCTGATCTTTTCTGGATGTCGCGTTACCTGGAGCGAGCGGAGAACCTCGCCCGCATGCTGGACGTGAGCTATTCGCTGTCGCTGATGCCGCAGGACGGGCGGGGCGACGGGCTGGATGAAATAGCCATGCCGTTGCTGATCACCGGAACGCTGGAAACCTATATCGAGCGTCATGGCGAGCTGCATGCCGAGCGCATGCTGCATTTCTTTGCCCTGGACGCCACCAACCCCGCCAGCATCTACAGCTGCCTGGGCGCAGCGAGGGCCAGTGCGCACGCGGTGCGCGGGCGCATCACCGCAGACATGTGGGAGAACATCAACTCCACCTGGCTGGAGATTCGCGGCATCGCCCAGCAGGGCCTGACCCGCTACGGCATGAGCCGTTTCTGTGAATGGGTCAAGGAGCGTTCGCACCTGTTCCGTGGCGCGACCTACGGCACCATCATGCGTAACGATGCGTTCCGTTTCATCCGTCTGGGCACGTTCATCGAGCGCGCCGACAACACCATGCGCATGCTCGATGCCCGCTATGAAATGCTTGAATTGCGTGGGCCACAGGCCAATGCTGCGGCAGACAACTCGGCGGCCGGTTATTACCAGTGGAGCGCCTTGCTGCGCGCACTGTCCTCGTTCGAGGCTTACACTGAAGTCTATCGGGATGCGCCAGGCGCGCGTCAGGTTGCTGAACTGTTGTTGCTGCGTGCTGACATTCCACGCTCGCTACGCGCGTGCCTGGAAGAGATGGACGTCATTCTGGCCAGCCTGCCGGGCGTCAACGGGCGTCCCGCACAGCGCATGGCGGCCGAGATGGATGCCAGATTGCGCTACACCAGCATCGACGAGATCCTGGCTGAAGGCCTGCACGAGTGGTTGAACGAATTCATTCCGCTGCTGGCCCAACTGGGTGATGCCATTCACACTTCGTACCTGGAGGCTGCATGAGACTTTCGATAAGCCATGAGACCACCTATCACTACGATGACCAGGTGCGCTCGAGTATCCAGTATCTGCGCCTGACGCCTCACGACAGTGAGCGCCAGCAAGTGCTCAGCTGGCAGCTGACGTTGCCACGTCCGGTGCGTGCGCAGATCGATCCCTTTGGCAATATCCTGCACGTCCTGAGCCTGGAAGAGCCGCACGAAGCGATCATCATCGGCGCGCGCGGGCAGGTGGAAATCGACGAAACCCGCGAGGCCGAGCACGAAAGCCAGTCGGCATTACCGTTTTTGCGCGTGACGCGACTGACCGAGCCTGACGAAGCGATTCGCAGTTTTGCGGCGATGGAGTGTCGCAAGCGGGCTGACCGCACAGGGTTGATCGACCTGATGCAGGCGCTCAACCAGCACATGACCTACACCCAGGGCGCGACCGAAGTGGACACCAGTGCCGCGCAGGCCTTCGCCGGACGCTCTGGCGTCTGTCAGGACCATACTCATGCGTTTCTGGCCTGTGCCCGCAGCCTTGGGGTGCCGGCCCGTTATGTTTCCGGTTATCTGTGCAGCGAAGACAGCGAGCATCTGTCCAGCCACGCCTGGGCCGAGGCCTGGATAGACGACGCCTGGTACAGTTTCGATGTCACCAATCAGTTGGCGATCCCCGAGCGCCATTTGAAACTGGCGGTCGGGCTGGACTATCTGGACGCCTGTCCGGTGCGCGGCATGCGGCGCGGCGGCGGATCCGAGCAGATGCACGCCAAGGTCGTGGTGTCGCCCATGACCGGCACGCCGAAAGTGAAAACCCGCGTGCAGGTCCAGACGCAGCATCAGTAACCCGCAGCGGGTCTGCGCATCATGAAATGGCCGGGCTCAACTACCCGGCCATTGTTCATTCGGCAGGGTCGTCGGTGATGTCGTAGAGCGCGTTATGCAGCTCTTCATAGTTGCCGCCATTGATGACGCTGAAGTAGCCCGCAGCCCTGAGCTGTTCCTGAGCCTTGTCGGCCTTGCTGTCCGTGCTGCTGAAAATGACGAACACGGCATTGCGGTCGTTGAGCACCTGTTTCATCTGATTGACCAACCGTCGGTCATCGACGCGTACGGCGTTCAATACCGTGCCTGCGTCATAGTCGGTCTGGCTACGTACATCCATTGCCAGTTTGCCTTCCTTCAACGCTGCCACGGCCGCAGCCTGATCGACCATCCCCGCGTGTGCTGCGAAGCTGCTGACAAGTGCCCAAACAGCAATCCATTGGCGCATAAACCCACCTCCCTCAGTGCGAATGGAAAGAGTGGCACAGTTGAACATAGTTCGAAAGTGCGTGGATCAGCCAAACAATCGATTCAGGTTAGGCACGATCAATAACAGCGCAGTGGTAAAGAGGATCAATCCCGCCTGACGTACTTTGGAGTGCTTGAACTTGAACATGGCTGACCGCCTTTTGTTGTTATTCCTGAGCGACAGAAGCAGGCCGATCCGCAAAACGGATCATCGACTGCTGGCAAGGTTGCGCATTGAACAGGTGGGTCCGGTCATTCGACCGCTGGCCCGAGCGCTGAAAGGATTTTGCGCGCTTCCTGTTACAGATCTAACCATAGAGCCGAGGTGCCCTGGAGTTTAGAACTGTTGGGAATCTAAAATTGCTTATCTAGAAGCGAAAGCTATTATCGGAAGGGGCGCTGAATCAACAGGCCTTTTCTAGACGCTTCGTCTTTGCCCGTCAGCTTTGCACCGTTCGTCCGGGACAGATTTTTCCTACATGGAATAAACGTCTGAAGCGGGACGGGGCGCTGCTTGATTTGCCGAGGCCTTCAAGGCAGGCTCTGCCGGTGCGCTACTGCCTCATTACTGCTTCAGGGTCCCTTTTATGTCTTTACGCATCTGTATTCTGGAAACCGACAATCTGCGACCTGAACTGGTCGAGCAATATCACGGGTATGGGCGGATGTTCGAATTACTCTTCGCTCGCCAGCCCATCGCCGCAGAGCTGACGGTTTACAACGTGGTGCAGGGCGACTATCCACCTGCAGACGAGCAGTTCGATGCTTACCTGGTGACCGGCAGCAAGGCCGACTCATTTGGCACCGACCCCTGGATTCAGACCTTGAAGGTCTATCTGCTGGAACTGTATCAGCGCGGCGAAAAACTGCTGGGCATCTGCTTCGGTCACCAGTTGCTGGCCTTACTGCTGGGCGGCAGGACCGAGCGTGCCGTGCAGGGGTGGGGCGTCGGGATTCACCATTATCAACTGGCCCCCGCCAGGCCGTGGATGACACCGGCGATGGACACGCTCACGCTGCTGATCAGTCATCAGGATCAGGTCACCGCGCTGCCCGAGAACGCCACGGTCATTGCGTCCAGCGAGTTCTGCCCGTTTGCGGCTTACCATATCAATGATCAGGTGCTGTGTTTCCAGGGGCATCCCGAGTTCATCCATGATTTTTCACGCACCTTGCTTGACCTTCGTCAGGAAGCGCTGGGCGAGCAGATTTACAAGCAGGGTGTGGCCAGCCTTGACCACGACCATCATGGCGCGACAGTGGCGGAATGGATGATGCGCTTTGTGGCGCACAAACCGGAAAAACAGTCAGTCTGACCCGGCGCATGGCCCATCGTCATGCGTTCGCCGGACTGTTTGAATGAGGTTGCAGTGGCGGGTTTATAGCCAGCCGGAGCGCTTGAAGCTGGCGAACAGTGCCGTACACCCGCCCAGAATGACGCCCAGCACGATGAAGTAGCCGTATTCCCACTTGAGTTCAGGCATGTTCTCGAAATTCATGCCGTAGATACCGGCAATCGCTGTCGGGAACGCCAGAATCGCTGCCCAACCGGCGAACTTGCGTTGCACGATGCTCTGCCGCGAAGACTCCAGCAGCAGGCCGATTTCGATCGTCTGGCTGGCGATATCACACAGGTTGCCCAGGTCTTCCATCTGGCGCTTGACGTGAATTTCGACATCGCGAAAGTAGGGGCGCATGTTCTTGTCGATGAACGGAAAACTCAGTCTCTGCAATTCTTCGCCCACTTCCACCATGGGTGCCACGTAGCGACGCATGCGTAACAGGTCGCGGCGCAGGGCATGAATGTGCTGGATGTCGGACTCGCGCAACGAGCCACCGATGACGCTCTGCTCCAGTTGCTCGAGCTCGGCGTGAATGGCTTCGGTCACCGGCTGATAGTTCTCGGTCACGAAGTCCAGAAGCGCGTAGAGCACGAAGTCTTCGCCGTGCTCCAGCAGCAGTGGTCTGGCCTCGCAACGCTGACGCACCAGCCCGTAGGACTTGGAGTGGCCGTTGCGCGAGGTGATGACATAGCCCTTGCCGGCGAAGATATGGGTTTCGATGAACAGCAGCTTGCCGTTGTCGCGTACGGGGGCGTAAGTCACGATGAACAGTGCATCGCCAAAGGTTTCCAGCTTCGGACGGCTATGCACCTCCAGCGCGTCTTCAAGGGCCAGCTCATGCAGATTGAACTGCTCCTTGAGGCTGGTCAGCTCCGCGTTGGTGGGCTGCTCCAGTCCTATCCAGACAAAGTGATCGGGCTTGGCTGCCCAGGCGGCGCCCTCATCGAGGGTGATATCACGGACTTTTTTACCCTTGCTGTACACCGCTGCTGCAACAACTCGACCCATGGTGCTATCGCTTCTTCAATTTGTCAGTGGCGCAAAAACATGCGCGGTCGCTGATCAGATTGATCAAATGCGTATGAGTTCGCCGATAAACGAAAGCCCGTTGGCGCGGGCTTCGGTCGAGCCTCAGAGCATGTGCTGCCGATCCTGTTCGATCGCTGCCTCCAGCGTGTCGAGCAAGGCCTTTCTGACCTTGAGTTTGGTCTTCCTGTGCGCGCTCATGTTGATCTTCTTCAATTGCCCGGCGACGGCCAGCGCGGTGCTCTGCAGCTCCTCGACGCTGACCACGCGGTCGAGGAAGCCGGCGGCCATCGCTGCTTCAGGGTCGAACATCTCGGCGTTGATCACTGAGCGATTGAAGGCTGACTTGCGCAGGCGATCGCGCGCCAGCTCTATACCGGCATGGTGCATGGTCATGCCGATCTGCACTTCGTTCAGACCGATACTGAATGGCCCGGCGACGCCGATTCGATAATCGGCGGACAGCAGCAGAAAGGCGCCCTTGGCAACCGCGTGGCCGGGGCAGGCGACGATGATCGGGAAGGGGTGCGACAGCATGCGCCGCGCCAGCGTCGAGCCCTGTGCGACCAGCTCGATCGCGGCCTCGGGGCTGGAGGTCATGACCTTGAGGTCGTAACCGCCCGACAGAATGCCCGGCTGGCCGGTGAGAATAACGATGGCCCGATCCTTTTCGGCCTGGTCCAGCGCGGCGTTGAACGCAACGATCACGTCCGGGGAAATGGCATTGACCTTGCCGTTGTTCAGGGTCAGCGTGGCGACACCGTCGTCCAGATGGTATGAGACCAGATCACTCATGACGTGATTCCTTTATTGAAGTGAGCAGACGTTACTCATCCATAGGGAGCAGGTAAAGCGCTGACTGCCGGGTCACTGAATGGCGTGCCGATCAATGGCGGATTCAGCGCCGACTGCGCTCTGCGTCATGGCTGGATATCGTTGAATCCGCAATATTCTTCCCAGTCCATCCCCAGCGCTTCGGCGACCTGGCGGTGTGCTTCCAGACGCATGCTCTGCAACTGTTCGGGCGACTCGGCAATCAGTTCCAGTGCCAGCTCCCAGGTTTCGATACCCTGGCTCTCGGCCTCGTCTTCGAACGCCCACTGCACTTGCTGCTTTTGCTCCTTGGGGCTCAACGCGCTGATCTCATCCTTCAGGGTCGGATGGGTCGCGAGGTATTTCGCCAGCGCGGCCTCGTTCCACTCAAGCGTATTCATGTGGTTTTTCCTCAAACGTTTCGATAGCCAGGCTGTCTCTTGGAATAGCCCGGCAAGACGGCGTGATTGTGAGGGAGCTGGCCTTTGGTGTCAGCACTTGCAAGCGGCTGTCCGCACGAATTTATCGACCACTTGAAGAGGAGCCTGTCGTTATGATCAAAGTCAGCGTGCTGTATGCGTATGAAGAGGGTGCCCGTTTCGACCACGATTACTATCGTGACAAACACATGCCGCTGGTGCAGGAGCTGATGGGCAAGTACTGCAAGGGTTACAGCGTGGACCGAGGCATAGGCGGGGCAACGCCAGGCTCGGACCCTGTGTATATCGGCATGTGCCACATTTATTGTGATTCCATTGAAGACTTTGAAGCCGGCATGGGGCCGCATTCAAAACAGATCAATGCCGATATCATCAACTACACCGACCTGATCCCTGAAATTCAGATCAGCGAAGTGCGCGCCGATGTGAAAAACGTTCTGTAAGTTATCGAGCGCTGTCCTGAAGGGCCGGCCGTTTTTTCGAGGACATTCCACCCGACGGATCGAAACACTGACTGTCGTAATGCGGGCTTTGGCACTGCGAGGGGACGTTCGGGGGAGGCGGGCGGTTTCGCTGGAAAGCCTTGTAGCGCTCGGTCTCGATCACCTGCACCCGAGTGCGACCGCCGACCTTCAGGTATTCGGTCGCCTTGAGGTTGGTCTTGTGAACATAGTCCAACGGCTCGTCGTCCCATCGCATGTATGGCGGCCCCTGGCGTTGCAATGCGCTTTGCGCGCTTTCATCGCAGGGGATGGATGCATAACTCACCTTGCCCTGAGGTGATGTGCATTTGAAGATCTCGCCGTATGTTGCGCCACTGCCCAGCAAAGCGAACATCGACAGCGTTAATGAAAGCCTTTTCATGATGTACTCCCGGCAGACGCAAGCATGGCGCAAGGCTACCATTTGCTCTTTGCCGCTGCCATATCCCTCTGCCAGGCCCGTTCGTCAGACACATCGCACGGCTGTGGTCACAGGCTCTCTGACTATCAGGTCCTGAATTTAACAAACGGAGGCGCACATGACCGGCACCCAGCCAGGCAGCAGCAACGGAAACAACAACGATCAGGGTTTCGACGAGAAGTCGCCGGACGCCAAAGACCCGCAGATCGACCCTACCGAGCCTGCGAAGACTCCTGCGACCGAAAAAGGCAGCAAGGATGATTACCCGCCTTACACACCGGACAAGTAACTGACAGATTGCCCTCGGTGAGTACCGGGGGCGATTTATAGCTGAACCTCGCTTTACCCCTCGTACTACTTGTTGGCATCCAGGTATTCCAGCAGATCTTCCATTCGCTCATCATTACCCATCCACCACAGTTTCATGCGAGTGCCGGGGACAACTTCGCTCGGGTCCTTGATGTAAGTGCGCAACTCTTCGCGCGTCCAGACCAGCCCCGAGTTCTTCATCGCGTCGGTGTAAACGTAGCCTTCCTGTTGCCCCGCCTGACGACCAATGATGCCGTTGAGGGGCGGGCCAAATGCGCTGCGTGCAGAGGGGCCGATCTTGTGGCAGCCCGAGCAGAGGCGGGTGAAGACTGCTTTTCCGGCCTCTGCATCACCTGCGCCATAAGCCAGCGGTTGCAGTGCCAGCGCCACTATGAATAAGGCAGTTTTTCTCATCGATATCCCACAGCGCGTGCGGCCGTCTGGTCAAAAGCGCCGAATGTTAGCGCAATTATCGGAGGTTCACTTGCTGGCAGGTATCTGGCTCGACAGTTCGTCGAAGTCACGCTTGTAACTCGCCATCTCGGCTGCGCTGACAAAGCTCTGCTCAAGAACCAGTTTCTTCGCTCCGGCTTCGATGGTCTCCAACTGGTGAAGAAAGCGCTTTTTCTTTCTGGCTTCCATCCGTGTGCCAGCCTCATCGATAGCCGTGCGTAGCTCAGTTGCTCGCTGGTTTACGAAGTCCTGGCCTCGACGATCAACGGTGAGCCCGTCGTTTTCGACATAGCCCTCCAGCCCGGTTTTCTTCAACACCAGCCAAAGCGCCTGATCCGGCGTGAACGTACCCTTGAATTTCTTGACCTTTCTGCTGCTGTCCGCGCCCAGATCGACCTTCACCGGGCAGCCGGATCGATGCGCCAGTTGCTGCAAGGCCTCGTCCAGACGTTGCGAAGGCATGTCATACGCCACCGGCGCCATCTGACACGCAGCGAACACGGGAGCAGCCGCCAGACACGCAACGGCGAGGAGCAGTTTTTTCAGGGTGTTTTTCATGATTGCAGGGTTTCATCCGGGAGGTAGGACTTGGAAATCGTTTTCTGCATGATGTTCCCTGTCTGCCCGACGCTTGCTTGAGCAGTCGTGTCCCTGATGTCTCTTGACCCATGCCAAACGCTGCATGCTCAAATCGCAGACAAAGAAAAGCCCGCGATGGGGGGTAGCGGGCTTAAGGTCTTGCTGGGAATTGAGTTAACAATAAACCCGCGAACGTGAAAAAAGCGTGAACTGCCGGATACAATTTACAAACAATTCAAATCACGGCTCGCCGTCCCAGTAATCGAGGTTTTCCGTGGTCCGCTGGTTGGCGGTGAACACTCGGGTCCCTTGAACCGAAACCATCGCCTGGTACTTGCCCGAGTCCGGGTACTCACACACTTCGGGCGTTTCCCGGGTGCTGATCGACAGGTACTTCAGCGGCGCCTGTGAGGTATTGATGATCTGGTGCGGGTAATCGGCACCCGCGGGGATAAATACGATGTCACCCGTTCTGATCGGCAGCATCTCGCCCGCAACACGCAAACTGCCTTCACCCTCGACGATCACGAACATCTCTTCCTGCACATGATGAAAATGATAAGGGCAGGAGCGCTTGCCCGGCGCCACGACATCAATCGAGGCCCCCAGCTTTTGCGCGGCCGTGCCTGTGCCCAGGCGGGCTGCCGAGCTTTCATAGAGTGGTTCACGAACTTCATGTTCGAGGTGAGCCTCATTGAAATTGCGAATCAGACGAGACGCCAGTTCACGTGCGCGTTCATTCATGTTGGTCGACGCTCGGGGAGTTCAGGAAAGGGTACTTTAGACCAGAGAGCGTGATGCGTTGCAGGCAGTTGCCTCGATCAGGAAAAACAGTCCCGGGTAGTCGCCACAAAAAGCCCGCTGCGCCGTATGCATCCGTTGCGCAACTCGGAAACCTATTCACCTGAAACTCGTCTACACTTCAAATCACGATTTGGCCCTTACCAGAGGACGCACCATGTTTTCAAAACCCGACATTCAGCGCGTTCTTGAGACAGCTTTTCTGCCTTCCAGGTGCGAGTGCGTTGTAGCGCCAAATGAAACCTTCTCGGTGAAGCTTCTCCATCCCGAGTCAGGTGATATCCAGCTCTACGTAACGGGGCTGTCCTTGTCCGAGGTAGACAGCAGCCGATCCATCGCACGGCTGGTGCTTTCGCTGAGGGAACAGAGAGATCTGATGGGGTTGATGGATTTGTCCATGAGGCGGTTGGCGTAGGGACTGGGCTTGGATTTTGATTGGGATTATTTGATTGCATTCAGGAAGTCGTATCGTTTCTAGGCTTATCGTGTGTATCCGCCCGTGCGGCGTCTGATAGCTGTTTTTTTAAACGTCAGAAAACGCAAAGCCCCTGAATTCTGTTCAGAGTTCGGGGGCTTTGCGTTTTATCGAGATGGCGGTGAAGGAGGGGCTCAAGTAATCGTCAATGGCGTGGTGCGATCCCGAAGTGTCTATCCTAGGTGGTCCATCACCAAGACAACGACTCAATGCTTTCCTGAGAAACGAACCTTGAGTTGGGCCTGAGGTTGATTCCCTTTCGTAAGGAAAGCCGCGGTGCTCGCGTTTTGAACACACAATATGATGCACAAGCACCGGTGCCCGATGACAGGAGCCGCATTTGCAAATGGATGTTGGGAACTGCAATCACGGCACTAGCAAGTAATATCCCACCTTTACCTCAGTTCATACAGCCGCACAGGCGCTGCCATTTGGTGAGCTACGCTGGGAGAATTTCGAAAACTGACTTACAGAGATTTAGAGAAGGCCTGTACGGCGTTCTTCGCCGGAGGCTGGTGGGCGAGGATTGATATGTTCTACATCGCCTTTGCAATGTCGACTGGATTGCATCGAGTCGCAGGCGTCTCCGCTTGGGCTTTAATCTGCCGGTGGCGCCCGACCACTATCGGCCAAAAGTGGTCGTTCACGAACGGCGGAGACTGGGTCAATTTTGGACTGCCGCCTCTCCTGACCATTAACCACTCACCCAACTAATGTGTGCCGTTGGTTTAAAAAGTGATTAGCTCTCAATCCCCGAATTTTCTTCGCTGGTTTGCTGCGTCAAAAATAGGTTTTGTATATCGATCGCAAGTGATTAATAGCTAAAAAAATAAATAATTAAGATTTCATTTGTCGCGCTCCCTGTCAATTACTGGTAGCTTTTGATGTCAACAAGCCACTATTAGTATCTGCAGAAAATTACAGGGAGTGCTATGACCGAAGTCTGGACAAAAATCAGTCAATTAAAAGAACCCATGAACGATGCATATAACTATAAGGGCAGACATCATAAGGAGTTTTTTTCAAAGATATTTCTTCAGACCGAAGAATTGCAGAAATGCCTAAATCCAGATATCTATTTTTTGATAGGAGAGAAAGGCTCTGGTAAAACAGCATATGCTGTTTACTTGGAAAATAATCCTGACAGGCATCATGTTTCCAAGCTTACATCAATGACTGAGACTCAGTATAAAAGATTTATCAGTCTTAAGAAGCAGAGCAAGCTTAATTACAGTGATTATGCCAATATATGGAGATCAATGCTCCTTTTTATTATTAGTCAGATGATAATTGAAAAATCAAAGAAAGCCCTTCACCGGTTTACTGGAAAATTTAGAGCTCTCGAAGATCAGATTTCTAAGTGGACAAAAAATGCTCTAAACCCAGAAGTCGAAACAGCATTCGATGCTTTGAATGAATTGGTTTTTTCGGCGAGCGCAAAAGTACCAAATCTAGATCTAAGCGCGATATCTAAACAAGGTGAGTCCGAGAAGGGGCAAATACTCAAGCATCACCTTCTTAACCTAGAGCAGTCATTCAAAGAAGCTATCGCAGACTTGTCGCTTGGCAAATCCCACGCCCTATTCATAGACGGAATAGACTTTCGGCCTGAGCAAATTAGCCATCGGGAGTATATAGAGTGCATAAAAGGTTTGGGTGAAGCTGTGTGGCAGTTGAACACTGATTTCTTTTCCGGCATTAACGACTCTAAAGGGCGGATAAAAATATGCTTGCTCGTGCGCCCTGATGTTCTAAACACTCTAAACCTTTACAACTCTAATTCTCGAATCCAAGATAATTCCATACTGTTAAATTGGTCGACTGACGAAAGGGATCACAAGCAAGCAGGTATATATAAGCTATGCGACAAGTTTCTTGCCAGTCAACAAGCTACTAAGAATCAGATTGGGGTAAGCTGGGAGCACTATTTCGATACGCCTCGTGAGCCTAGCAAAGTATTCAAGCATTTGCTCAAAACTACTTTTCATAAGCCGAGAGATTTTTTAACTTTTATAAAGATCTCCCGCGGGCTTGAGATAAAATATGGCAAGGGAGGGAATGATGTGTTTTCTCCCGATATGATAAATTCGTCAAGATTCTCAAAAGAATTCTCCGAGTATTTACTAGGTGAAGTAAAAAATTATGCGGCATTCTATATGACGCAAGAAGATTTTACTAAGTATATAAAGTTTTTTCAGTTTTTGGATGGGCGAAGTAGATTTCCCACTGCTCACTTTGTGGAGGCCTTCACTGCTTTTAAGAAGTGGGCCAACGGGGAAGAGTTCGACGCTCCCCGTTACTTGACTGATGCGGAGACATTGCTGCAGTTATTTTTTGATGTGAATGTTATTGGGTATAAGGACGTGACATCTTCTGGCAATAGCGTTTTCTATCATTGGGCATACCGTGAGAGAACACTTAACAATATTGCTCCAGCGGTTAAATTTGGCGCAGATTTACTGCTAAACCCAGGCATTGCTAAAGCATTGGACGTGGGGAGTCAGTTTAAATCGGTTTCACACGTTAGCGAGCGTAAAGCTAAAGTAAAAAAACGCGTAAGGCGCAACCCACCTCGTGAGCGCTCCTGAAGAGTAAGACGATCGTCCCTTTATCATTGCTAAGATGACAAGGTGGAGGATAAATCCTTGTTCAATAGGCTCCCACATCGTAATCTGGTAGGGAGCCTTTGCCCTTTCAATGGAAACCTTCCAGATAGTAATACCCATTTTCCACCTTGGCCCTCCTAGTTAAATCACATGCGGCAATGCTTGCGGATTCTATTATCGCTGGTTTGCCTATATCCACTCGCGCAGTGAACTTGCCTTGGACTTGCAAGTGAATATTTGTGAAGACTCAATGTCAGCTTCTGGCCGATTGCTGCATGTTGCGAGGGGCCACAAACGATTCAAAGCTGACATTGCCTGTAGCTGAAGTTTACCGGCCATGAGTCAGTATCGCAGTCATGGGATTGATATGGCCTTCCGGCCGAGTGCTTTCTCGGTTTACAGCTTTCCTGAAGCCTTCCGGCACAAGATAAATATGCAAATACCTAGAGGAGTGTAGGGGGGGCTGGCGCAAAGCCGAAATGACAGCTCATTCGCATCCCGTTCAACCCCGACTGAACTGTCGAGCCCTCAAGGGGCCTGAACTTAACACCCCTTGAAGGAGCTACCCCCATGAACAGCGATCAACTCAATCAATACGACGCCGAGCGCCTTCACCAGCGAGTAGCGGCCGAACTGGGCATTACGGCCGAAGAGCTGACCACCTGGATGATCAACGATATCGAGCGCGTGACCGAGGGCGGCAAGGACGTCGGGCACATGGTGGTCTTTCGCGAGTCGACCCCTGCGGAGGTTCTCGACAAGGTTCAGCACAAGCAAAGCCATTTCACGGCCATGACCGGTGTAATCGATCTGAGCTAAGTGCAGCGGGCTTTGATGTTCAAAGCCCGCAGACTCAATAGCCTGCCCCGGTGCCTGCGCCTGTCACGATCGCAATCCCGGAACTGGTCCCCAGGCGTGTTGCGCCGGCTTCGATCATTGCTCTGGCCGTGGCCACGTCACGCACTCCGCCAGACGCCTTGACGCCGATGTCAGGGCCGACCACCCGGCGCATCAGCGCCACATCCTCAAGCGTTGCGCCACTGCGGCTGAAACCGGTGGAGGTCTTGACGAATGCCACGCCTAGCTCGCGGCAGATCTCGCAGGCGCGGACCTTCTGCGCTTCATCGAGCAGGCAGGTCTCCAGGATCACTTTGAGCGGCACCTTGCCACAGGCCTGCAACACCGCGGCGATATCGTCGCGGACCTCATCGAACAGACCGTCCTTGAGCCAGCCGATGTTCAGCACCATGTCGATTTCCTGCGCTCCCGCGGCGATCGTCAGGGCGGCCTCCGACGCCTTGCTTGCACTCAGCCCTGCGCCCAGCGGAAAGCCCACCACCGCACAGACCTTCACGGCAGAGCCCGCCAGTTGTCGAGCGGCAAAAGGCACCTGGCCGGAGTTCACGCACACCGAGTAGAAACCGTGCTCCCGGGCTTCGGCGCAAAGTGTGGCAATCTGCTCTCGGCTGGCATCCGCCGCCAACAAGGTGTGATCGATGGCCTGGGCCAGTGCAGCGGGTTCGAGTGAATTCATCAAGGGATTCCTGTCATCAGTAAAAACACTTGGGTGGATACCCATAAGTTAAAAAATTAACACTTGGTGTTACTCTAGCGACACCTCCAACGGATTGCCGGGATGCCCATGGACGTCAAGAAAAACGACCGCATCAAACAGATTCAACAGGCCCTGCAAGATCAGAAAGCCATCCATCTGCGGGAGATGGCGGCGCTGCTCGATGTGTCCGAAATGACCTTGCGCCGTGACCTCAGCCGGCACCCCGAGCAGTTACGGCTGCTGGGCGGCTACATCACCCGCGCCCATGATGATCCTGAACCGGGGGATTACCGGGTCAGCGAGCAGGACACCCGTCATGTCGAGGAGAAGCGCCGCATCGGCAAGCTGG
Source organism: Pseudomonas sp. ICMP 10191 (assembly GCF_001467335.1). Lineage (NCBI taxonomy): Bacteria > Pseudomonadati > Pseudomonadota > Gammaproteobacteria > Pseudomonadales > Pseudomonadaceae > Pseudomonas > Pseudomonas sp. ICMP 10191. Next base: position 277,577 of record NZ_LKGW01000001.1, read on the forward strand.
CCGCCACCTTCATCCGGCCCGGCGACACGGTGTTTTTCGACTGTGGCACGACGATCCCCTTCGTGGTCGATTTCATCCCCGACGAGCTGGAGTTCACCGCGGTGTGCAACTCGCTCAACGTGCTGCTCAAGCTGCAACAGAAACCCAACTGCAGCATCGTCCTGTGCGGCGGCATGTTCCACCGCAAGAACCAGGTGTTCGAGAGCCACGCCGAAACCAGCATCCTCGATGGCGTGCGCCTGACCTGGGCCTTTGTCTCGGCGGCCGGGGTCAGCCTGGACTGCGGTGTCACCTGCTTCAACTTCCACGAAGTGGAGGTCAAGCAGAAGGTCATGCGCCAGGCCCGGCAAAGCCTGCTGCTGGCTGATCATTCCAAATTCGACGCCGTACGCACTGCGCACTTCGGTGCCTTGAGCGATTTCCATTGCGTGGTCAGCGATAAGAAAATCCCGCGTAGCTACCGCGAGGCCATCGAGGCGAGCGGGGCGCAGCTTGTAATCTAGAGGCATCACGGTTGCAGCGCCCGGCGTTCGGCTGCGTTCAGGTAACCGGTGGTCAAGCTGAACTCGGCGCTGGCACCGGGCGCGAGGCTGCGCACGTTGCCTTTGGCGAGTTCGGCGCGGTAGCCCTCCGGTTCACAGGTGGCCGGCAAGATGAAGGCCGCCACCTGCTGATCGGTGTTATGCAGGATCCAGCGCGCGGCATGTTCAAATTGCCGGGGGCTGTAGCGGGTGTAGAACGCCGCGCCGTCGGGATGATCAAGGAAGAAGTGCGCCTGCCCCTGAGCGTCGCTGCGCACGTCGTCGAAGAAGCAGACGATTTCCGGGTCATACAGCGCGGGCGAGTCGAGCACCTTGAGGCGGGTCGGGTCCTCGCTCAGTTCTGCTATATAGGCGCTCCAGGTCGGCGTCGGCCGCACATGGGCCGGCACGCTGGCACGCACCCGTGTGCGCTCGCAGCCCAAGGGCTGGGTGAGGCGGGCGCCGTCGACGTAGGCGTAGTTCATGTGCGCCATGTACATCAGGTCCATGGGCTTGCCGGCCATATTGACCACCTGCATGCCGATCTCGAACAGCCCGCTGGCCGGGCGCAGGGTCACGCTCGGACTGGCCCGGTAATGGTCGCCGAAGCCCTGCACGTATTCGCAGGTGCCGCCGAGGCGCAGATAAGCGCCGTGCTCGTCTTCACCTGCCTGCAGCCAAGCATCGTCCATCGGCGCGCAGGGCATTTCGCCGTGCAGCGCATGATCATCCTCGGGCCCCGGGCAACCGTTGCGCAGCAGGCCGCTGTGAAACATGAAACAGCCGTAGGTGCCGATCACGCTGGCACTGGGCCGCGGCTGGGTGAACATATTGAGCATGGTCAAATCAACGCCGTCGAATTCGGCCGACCAGATCATTTGCCCCTGCCAGGGCAGGATCACCAGCTTGCCGCGGCTGTTTTCCAGTGACAGCGCCTTGACCCCGCTGGGGTAGGTCCAGGCACGCACGCTGAAATTCTCGGATTTGAGCAGCAGCCGGCTGGTCTGGTCCCAGAGCTGAGGGTAGAGCGGCAGGCGCAACGCTTCGCTACTCATTGCACCACCGCCGTGGCCGAGCCACCCAGCACCGGTTGCGGCTGACGCATGCAGTACATTGCGTACATCACGATGGCCACGAAGCACAGCAGCGGCACGCTATAGGCAATCTGCATGTTGCCGCCATTGGCGTCGCTGAGCAGGCCTTGGAAAATCGGCATCACGCCACCGCCAACGATGCTCATCACCAGCAACGAGCCGCCGACACCGGTGTCCTCGCCGAGCCCGTCAATGGTCAGACCATAGATGGTCGGCCAGCAAGGCCCGAGAAACACACTGACCCCCACGGCGGCATACACCGCGGTGATGTTCGGCACCAGAATGGTGTAGGCCAGCAGCACTATGCACAGCACGCCATACACCGCGAGGACTTTGGCCGGGTGCATTTTGCGCATCAGCAGGTTGGCAATCATCTTGCCGATAAAATAGGCGGCAAAGGTGGTCAGCAGGAACCACGAGGCACTGCGCTCGTTCATGCCGCCCATTTGCATGGCCAGGCGAATAGTAAAGCTCCACACCCCGACCTGCGCGCCCACGTAGAGGAACTGCGCCAGTACACCGAAGCAGAAGCGCGGATTGCGACGCAGGCGGCCGAGGCTCTGGCCGATGCTCGAACGCGATTCGCTGACGGTGCCGTTGCCCTTGCACGCGGGGAAGCGGGTGATGGCGATCAGGATGAACATCAATATGAGTACCGCGATCATCCATTTGTACGGCAGCAGGGTCGACTGGATCATTTGCAATTGCTGCGCTGCTGCCTCGCTGGCGCTCATCTGGGCCAACTGTTCGCTGGTGGCGTCGGTGTCCTTGAACATCACGAAGCTGCCGACGTACACCCCGGTCATGGCGCCAAACGGGTGGAAGGTCTGCGAGATGTTCAGGCGCCGTGTGCCGGTTTCCCGCGGCCCCATCAGTGTCGAATAGGTGTTGCACGCGGTCTCGAGAAACGACAGGCCGGCGGCGATGACGAACAGTGCCATCAGGAACATGCCGTACTTGGCGGTCGACGCCGCTGGAAAGAACAGGGCGCAGCCGAACAGGTACAGCATCAGGCCGATGAGGATGGTGGTCTTGTAGCTGAAGCGGCGCACCACCAGTGCCGCCGGAATGGCGACGAAAAAGTAGCCCAGGTAGAACGCCGACTGGACGAAAGCGGTCTGGAAGTCGCTGAGCTGGAAGGCCTTCTTGAAGTGCGCGATCAGCACGTCGTTCATGCTCGCGGCCGCCGCCCACAGGGCGAAGATGCTGCAGAGCAGGAGGAAGGCGAACCACGGCGTACGGTTCAGGTAGAACCCGTCCGGGGTTTGTTGCAGCGCAGGCTTATTCATTATTGTTCTCCGCGAGATGCTGGTGAGTGTCAGTTGGCCGATGCATCGAGGAAGCGCGCAAACGTCGGCGCATCGGGGTAAGAAGATTGCGTGCCGAGGCCGGTGACCGAGCAGGCCGAGTAGGCCACCGCCTGGTGCATGGCCTGGCGAATATTGCCGTCCTGGCTCCAGTGCCGGGCGAAGCAGCCAATGAAGGCGTCACCTGCACCCGTGGTGTCACGCGCCTGCACCTTGACCCCTGGCACCTGCCACTCGCCTTCGGTACCGACGTACAGCGCCCCTTGTTCGCCCAGTGTGACGATGACGTGGCGTACACCCAGCGTGACCAATTGCCGTGCCGCCTGAGCCGCCTCTTCGGCGCACGTCACCGGCTGGCCGCTGATCAGTGCCAGCTCGCTTTCGTTGGGGATCAGGAAATCCAGCTGCGCCAAGTGCTCGCGGCTCAGGCCGGCCAAGGCCGGGGCGGGGTTGAGCAGCACCGGGATGGCATGCCGGTGAGCGAAGGCGATGGCGTGGTAAACGGTCGCCAGCTCGACTTCCAGTTGCAGCACAATCAAAGCGCAATCGCGCAGATGCGCCTCGGCCCGGTCGATATCGGCCGGGCTCAGGTGGGCATTGGCACCTTTGACGATGAGGATGCTGTTATGGGAGTTCTCCTGGACGAAGATCGGCGCCACGCCGCTCGACACGCCGGGCACCCGTTCAACGAAGCGCGTATCAATACCCAGTCGCTGAAAGTTGGCCAAAGTGGTATCGGCGAAAGCATCGTCGCCGACCTTGCTGAGCATCAGCACGTCGGCACCCAGCAGCGCTGCGGCAACGGCCTGATTGGCGCCCTTGCCGCCGCAGCCCATGGCAAAGCGCGGTGCTTCGAGCGTTTCGCCCTGGGCGGGCATGCGTTCGATGTAAGTAATCAGGTCGACCATGTTGCTGCCGATGACTGCAATCTTGCTCATTGTTATTTTGACCTCACCAGCGCCGATGGAAGCCTCGACGGCTTTATTTATGTTATTTAAATAACATTTTCTGTGAGGATTCAATCTTTATTTTTTGATGTGAGCGTGCGCTATCAAAACGCCTGCAGGGCGTTTGGGTGGCCGTTCCGGATCGGAGAAAGGGGGGCGCGTGTGAGGCCTGCTGCTAAGCAATCGATCCCACGACCATTTTTTCAGACCCCGGAAACCACAAAACCCCTGAATTCGTTGAAGAATTCAGGGGTTTGTGTGTTTCAAATATGGCGGTGAAGGAGTCCGCCTAACAGCTGATTCATTGCCTAATCCCACATCACTATAAATCATACTGGAGGCCTTAATCTGCGGGCTTATCCTGTTATATCTGTTTCACTACGCTTCAATTAGATTTATGCTGTGGCACAACCTAATGGTGGGTAAGGTGGTGGGTATGGCTGGCAAGGGTAATATCGGGTCCGATAGGGCGCTGAAGAAAATGATTTCTGAAGCCTCTGCTGGAACGCATCGAGTCAACGACGGCCTTTATCTGCAAGTGAGCAAAAGCGGCAGCACCAGTTGGATTTTTAGGTTCCAACTGGGTGGCAGGCGTCGCGAAATGGGATTGGGAACCTACCCTGACGTTTCGATGCTTGCAGCCAAAGAGGCGTCAGAGGATGCACGACGCCTAGTAGCGAAACGAATCGATCCGATCACAGCTCGCGATCAAGCGTTGGCGGATGGACGCGCTCAATCTGAGAAGGTCGTTACCTTCAAGGCCTATGCACTGGACTACATCCAAACACACCGAGCTGGATGGTCGAACGTCAAACATGCCCAACAATGGGAAAACACGCTTACCACCTACGCGTTTCCAGTTATTGGTGAAAAGCCTATATCCGCCGTTAATACCGATGATTTACTTAAAATTCTAAGTCCTATCTGGTCAGTTAAAAACGAGACCGCGAGCAGGGTGCGCAACCGTTTAGAAGCGATAATTTCATCAGCGAAGGCCCGACGGTTATTTGAGGGAGAAAACCCGGCGTTATGGAAAGGGCATCTCGAAACGCTCTTACCTAAACGTAATAGCCTAAAAAGGGTGAAGCATCATGCGGCCCTACCATATGCAGAAATCCCGGAATTCATTTTTCAGCTTAATCAGCAAGCCGGACTCTCTGCGCGAGCACTATTACTGGTCATATTGACAGCGTGTCGTACCAGTGAAGTTCTGCAAGCCACCTGGACTGAGTTTGACTTAGACGCTGCCGTTTGGACGATCCCCGCAGCAAGGATGAAAGCGAGACGTGAACATAAGGTCCCTCTATCCGCTAATGCGGTGGCCATCCTGCGGTCAACACCTCAACTTTTAGGCTCCCCGTATGTGTTTCCAGGAACCCGCCCTGGCAGACCGCTTTCGCAGATGGCAATGGCAATGCTGTTGCGTCGAATGAAGTGTGTTGACTTGACCGTCCATGGGTTCCGTTCAACCTTCCGGGATTGGGCGGCTGAAGAGACTAGCTTTCCCAATATGGTAGCGGAAATGGCCCTAGCACATACCGTTGGCAATGCTGTGGAGGCCGCATATCGTAGGGGTGATCTGTTGGCAAAAAGGAAGGAGCTGATGCAGGAGTGGGCAGACTACTGTGTCGGACTTAATACCGTTCATCGGTAAGTTTGGCGCTGTGCTATACCTTGAATTCACTCGCCATAACGCTGTTTCACTATAGGTAATTCTATAAAAAACAGGAGGTTGCGGCTAAAAACTTCCTATTATATTGTGAAACAACAAGACCAGCATAATGAATGGGCTTGGCAAAAATGAGGGGGCGAAATGTTTACGAGACATTTGCCCCCAAGACTGACAAGCCGAAGCAAATCAGTGCGTAGGTCACGCCTGGTAATCGTAGCTCACTCTCAATTGCTACGCAATGCGTCGGCCCTATTAGGGCAACCAACATGCAAGAGCATGACAAATTTCTGAGCACCAAAACCGTTTGCTCCACACTGAGCATAAGCCGCATTACTCTGTGGCGCTGGCAGCGCGATGGCATTTTTCCCCCGTGCCGATATATCGGGCCTCGTCGGGTTGCGTGGCTTGAGTCTGAAGTTAAGGCTTGGATGGTGTCACGCCCCGTGTTTTCGGGGGAGTAGCGATGGAAAATCTTCGCATCTGGCCTAGTGCCGGAGGGATACGGACGACCCGTAATCCCTATAAAACGGCTCGATTCCTTCGCATCTATAAGGTTCTGGCCGAGTTGATAAAGGCGTCACGCCCGCGCCGCCTACCTCTCGAACCTTCACGCTTGGACGCACTTCGCTTTCAGCACGCCTACTGGGCTATTGAAGCTATCCTGCTGGCCGACCCCAACGACAACCGCGTACAAGCCATCATTGCCGACCTGGCGCGCATGGCTCCTGCTGATCGGCCTTGGTCTATTACCCGCCTGGATGCCGAACGCCTGTGGCTCGATTGTCTCATCACCCTTCGCCAGCAGGGTGCTCTATGAGTTTGCGCCCGATAGACGTCGTCCTGTCCCGTTTGGACAAGTGCAAGCCATCAGGAAAGGGCCGTTGGAGCGCTTGCTGTCCCGCGCACACTGATAAGAGCCCTAGCCTGGGCATAACGGAAGCTGAAAACGGCGACGTGTTGCTGTACTGCCGTGCGGGTTGCGAAACCAAAGATGTAGTTAGCGCGGCTGGCCTAAAAATGCGGGACCTTTTCACCGGTAGCCTGAGCCCAGAAGTAAGAGCGCAACATAGGCGCCAGGCAGCCGAGGCAGAGTTTGCAAAAGAGGCGCTAATTGCAACGATTGGCGAAAGCCTTATTGATCGCGGCGAACAACTGTCCGATACGGACATGCTACGTCTGGTCGAGGCGCAAACGCGTAAAGATGCGCTCGCGCATCAGCTTCGCAAGCCCGCCAATAACATTGAAGTTGTTCAAATGCTCGCGCAAGTCGGCGTTTACGTGGACTGCAATATGCGTCAAGAGCCATACGCCAACCTGGCGAACGCCTGCGCAGTCCTTCGCGATCATCCAATGTTCGCCAGAAAAATCTGGTACGACACGTTTCACCAGGAAATCATGACGACCTGGGACTGTGACCGTCCGCGCAAATGGGTGGACTCTGACCGCCTTCAGCTGACCGAGATTTTCCAGCGCGACTTCGGATTGGTGAAGTTCGGTGACGAGACGATAGAGAAAGCCGCCATATCAGTGGCACAGCATGACCAACGCGACGAGCTGGCCGACTGGCTGCGTAGTCTGATCTGGGATGGCGTACCCCGCCTGAACGGCTGGCTGGTAAACGCGGTGGGCGCGAGCCGTGACCCGTACCATGACGCTGTCGGAGCGAACTTCCTGCGTTCGCTGGTGGCACGCGGCCTGATGCCAGGCAGCAAGGTGGACACTATGCCAGTGTTCGAAGGTCCGCAAGGTTCAAACAAGTCCACTATGCTTTCAGTGCTGGGCGGCGAGTATTACGCCGAGCTGACGGAAAGCCTGGAGACAAAGGACTTTTTTGTGGTGATCCAGGGCAAATGGCTAGTCGAAATTGGCGAGCTGAACGCCATGCGCAAAGCTGACGTGACAAGGATCAAACAGATACTAAGCTCAAGCCAAGATCGTTGCCGCCTGCCTTATGCAAAGCGTGCAATTGATTTGCCGCGTCGTGTCGTCTTCGCTGGTACTACCAACGAACACGAATACCTGCGCGACAGCACTGGGGCGCGCCGTTTCTGGCCAATCTCCATCGAGCGCATCGACCTGAATTGGTTACGCGCAAGCCGTGAACAATTGCTTGCCGAAGCGGTGAACCAGGTTCTGGAAGGCGCTACCTGGTGGGAAGTCCCGACCGAGGAAGCCGACGCGCAGACCGAAGACCGTCGCGAAACGGACGTCTGGGAAGCCAGGATAGAAGAGAAGTTCGGCAGCCAGGCGAGGGTCACCACCAGCGAAGTGTTGGAAGGGCTGGGCTTTGAATTCTCACGCATGACGCAAGCAGACCAGGCACGAGCTGGCAAGGCGCTAAAGGCTATCGGGTTCGTGCGCAAGAAAATGCGTTTCCCTAGCAATCCAGTTGCGGTATGGGGCTTCGAACGTAAGTCAGCTCGCCCACGTCCACGCACCGACGCGCCATTCTAAGAGACTACCGACATGGGTTATCAAGTTCACATTCACACCCTGACCAGCGACGAAATCTGTGTTGTCCTCGCAATGCGCCAGATTCACGCAACTTATGCCGAGGCCGAAGCCGCAGCAGCTGAAGACCTGCGAATATTTGTTGAGACGCTGGAGCCTGGATGCCAAGCGGTTCACTCAATCACCGACATTGGACCGGCTACCATCCTGCCTTTCAGGGAGCGATAGCGGCCTGCCCAAACTCCGATTGGCCTCGAACCCTTCGCCCTGGCACTTGCCGGGGTTTTTTTCGACTGGTTAGCATTCGTTCCTCCTAATGAGGGGAACACAGGTATTGAGGGGAACATGCTAACTCGCTGATTTGGTTGACTTGTTCCCCTGTTCCCCCTTGTTCCTCTAGAAATAGGTAAAAGATCAACAGTGCATGTTTGGGTAAGTGTTGGGATTGCGCCTTTCGCAGGAACAGGAGGAACAGGAGGAACAGGAGGAACACTGATCCCTGCTTCGTCAGTGTCACCGCGCCTGTTGCTGAGCGTGTCGTCTGGTGGTCAGCGCTGCTTGCCACACTGAATCCGGATGGCGCACCGAGTTGGTGCGGGGTCGGTCGGTTCCGGGTCCTCCCTCGCGCCCTAGGCCATGCGGGGACATTGCCTCCGCGTAATCCCATATCTGCGTGATCTACCGAATCCAATTTATTAATTATAAAATTCATGTTTATTGGCTTTGGCATGAATGGTATTCATGTATGGAGGTACGTTTTTCAAGACAAATCTAAACCCCTCGCTTGGAAAAACCCCAAGTGGAACGCGCTCCTAGCTTCGCTGAGAATCTAATCGTAAGACCTAATCCATCTATCGAGAATGATTCAATATGCGCTTACTTCAAGACATGATCCGCGCCGCAATGAACCACCAAGGCGGCGTTGCAACCCTCGACGGCAACGGCGACGTTGCGCAGTTCCGCGCTGTTCCGCCTGCCGCAGTTCGCTATGTGACCCTTGGCGAAAACCTTCCGGTAAAGGATGGGGTTCGCACTGTCAGCGCCAAAGAGCTGCGCAGCCAGGGCATCACTGGCCGACTGGAAACCCTGCCAGCGAACGATTATCACGGCGTTGGCTCGCGCAGCTTCCTGCCTGCTGGCACCGCAGTTGGCAAACAGAATGACCTTTCCGTAACTCTGCTGAACAACAGCCTGGTGGCACAGGCCGGTGCCCGCATCATCATCGTGCCAGGCCCTGAGCAAGCCACTACCGGCCCTGGCGTCAACGTCGAGCACCCTGCCGCGTTCGTCGTAGTTGAGGCTGGCAAGTTCGAAGCGGTCGCAGACGGCGCAGACCTGGCAGCAAGCGAAATCCCTTTGAGCCGCACCGAGCTGGCCAAAGACGTGCCTGCCGTTGGTGTCCGCTTCGACCTTACCCGTCGCCAGCTGAAAGACCTGTCCGAAGACGTGACGACCGATGCCATCTGGACCTCCATCGGCATGGGCATGGCCAACGAGGCTGACCGCCTGTTGTTGGCAGTCCTGAACACCGGCACCCTGAATTCGTTCTCTCTGTCCGGTGTCGCCAGTTCCGGCCTGCGCTTCGACGAGCTGCGCGCCATCGCAGGCACTAGCGCAACCGGCGCCGTTGTTGGTACTGACGGCATCCTGCGCGTTGACGGTGTGAGGGCCGAGCTGACCAGCCAGGCCACTGGCACAGTGCTTGGCGCCTTCAGCCGCGCCGCCATCGCTATCGGTGACGACCTGCGATTGACCGCCTTGCGCACCCTGAATGGCGGCTGTCAGATTACCTGCTTCGTCAACATGGAAGCCCTGGTGCCTGATCTGTCTGCGTTCTGGAAGGCAGCCTAATTGTGCACCTGAAGTCCCGAATGGAGGCCGCCGAGGAATCGGCGGTACTTCCGACCAGCGTGGTGTCGATCCTAGTCAACGCAACCATCCACATTCGCCACGGCGAGCAGCGGGCCATCGTCCAGATGGAAGGTTTGACCGGTTTTATCGGCAGTCCTGAATCAACGTCCGCCGCTGTGAAGAAACTGTGGCCCTCGCTGACCGTAGACCAAGTAGATATCGCGACACGCTTCCTGATATCGAATGTAAAAAAACACTTTCGGCAAGCATCGCGCCGTACCAGTTGGGTTAGTAGGTGGTAAATATGAAGCAGACAACAAAACCAGTAACTTTATTAGTCACGCCTGAGCAGTACGAGGTTTTTAAGAAAGAGCAAGCTCGTTTAAACGTTGATACAGGTATTGCTGTAAGTATGAGTCAAACTGTTATCCGCGCAGCAATGTGCGAAATCAAGAGAGCTAAATAAAATGGCGTTGATGAAAAGTAGTGCGGTGGAAGTGCTGACTGAGCTTGAAGCTGCAGGCGTAGATATCAAAAACATCTGCCAACAGTTGCTGGCTCATATCGCATTAACCAGCACCGCTGAGCCTCGCAAGTTGAAGAAGATCGGGCGCCCGATGTCTCCTGGTGCTCGCTTTCGTCGTGAATTAAAGCGGCGAGGGCTGAGAGTAGTCCCGTTCGACGCTCGCTAATACAAACCAATAGGTATTTCCAAATATGCAAACCATTAGCAAATCAATTGCAGTAATGCCGGTCAAGGTAGTGGCCCTTAAACCCATCATGGTTGCCGCCAAGATGGTTGCCGCTGGAACTGAATTCACCATTTTGCTTGAAGATTACAACCTGTCAGCCGGTGAAAACCTGGAATTGGCACCAGGCGAGGAACAACGGATTAATCTCGCGATCCTGGCAACTCATACTAAGCCACGTACTCGCGCAGAGCGCCTGGCCGATGAGGCTGCCCAGCTGATCGAGAACCGCACCGCATTGCGTGACATCGTGGCAGCTTCAGCCGCTCGCGATGCCAATGCCGTCAAGCGCCGCAATGCCCTGGAGCGCTTGCTCCAAGGCGCAATGGCTGAGGGCCAATAACCCATGCCGCGCAAGGCTCGCAATTCGATGGCTGACGACGTGGCCTGCTGGAATGATTGCGTCCAGCTCCTGCTTGGCCCGCCCTCGCTTCAGTTCAATGACGCCGACAAGCGCCGTCGTCAGTCGCTGCACCTGGCGGCTGCCTCTCTGCGTGCAGCTTGCGAACCTCAAATGGCTGCGGCTGTACAGGCTGAGATTGACCGGATGACTTCTGTATGACCGATGCAATACGGTACGAAACGCAAGTAATAGAAGGCTATGTAACCAATCAAGGCGACACGATTGATTACATAGCCTGGAAGATATACGGAACAGACCAAAACAGAACCGTGGAACGTCTACTTGCAGCGAATCCAAATCTTGCTGACCAGGGGGTTATTTTTCCTGCTGGAATTAAAATTGAAACTCCTAAGTTTGAAACGATTTCATCAAAAGGGATTTCCCTATGGACATGATCATCGAGGTATTCGCTAATGGCGAGTAAAAAATTAAACGCGGTAATAACCATTGGTGGCTCAATTGCCAGCAGCCTTGGCTCTGCGTTCAACAATGTTAAGGGCAAGGTCGGCGAAGTCGGCAGCGCCCTTAAGCGCCTTGAGGCTGAACAGCGGACGGTGACCAACGCCATCCAGACGTTCGGCAAGATGGGTAAGAACGTGGATGGGCTTCGCGCTCGCTATGTCGGCCTGACCAGCCAGGTTGACCGCCTGCGGACAGCCCACGAAAACCTGAACGCCATCCAGAACGCTCAGACCGCGAACAGCGCTGAACGCGCTGAAATCATGGGCAAGATATTCGAGACTGCCGCAGTCGGCGCTATCACTATCACGCCAATCGTCCAGGCCGCTCAGTTCGAGACGGCAATGCTTGGCGTTGCAAAGCAGGTCGAAGGCGCTCGCGACTCTAGCGGCAAGCTGACTAAAACCTATTACGAAATGGGCGCGGCTATCCAGCAGCTGGGTAGCGAAATACCTATTGCTACCAACGAGATTGCCGAAATGGTGGCCGCTGGCGCTCGCATGGGCATCGCTAGAAAGGAACTGCTGGGCTTTACACGCAACGCCGCCATGATGTCTTCAGCGTTCGAGCTCCCCGCAGGCCAGCTTGCCGAAGACATGGGCAAAATCGCCGGGCTCTACAAAATCCCGATCAGCAACATCAACGGCTTGGCCGACTCGATCAACTACCTGGACGACAACGCGCAGTCCAAGGGTGGTGACATTATCAACTTCCTGACCCGCGTAGGTGGGTCTGCGTCGTCGGTGAAGATCACCGGCAACTCTATGGCAGCGCTCGGGTCAACGTTGCTGACGCTGGGCGAAACGACCGAGACGGCTGGCACCGCAGTGAACGCTATGTTTGCCAAGTTCGCGGCAGCCGACAAGGGCACCAAAAAGTTCAAAGCTGCCATGGCTGAAATCGACCTGAGCACTGCTGCCGTCCAAGCCGGTATGGCGAAAAACGCCGAAGGCACGCTGCTGAAGATCATCGATCAGGTCGCCAAGCTGCCAGAGCAGAAGAGGGCCGGTGTGCTGGTCGAGCTGGTCGGGCTCGAGCACCAGGATACACTGGCCAAGCTGGTCGGCAACGTCGCTGAGTACCGCAAACAGATTGGTCTGGCCCTCGATCCGAAGGCTATCGGCAGCATGTCGCGTGAATTCCAAGCGACAATGGACACCACGACGGCGCAGTTTAAAACGCTGACCAACTCCGTCACGAAAGTGTCGGTCAACATCGGCTCTACGCTGCTGCCGACCGTCAACCTACTGATGGGCGCCTTTGCCAAGGGCTCGGAAAGCGTAGCGGACTTTTCGCGAGAGCATCCTACCCTGACGCGGGTCATCATCGGAACGACGCTTGCCGTCACAGGTCTGCGCCTGGCCACGCTGGGTGGCGCCTTGGCCTTCACCTACATGAAGGGTGCGGCTCTGTCAGTTGCGGGCGCTCTGGCTGGCGTACAGGGCAGGCTTGCGCTTACCGCAGCTTCCACCAGGTTGCTGGGCGCTGCCACGCTGGTGGCCAATGGCGGTCTAGTGGGCATGGCCACGCGGGCGCTGCCGATGGTGGCGGCTGGCATCCGCATGGTTGGCGTAGCGTTCGTGTCCACCGGCATTGGCGCCATCATCACGGCAATCGCGGTCGGTGGCTTGATGGTCTATCGCAATTGGGACCTGGTGAAATCATTTTTCGACGGCTTCGGCACTGGCGTTGTCCAGGGCATGGCGCCGGTAATCAATGCGGTCACCAATCTTTACAATGGTTTGGGCGTGCTAAAGCCGGTGTTCGATGCTGTTGGAACTGCTGTTAGCGAGGTGTGGCAGTATTTCACCAAGCTCCTTGAGCCGGTGAAATACTCGAGTGAAGCGCTTGCCAAGTCCACTGACAGCGGCCTGACCTTCGGCAGACTGGTAGGCGGTGCCATCAACCTGGCGCTTACCCCACTTCAATTGCTGATCAAAGGCATCACATGGGTTGGCGAGAATGCTGGCGCAATCATGGAGAAGGTCGGCGGCGCGATAGATAAGGTTGCTGCTGGCTGGGAGAAAGCAAAAAGTGCTATCGGGCTAGGTGAAGACGGCAAGGACGGCGAGGCTGGTAAGCCAGGCCGTACCGTGGAAACTGTTGGCGCAGCCATTGGTAAGGCTGGTGTCGTTGCGGCTGCCGCGAATGACAATCAGGCCGCTAGTCCGCCTGTCGTCAATGTGGGTGCCACATTCGCAAACGCAGGGGTTAAGGCGCCAGCCGCTAACGATAACGCACTAATCCCCCTGACCATTCTGCCAAGCATGCCGCCTATGGCCACAAGCCGGGGCAGTAGCCAGACTATCACCAACAACTGGAACCCGACCATCACGGTGCAGGGCGCGCCAGGCATGAATGAACGCCAGCTGGCTGACCTAGTGATTGAGCGGATGAAACAGAAACAGGCTGTAGCCGGTCGAGGCGCGATGCACGACGGCGCGCAGTAATGCGGGTGGTGGGTAGAGTGGTGGGTTAAAACTTACAGAAACAAAAAGGCCCCGTATTACGGGGCCTTCAGCTTGAATATGGCGGTGAAGGAGGGATTCGAACCCTCGATACAATTTCTTGTATACACACTTTCCAGGCGTGCTCCTTAAGCCACTCGGACACCTCACCGTATCTCGACGACAACGTTGTGTCTGTCGAGGCGCGCTAATGTAGTCGAAACCTTTTCCTAACGCAAAACTTTTTTTCAGATTTTTCATGCGCTTAAGCAAATAAACGACGATTCGCCAGTAAAAAGCCTTTGTAGCGGATGCGGCCCTTGGGCAAAGGGCCGCATGTGGTGGAGGCTTCAGGCGCTAAAGCCGCCATCGATGGTCAGGCTGGCACCGGTTATGTAGCCGGCTTCCGGGCCTGCCAGGTAGGCAACGAAGCTGGCGATTTCTTCGCTTGTGCCGTAGCGGGGCAGGGCCATCAGTGCTTTCAGGGTTTCGGCGAATTCGCCCTGCGCCGGGTTCATGTCGGTGTCCACCGGGCCGGGCTGGACGTTGTTGACGGTGATACCCTGCGGGCCGAGGTCGCGGGCCATGCCTTTGGTCAGGCCGATCAGCGCCGACTTGCTCATGGCGTACGTGGCACCGCCCGCAAAGGGCATGCGATCGGCGTTGGTGCTGCCGATGTTGATGATGCGGCCGCCTTCTTCCATGTGCCGAGCGGCTTCCTGGCTGGCGATGAACACGCTGCGCACGTTGATGGCCAGAGTTTTGTCGAAGTCCTGCATGCTGAATTCATTGAGCGGCGCAATGGCCAGAATGCCGGCGTTGTTGACCAGAATATCCAGCCTGCCAAGGGTCTCGGCAGTGGTCTGTACGGCCTGGCGGATGGCTTTTTCGTCGGCGCTGTCGGCGCGAATGGCCAGGGCCCGGCCGCCGTTGGCGACGATGCTGTCCTGAATCTCCAGAGCGTTGACCTCGGAGCTGACGTAGGTAAACGCCACGGCGGCGCCTTCTTTGGCCAGGCGCTGGACGATGGCCGCGCCGATACCGCGTGAGCCGCCCTGCACGAGCGCTACTTTGCCGGCGAGTTTAAGGTGTTCGATCATGATGTTCTCCTTGGGGGCAGGTCTCGGACAGGCCGGAGCCTATCGACGATTGCGACCAGAATAGACCTTGATTGCGATAGTCTTGCTGAACCAAAAGTTCGGACTGATTCATCATGGGTATCCAAGACAACAGCGCGCTGATCCTGATCGACATGCAGCAGGGCATCAATCACCCCAAGCTGGGGCGGCGTAACAATCCGCAGGCCGAGGCGAATATCGGCGCGCTGCTGGGTGCCTGGCGACAATCCGGGCGTCCGGTGATCCACGTCCGGCATTTCTCGACGTCGCCGCAATCAGTGTTCTGGCCGGAGCAGTCGGGGGTCG
The DNA here is from genome assembly GCF_001467335.1 of Pseudomonas sp. ICMP 10191. NCBI lineage: Bacteria > Pseudomonadati > Pseudomonadota > Gammaproteobacteria > Pseudomonadales > Pseudomonadaceae > Pseudomonas > Pseudomonas sp. ICMP 10191. The sequence goes on from NZ_LKGW01000001.1 coordinate 292,902, forward strand.
AGTACCAGCCAGCGTTCTTGCCGCACGCCGATGAGCGGGAATTGAGTAAGCAGGTGCCTGATGCGTTTTGCGGATCGTTTCTGGAGATGTGGTTACGTTCGGACGGGATTGGGCAGGTGGTGATTGTCGGCGTGATCACCAACAATTCGGTCGAGTCCACCGCGCGCAGTGGCGGCAATCTGGGGTTTGATGTGCTGGTCGCGCACGATGCCTGCTTTACCTTCGATCAACAGGACTTCTTCGGCACGCCGCGCAGTGCCGAGGACGTGCATGCAATGTCGCTGGCCAACCTGCACGGTGAATACGCCACGGTCCTGTCCACGGCGCAAATTCTCCAGCAGGTTGCTGTCGAATAAGCGCCGGACGGGTTTACTTGCGGGTTTTCTTCGGGGCTGCGGGAAGCGGGGCGAACAGTGCCTGCAAATCTTCGTCGCGCAATTTCCAGTCGCCGCTGGTGCGACCGTCAAGCACACCCGAGGCCAGCGCTGATTTTTCCCGTTGCAGGCGCTGGATTTTCTCTTCCACGGTGCCGCGCGCGATCATCTTGTAGACGAACACCGGCTTGTCCTGGCCGATACGGTACGCGCGGTCGGTCGCCTGATTTTCCGCTGCCGGGTTCCACCACGGGTCGTAGTGGATCACCGTATCGGCGGCGGTCAGGTTGAGGCCGGTGCCGCCTGCTTTGAGGCTGATCAGGAAGATCGGCAGCTTGCCACTCTGGAAATCATGGATCGGTGTGCGGCGATCGCGAGTCGACCCGGTCAGCAGGGCGTAGGCGATACCGCGTTGCTTGAGCTCTTCCTCGATCAGGCTGAGCATCGAAGTGAACTGCGAGAACAACAGAATCTTGCGACCTTCGGCCAGCAGTTCTTCGAACATCTCCATCAGGCTGTTGAGCTTGCCTGAGGTGCCCTGTTTGCTGTTGACCGGCATGTCCTGATTGACCAGACGCAGGTCGCAGCACACCTGACGCAGCTTGAGCAGCGCTTCGAGAATGATGATCTGGCTGCGTGCCACGCCTTTGCGGGTGATTTCGTCCCTGACCTTTTTATCCATCGCCAGGCGCACGGTTTCGTACACATCGCGCTGCGCGTCGTTGAGGTCTACCCAGTGGATGATCTCGGTCTTGGGTGGCAGTTCGGTCGCGACCTGTTCCTTGGTGCGACGCAGCAGGAACGGCTTGATGCGCGCATTGAGGTGATGCAAGCGGTCCTGGTTGCCGTGCTTTTCGATCGCCGTGCGGTAATTGCTGTTGAATTCCTTGCTGTTGCCCAGCCAACCGGGCATCAGGAAGTGAAACAGCGACCACAGCTCGCCCAGGTGGTTTTCCAATGGCGTGCCGCTCAGGCACAGACGCTGGCGGGCGTTGAGGTTGCGTGCGGCCTGGGCGGCCTTGCTGTTGGGGTTCTTGATGTACTGCGCTTCATCGAGAATCAGCACGTGGAAGGGCTGTTTTTCGAGCAGTTCCAGGTCCCGTGGCAACAGCGCGTAGGTGGTCAGGATCAGGTCGTAATCCTGAAGATTGCCGGCGTCCTGGTGGCGACTGGCGCCGTACAGAGCCAGCACTTTCAAATCCGGGGTGAAGTGCTCGGACTCGTCCAGCCAGTTGGGTATCAGGCTGGTCGGCATGACCGCCAGCGCCGGGCGGTCGAGGCGTCCGGCCTGTTTTTCCATCAGCAGATGAGCGAGGGTCTGCAGGGTCTTGCCCAGGCCCATGTCGTCGGCCAGCACACCGCCGACTTCCAGCTCGCGCAGCGACTGCATCCAGCTCAGGCCTTCCAGCTGATACGGGCGCAGCGTGGCGTTCAGGCCATCGGGCAGGCTGACCGGCGCGTCCTTGATGTTGATCAGGCGTTCGGCAAAGTGACGCAGGCGGTCGCCGCCCTGCCAGGTCAGCGGCAGGTCTTCGAGCTGGGTAAGGCGCGCCGCATCGGCTTTACTCATGCGCAGCGCGTTGTTGCCCTCCTGACGCCAGTAGAAGTCCCCCAGCGTCGCCAGTACCGGCTTGAGTCGGCCATAGGGCAGGGCGATCTGTACCGGGCTGCCGCCGCTTTGCGTGAAGTGGTTGAGCTGCACCAACAATTGTTCTTCGTCCCCGCGCTTGGCCACGGCCGACGGGCTCATCAGTTCGGGATGGCTGCGGATCAGGTTGATCAGAATCGGCAGCAGGCTCAGGCGCTCGCCGTTGACGATGATGCCCAGTTCCAGGTCGAACCAGTCGCGTTCGTTCTCTTCGTCGATGACCGCGTACCAGTCTTCCACCGGCGTGACGTCGAAACCGAACTCGTCCTGAATGTCGATTTCCCAGCCTTGCTCGCGCAGTCGCGGCAGGTCATCAAGGACAAAGTGCAGCCAGGCCTTGTCGTTGGGCAGTTCGTACATGTCGCCGGCGCTGTCGGGCAACGCCTTGCTTTGCCGGGTGGCGACCTTGAAGCCCAGGTCGGCCAGTTCCTGACGCAACTGCCGCTCCCGTTCGCCCTGACGACGGATGCGCAGGGTTTCGGTGTCGGTGTGTTCGATGATGTCGCTTTTCTGATTCACCAGATCGCTGCCCAGCGAACTGACCAGAATGCTGACGTTGGTGGTGCCGACCGCGTAATGCTTGCCGTAGGCAAAGGCCAGCGCGGCACGGTGCTGAATGTGCCGCTGCATGCGCCCGTTGCGCGGTTCGTAGGCACTGAACTCGATGCTGGCCAGAATCAGCCTGGGCCGTGGCTGCAGGTCATCGATCAGGCGCTCCGGCAGCCTGGGTTTTTGCTCGACGGGCTTTTCCGGCTCTTGCTGGTGCGAGGCCAGTGCGGCCTGCAGCAACGGACGGTTTTGCGGGTCCTGCAGAAACAGCAGGGCAGCCACGCAATGTTTGCAATCGTTGCGAACCGGGCAGGTGCATTTGCAGGTCAGGTAATTCTTGTAGCGATCGGGGTCCTTGAACAGCAGTGTCTGGGTATAGATTTCCAGGCCCGAGCCCCGACAGGCGGTGCGGATGATCTGCGGGCTGGAGTCTTCCAGCACGATGCGTTTTTGCCGGGCGTAGTCGCGCCCTCGCTCAAGCGTTCGCTCGTGGAATAGGTCTGTCCAGGCCGCAGCCAGGACTTTTTCGAGAATGGACGACAAGTTTTAAAAAGCCCTACGCCGCAGCGATGCTCAAAAAGAAAGGGGACGCCCGGGCGTCCCTTGCGTACGTAAAGATCAAAGAGGAGAAACCTTGATCAGCAACGCGAGGTTGCCGTTGTCCAGATAGGTCAGCTCACCGTTCTTTACCCTGGCAGTCTGCTTCAATCGTTCACTGCTGATGACCACGCCATGCGGGTCCAGCTGGTTGACCCAGAATTGTGCACCAATATCGGTGAAGCGTGCCATCGCCAGACTCACTGTACCTTCGATCGGGAAATGCCCAAGCCGCTCTTCACCATTGGTGATGGCGACTTTGCCCGGTTCGCTGCCGATGCTCTGCTGCCAGGCGCGCTGCATCAGCACTTCATAGTTGCCACTGCCTTGCAGTTTGCTCGCCAGATCATTGAGGGCGGGGCTTCGTTCATCGTTCGCGTCGATCTTCTGTGCGCCCTTGTCCCAGTTTTCCGGTACAAGCTGGCGGGTCGAGGCCGGCTCGCCGTTCTGGCGAAACAGCAGAATCTCGACCTGATACAGGCCGTCGGCGAACGCGGTCGGCGCGATCAGCGTCAGCAGCAGGATCAATGAACGAAACAGACGCATGCGTGAATCCTTCAAGCAGTTTTCGGGGTCAGGCGCTCAAGCAGCGCTTCGATCGTGTTGAAGCGCTCTTCCGGGCGCTCCATGGGAACCATGAATTTGAACAGCGTGGCACCTTCGAACTTATAGCGGTTGGGCTGGCTCTGGATCAGCTTGATCAGGGTCAGTGGGTCAACCGGCGTCTCGGCCGCGAACTCGATACGGCCACCTTGCGGGCCACCGTCGATTTTCCGGATGCCCAGCTGTTCGGCGTGCAGTTTGAGCAGCGTGATACGCACCAGATTCTTGGTCGGCTCCGGAAGCAGGCCGAAGCGGTCGATCATTTCGACCTGCAGGTCCTTGAGGGCCTCTTCGTCGGCGGCGTTGGCAATGCGCTTGTAGAGAATCAGGCGCGTATGCACATCCGGCAGGTAGGCTTCGGGGATCAGTGCCGGCACGCGCAGGTTGATTTCCGGTCCGCCGCCCAGCGGCTGGTCGAGATTGGGCTGCTCGCCCTTGCGAATCGACTTCACCGCGCGCTCGAGCATTTCCATGTACAGGGTGAAGCCCACCGCCTGGATCTGGCCGCTCTGGCCGTCACCGAGCAGTTCGCCTGCGCCACGGATCTCCAGGTCGTTGGTGGCGAGCACGAAGCCCGCGCCCAGGTCCTGGGTGTTGGCAATCGCTTCCAGACGCTTTTCGGCATCCGGGGTGATCTGTTTGCGTGGCGGGGTCAGCAGGTAGGCATAGGCCTGGTGGTGACTGCGCCCGACGCGACCGCGCAACTGGTGCAACTGGGCCAAACCGAACTTGTCGGCGCGCTCGATGATGATGGTGTTGGCGCTCGGTACGTCGATGCCGGTCTCGATGATGGTCGAGGCGATCAGTACATTGAAGCGCTTGTGGTAGAAGTCGCTCATCACCTGTTCGAGTTCGCGCTCGCGCATCTGCCCGTGGCCGATGCCGATACGCGCCTCCGGCACCAGTTCGGCCAGATCGGCGGCGCATTTCTCGATGGTCTTGACGTCGTTGTGCAGGTAATAGACCTGGCCGCCGCGCAACAGCTCGCGCAGCAGGGCTTCCTTGATGGTCGGCTTGTTCTGCTCCATCACGAAAGTGCGTACCGACAGCCTGCGCGCCGGTGGCGTGGCGATGATCGACAGGTCACGCATGCCCGACACGGCCATGTTCAGGGTGCGCGGGATCGGCGTTGCAGTCAGGGTCAGAATATCGACCTCGCTGCGCAGCGCCTTGAGCTGTTCCTTCTGGCGCACGCCAAACCGGTGTTCTTCGTCGATGATCACCAGACCGAGGTTCTTGATCTTGACGTCATCCTGCAACAGCTTGTGCGTCCCGATAACGATGTCGATCTTGCCCTCGGCCAGATCGGCAACCGCGGCGCTGACTTCCTTGGCTGACTTGAAGCGGCTCATCACCTCGACGGTCACCGGCCAGTCGGCGAAACGGTCGCGGAAACTGTTGTAGTGCTGCTGGGCGAGCAGGGTGGTCGGCACCAGAATGGCCACCTGACGCCCGCCATGCACGGCGATGAAGGCGGCACGCATGGCCACTTCGGTCTTGCCGAAACCCACGTCGCCACAGACCAGACGATCCATCGGCTTGGGCGCCAGCATGTCGGCGCGCACGGCATCGATAGTGGTTTGCTGATCCGGTGTCTCTTCGAACGGGAAGCCTGCGCTGAAGGTCGCGTAATCGGCTTTCGGGTCGGCAAACGCATAACCTTCGCGGGCTGCGCGACGCGCGTAGATATCCAGCAGCTCGGCCGCCACGTCACGCACCTGCTCGGCAGCCTTGCGCTTGGCCTTCTGCCAGGTTTCCGAGCCCAGGCGGTGCAGCGGCGCGGTTTCGTCGTCGCTGCCGGTGTAGCGGGCAATCAGGTGCAGGTTGGCGACCGGGACGTACAGCTTGGCGTCTTCGGCGTAGGCCAGCATCAGGAATTCGGCGACCTGGTTTTCGACTTCCAGGGTCGCGAGCCCGAGATAACGGCCCACGCCATGATCGATGTGCACCACCGGCGCGCCTTCGCGCAGCTCGGTGAGGTTCTTGATGACTGCATCGTTATTGCCGCCGTCGGTGCGCTTTTCGCGGCGACGGCGTTGCATGACGCGCTGGCCGAACAGCGGGCTTTCTGCGATCAGCGCCAGGGCTGGTTGTTCCAGCAGCAGGCCTTCGTCAAGCGGCGCGATAGTGATTGCCAGCCGGTCCTTGCCGTCGACGAAATCCAGCCAGCTGTCGACGGTCTTGGGTCGCAGCTTGAGGCGTTCGAGCAGTTCCAGCAGCACTTCCCGGCGCCCGGCGGACTCCGCGGTGAACAGCACGCGACCGGGGAAGTCATCCAGAAAATTCGACAGGGCCGCCAGTGGTTGAGTGGCCTTGGCTTCGATGGACAGGTCCGGCAGGGACTGCGCCGGGAAGCGCTCGCGTCCGGCACCGGCGTCGACATCCTGCTGGCTGGCGACCACGCGCGGCCAGTTTTTCAGGCGCGCGAAGCAGTCTTCTACCGGGAGAAACAACTCGGCTGGCGGCAGCAGCGGCCGGGCCGGGTCGACGCGGCGTTCTTCATAGCGGTTGCGCACGTCGTTCCAGAAGTTCTCGGCAGCCTGTTCGATGCCCGGCAGGGAGAACACCTGGGTGTCCTGCGGCAGATAATCGAACAGCGTCGAGGTTTCCTCGAAGAACAACGGGATGTAGTACTCGATGCCGGCAGGCGTGATGCCGCTGCTCAAGTCCTGGAAAATCGGGCTGCGCCGGAAGTCCACGTCGAAGCGTTCGCGAAAGCGCGCCTTGAAGCGTGTGACTTCCTCTTTCTGCAGCGGGAATTCACGGGCGGGCAACAGGCGTACCGACTCGACCTTGTCGATGGAGCGCTGGGTGTCCGGGTCGAAGGTACGCAGCGTTTCGATCTCATCGTCGAACAGGTCGATACGAAACGGCAGCTTGCTGCCCATCGGGAACAGATCGATCAGCGCCCCGCGCACGGTGAACTCGCCGTGTTCGTAGACCGTGTCCACATACCGGTAGCCGCTGGCCTCCAGGCGCGTACGCATGGCTTCCACGTCGAGCTTCTGGCCGACATCCAGTACCAGGCTGCTGCCGAGCAGGAATTTGGTCGGCGCCAGTCTGTGTAGGGCGGTGGTGATGGGAACTACCAAAACGCCATGCTCCAGTTCCGGCAGGCGATAAAGGCTGGCAATGCGCTGGGAAATGATGTCCTGGTGCGGCGAAAACAGGTCGTAGGGCAGGGTTTCCCAGTCCGGGAAGTGCAGAACCGGCAGCGTAGGCGCAAAAAACTTCAGCTCTTGCTCGAGCCGCTCGGCGCTTTGGCTGTCGGCGGTCAGGAGCAGGGTGAAGCGCTTCGCCGCGCTGGCGGCTTCGGCAATGGCCAGGCTCAGTGTGGCACCGGGAAGATTGCCCCAGTGTTGTTTGCCTGCAGCGGCAGAAAGATGCGGTAGACGCAGAACTGGCACGGGAAGGTCGGGCTCCAGGCGTTGCAACAGGGGCGGCGATTGTAACGGGGGAAGGTGGTGGCTGTCAGTTTTCCGGAGTATTACCGAGTGTTTACGGGCGAAAATTATGTAGTGCGCGTCGATATGACAGCCGTGCATTGCTCATAAACAAAGGCGCGGTCATAATGTAGCCCCTTTTTTCAGCCCCTACATGTGGAAGGTTCCCGTGACTCAGAAGCCCGACCAGTGTCTTGGTGAATGGATTGATCGTGAAGCTCTCGCCGAAGCGATGATCCCGCTCATCGGTCAGCTCTACCGCAATAATAATGTGGTGAGCTCGATCTATGGCCGTAGCCTGATCAACCGTTCAGTCATCGCGATTCTCAAAGCTCACCGCTTTGCGCGTCATCGTCAGTCCGATGCGGTTGAGTTGTCCGTACACGAGACGTTCCCGCTGATCAAGGCGATGAGCGAGCTCAAGCTGGGTGCCGCTTCGGTGGACCTGGGCAAACTGGCCGTGAAGTTCAAGACCGAAGGCAATGGCCGCACGCCAGAGCAGTTTGTTCGCGAAGAACTGGCCAGTGTAGTGGGTCAGCAGGGCACCAGCCCACGCAAGGGCACCGATGTCGTGCTGTATGGTTTCGGTCGTATCGGCCGCCTGCTGGCGCGGATCCTGATCGAGAAGACCGGTGGTGGCGACGGCCTGCGTCTGCGCGCCATCGTGGTCCGCAAGGGCGCGGAAAACGATCTGGTCAAGCGCGCCAGCCTGCTGCGCCGTGACTCGGTTCACGGTCCGTTCGATGGCACCATCACCATCGACGAAGCCAACAGCACGCTCACCGCCAACGGCAACCTGATTCAGGTGATCTACGCCAAGAACCCGTCCGAGGTGGATTACACCCAGTACGGTATCAAGGACGCTCTGCTGGTGGACAACACCGGTGTATGGCGTGATGCCGACGGTCTGGGTCAGCATCTGGCCTGCCCGGGCATCGACCGCGTGGTCCTGACCGCGCCGGGCAAGGGCAAGCTGAAGAACATCGTGCACGGTATCAACCACGGTGAAATCACTGCGGACGACAAAATCGTCTCGGCGGCATCCTGCACCACCAACGCCATCGTGCCGGTGCTCAAGGCGGTCAACGACAAGTTCGGCATCACCAACGGTCACGTCGAAACGGTTCACTCGTACACCAACGACCAGAACCTGATCGACAACTTCCACAAGGGCGACCGTCGTGGCCGTAGCGCTGCATTGAACATGGTCATCACCGAAACCGGTGCCGCTACTGCTGCTGCCAAGGCATTGCCTGAGCTGGCCGGCAAGCTGACCGGCAACGCTATTCGCGTTCCGACGCCGAACGTGTCCATGGCCATTCTCAACCTCAACCTCGAGAAGCAGACCACTCGCGAAGAAATGAACGAGTACCTGCGCTACATGGCGCTGCACTCGGACCTGCACAAGCAGATCGACTTCGTGAACTCGCAGGAAGTGGTCTCCACTGACTTCGTCGGCTCGCGTCACGCCGGTGTGGTGGACGCCGAAGCGACCATCGTCAATGACAACCGCGTTGTGCTGTACGTCTGGTACGACAACGAATTCGGTTACAGCCATCAGGTAGTTCGCGTGATGGAAGACATGGCAGACGTCAATCCGCCAGCATTCCCGCAGTAAACGTTGAACGCTTGAGCTGCCCGGTCTGACCGGGGCAGCAGATAAACGGGCCGATCCCTGCGCAAGCAGGCTTCGGCCCGTTTTGTTTTGTGGCTGGCCATGAGAATCTGTCACGCGCAGATTTTCTGGACGATGGAGTATCAAGGATGAGCAGTTCGGCCCTGGACGGTTCGCAACACCCCCTCAAAAGCAGCTTCTTCCTGCTGTTTCTGACGATCTTCATCCCCTTCGGGCTGGGGCATTTCGTTTCCTACCTGTTTCGTACCGTCAATGCGGTGATCTACGTCGATCTGCAAACTGACCTGAGCTTGCCCGCCAGCAGTCTGGGTTTGCTGACCGGCGTGTACTTTCTGACCTTCGCCGCCGCGCAGATTCCGCTCGGCGTCATGCTGGACCGCTATGGGCCACGCAGCGTTCAGGCGCCGATGCTGTTGTTCGCGGTTGCCGGTTCGGTCATCTTCAGTATTTCCAGCACCGAAACCGGGTTGTTGATCGGGCGTGGTCTGATCGGCCTGGGGGTGGCGGGTTCGCTGATGAGCGCCATCAAGGCGTGTGCCATCTGGTTGCCGGTCGAGCGTTTGCCACTGAGTACCGCCTGTCTGCTGTCGATTGGCGGGCTGGGCGCGATGGCGTCGACTACGCCTTTGCATGCGCTGCTGGGCTGGTTGACTTGGCGAGAGGCGTTTCTTGTTCTGGCGCTGCTGACCTTTTGTGTGGCGGTGGTCATACACCTCAGCGTCCCCAAAGCCTACGAAAGCAAAAACACGCGATACAGCGATATGTTTGCCGCGGTCGGCAAACTGTACTCGTCGTGGACGTTCTGGCGTCTGGCGCTGTACTCGGTGTTCGCGCACGCCATCTACATGTCGGTCCTGTCTCTTTGGATGGGGCCGTGGTTACGTGATATGGCGGGCTTGAGCGATTCCGGGATGGCCAATGTGCTGTTGTTCGGAGCTATCGCGATGGTGGCGGGGTCTCTGACGTTCGGCGCGATCACCGATTATCTGCGCAGGTTCGGTGTGCAGCCGATCATGATCTGTGGCACCGGTATGGTGATCTTTATCGGTTTTCAGGTGCTGATGGCCAGCGGCTTGCCGGTATCGCCTTACCTGATTGCCATGGGCTTCAGCTTCTTCGGCACCTCGACGACCATGAACTACGCCATTGTGGCGCAATCGGTATCACCGGAACTGGCGGGCAGGGTGAGTTCTTCATTCAATCTGGTGGTATTCGTGCTGGCGTTTTTCCTCCAGTGGCTGATGGGCGCTGTCCTTAATCTGTGGCCAGCATCTCAGGGCGCCGGTCACTCGTTCGAGGCTTACCAGTGGTCGTTGGGCCTCATGATTGCCCTGCAATTGCCTGGCGTGCTGCTCTGGCTCAGCTTCCGTCCCTGGAAACGCAGGGCCTGAAACGCAAAACCCCGGCCGAGAGTCTCTCGAGCCGGGGTTTTCTTTTGCGATGCAGCGATCGATCAGCTGGCGGAAGCCGGCACAGGCGCTTCAAGCTTTTGCCCGCCCTTGCGGAACAGCACCAGCGTGGCCACCAGGCCCAGCACTGCTGCGCCGGTCAGCCAGATGCCTGGCGCTGCCTTGTTGCCCAATTCGTGAATCAGGTAAGTACAGGCCGCCGGGGTGAAGCCGCCGAAGGTCGCGGTCGCGAGGCTGTAGGCCAGCGAGAAACCCGTGGTGCGGACTTCGACCGGCATGATCTCGGTCAGCGCCACGACCATCGCGCCGTTGTAGGAGCCGTACAGGAACGAGAACCACAACTCGACCATCAGCAGGTTGCCGAAGCTCGGGTGTGCGACCAGCCACGACAGGGCAGGGTAAGCAGTGGCGATGGCCAGCACGGTCGCGGCAATCAGCAGCGGCTTGCGGCCGATGCGATCGGAGAAAGAACCCATGATCGGCAGCCAGATGAAGTTGGACACACCCACGCAGACCGTCACCAGCAGGCTTTCCAGGTCGGTCAGGTTCAGTTCGTTCTTGCCGAAGGTCGGAGTGTAGGCGGTGATCAGGTAGAACGACACGGTGGTCATCACCACCAATGCCATGCCGCCCAGCACCAGGCCAAAGTTCTGGCTGATGGAGCGCACCACTTCACGCAGCGTTGGGCGATGGGTACGGGCTTCGAACTCCGGGGACTCTTCCAGCGAGCGACGGATGATGAAGATCGCCGGCACGATCAGGCAGCCGATCAGGAACGGCACGCGCCAGCCCCATTCGCCCATCTGCTCAGGGCTCAGCCAGTGGTTCAGACCCACGCCCAGCAAGCCGGCGAAGACCACGGCGGCCTGTTGGCTGGCGGACTGCCAGCTGACGAAGAAGCCTTTGCGGCCCGGTGTCGAGATTTCAGCCAGATACACCGAAACGCCACCCAGTTCCACACCCGCCGAGAAACCTTGCAGCAAACGACCGAGTAGCACCAGCAAGGGTGCGATGACACCCAGTGTGGCGTAGCCCGGCACGCAGGCAATCAACAGAGTGCCCATTGCCATCATCGCGAGGGTGATAATCAGCCCTTTGCGACGCCCGTGACGGTCGATGTAAGCACCGAGAAAAATCGCGCCCAGAGGACGCATGAGGAAGCCTGCGCCGAAGGTCGCCAGCGACAGCATCAACGAAGCGAAAGCGCTGTCGGAAGGGAAGAAGGTTTTTGCGATGGCCGTGGCGTAGAAGCCATAGACCATGAAATCGAACATCTCGAGGAAGTTACCGCTGACAACGCGAAAGATCGCTTTGCCCTTACTTGTTGTGGAGGCCATTTAGTTACTCGCTCAGGCTCGTCGGCTTGGAGTCCGTTGTCGTTTTTATCCCGTTCGCATCGTCACTTCGTGTGTGCAACTGGCGATGCGCACTTGTAACAGTATGTGTAACAGGGCTCAAAGACAACCGTTTCGGCGATTTGCTATCGGTTAACTGACGCTTGACAGGTCAAGACAATTGAGATCTTGCGGCGTGTCATTTTGATGAAACCTGATGAACAGGCATGTCACGCAGGGATCATAAGTCGCCTTCGACCACTCAATATGCCGGTTGGCCTTGTATTGGGGTTGTTCACGGGGTGTCAGGGCGGGTTTATGGACGCTTTTCTGTCTTGTTCGCCGATGGCGGCAAGTCACTTTGAAGGTTTTTATAGTGCGGGGCATGGGTTTGCGTAGGTTTGGCAAGGTTGCAGGGTGCCTCGTGTTGCTGGTGTGCGGTGGTTGTGGCCAGGAACGCAAGCTGGAAAGCTTTGGCGGGCCGACCATGGGCAGCCATTATTCCGTGATGTATGCGCGCGCTTCCGGGCAGCCAGAGCCTGCGGCTGTGCGTCCCGAGGTTGAAGCGATTCTGGACGAGGTCGATCAGCAGATGTCGCTCTGGCGCACTGATTCTGATATCGAACGCTTTAATGCATTGCCTGCCAATAGCTGCCAGGCGATGCCGGAACCGGTCTTGAAGATGATCGGTGTGGGCGAACAGCTATCGCAGGAGAGCGACGGTGCCTTCGATCTGACGATCAAGCCGCTGATGGACCTGTGGGGATTGGGGCCTCATATGCTGTTCGAGCAGATGCCGCTGGTGCGGCAACTGGCCCGGACTCAGGCGCTGGTCGGCTATCGCAACCTGCGCATCGTCGGCGACCGGTTGTGCAAGAGTGCTGCCGTGCAAGTGGACCTCAACAGCATCGCCGCCGGCTATGCGGTAGATCGCATCAGCGAGCGGATGGACGCGCTCGGCTTGCACGATTATCTGGTGCAGGCTACGGGTGAACTGAAAGTCAGCGGGCTCAAGCCTGACGGCTCGCCCTGGCGAGTGACGCTCGATGCGCCGCTCGATGATGGCAATGTCACGCAAAAGGTATTTCCGCTGAAGGGCTACGCCGTATCTACGTCGGGCGATTATCGTCGTTACATCGACCATGACGGGTGGCGCATTTCCGATACGCTCGATGCCTTGACCGGTAAGCCGACCAGCCACGGCCTGGCGTCGGTGACCGTCATTCATCCCTCGGCGCTGATGGCCGACGGTCTGTCCTCCCTGCTGTTGATTCTCGGCCCGCAACAGGGCTGGAATTATGCGCAAGAACATAAAATCCCTGCTTTTTTTGTGATTCGTGCCGATAAGCGCTTTATCATCCGCAGCAACGCGTCGTTTGATCGTCTGGTCGTGGAGCAGTTGCGCTAATTCAACATGCCGGATCAGCCGGTCACTGGCGCCTCGTGCAGACAAAAATTGGCCTTCGACGCGACCAAGGGTTAATGTTCGCCGCCTCGGTGTAGCGCTAGACTGCGCCGCGTGATTTAGCCAGAGATGCCAGAGTGGCGCCTCGGTCTGTTTAAAGGAGTACGCATGGCTGTCTACAACTACGACGTAGTGGTACTGGGTTCCGGCCCTGCCGGAGAAGGCGCGGCAATGAACGCCGCCAAGGCGGGGCGCAAGGTCGCCATGGTCGACAGCCGTCGGCAGGTGGGCGGTAACTGCACCCATTTGGGTACCATTCCGTCCAAGGCCCTGCGTCACTCGGTCAAGCAGATCATTCAGTTCAACACCAATCCCATGTTCCGTGCCATCGGCGAGCCGCGCTGGTTTTCGTTTCCGGATGTGTTGAAAAACGCCGAAATGGTCATCTCCAAGCAAGTGGCCTCGCGCACCAGTTACTACGCCCGTAACCGCGTCGACGTGTTCTTCGGCACCGGCAGTTTTGCCGACGAGACCAGCATCAACGTGGTCTGCACCAACGGTGTGGTGGAAAAGCTGGTGGCCAACCAGATCATCATCGCCACCGGTTCGCGCCCTTATCGGCCGGCCGATATCGATTTCAGTCACAAACGCATCTACGACAGCGACACCATCCTCAGCCTGGGCCATACCCCGCGCAAGCTGATCATTTATGGCGCCGGTGTGATCGGCTGTGAATACGCCTCGATCTTCAGTGGCCTTGGCGTGCTGGTCGAGCTGGTCGATAACCGTGACCAGTTGCTGAGCTTCCTGGATTCGGAAATTTCCCAGGCGCTGAGCTATCACTTCAGTAACAACAACGTGATGGTTCGCCACAACGAAGAATACGAGAAGGTCGAAGGTCTGGATAACGGCGTTATCCTGCACCTCAAGTCCGGCAAGAAGATCAAGGCCGATGCCTTGCTGTGGTGCAACGGCCGTACCGGCAACACCGACAAGCTGGGGCTTGAGAACATCGGTCTGAAGGCCAACGGCCGTGGTCAGATCGAAGTGGACGAGACCTACCGCACCAGCGTTTCCAACGTCTACGGCGCCGGCGATGTGATTGGCTGGCCAAGCCTGGCCAGTGCGGCTTACGACCAGGGTCGTTCGGCAGCGGGCAGTATGGTCGACAATGGCAGCTGGCGTTATGTCAACGATGTGCCGACCGGGATCTACACCATTCCCGAGATCAGCTCGATCGGCAAGAACGAACACGAACTGACGCAGGCCAAGGTGCCTTACGAAGTGGGCAAGGCGTTCTTCAAGGGCATGGCGCGTGCGCAGATTTCCGGGGAGCGGGTCGGGATGCTGAAGATCCTGTTCCACCGCGAGACGCTCGAAGTGCTGGGCGTGCATTGCTTCGGTGACCAGGCGTCCGAGATCGTGCACATCGGTCAGGCAATCATGAGCCAGCCGGGTGAAGCGAACACCATGAAGTACTTCGTCAACACCACCTTCAACTACCCGACCATGGCCGAAGCCTATCGGGTAGCTGCATACGACGGCCTTAACCGGCTTTTTTAAGCGACTCCGGCCGGTGGCCTGAGCCGGCCGGGGAGACCGATTTCAGCGATTCCCGAGCGTGGCAGTGGCCAAACCGGGAAAGTCTGTAATCAGGCTGTCGACGCCGAAATCAGCGAGCCTGCGCATCAAGGCAGGCTCGTTGACTGTCCATACCGACACATGCAGGCCCTGACGCTGTGCTTTCTGCAGACGCTCCGGGGTACACAGTGTCCAGTTCAATGCCAGAATTTCACAGCCGTAACTCTGGGCGACCTTCAGCGGGTCAAGCCAGGCGTACTCGGCTACCAGCCCGCGCGAGATGTCCGGCGTCAGGTCCAGCGCGGCGCGCAGTACTTCGCGAGAGCTGGAGGTGATCGTCACCTTGTCCAGCAAGCCATGGCGCTGAGCCATTTCACGAATCGCCAGCACGGTGTTGGCGGCGCGAGTGCGTGAAGCGCTTTTGACCTCCAGCTGCCAGTGCTCGAAATCGCATTGTTCGAAGAGTTCTTCCAGGCGTGGAATCGGGCATGGTGAGACCCAGCCAGGGCCACCCTTGCGTGCGTCATACGTCACCAGATCGGCTGCCAGGTGTTCATTGACCTTGCCGCGCCGGTCGGTGGTGCGCTTGAGGGTAGGGTCGTGAATGACCATCAACTCCCCGTCCTTTGAAAGGTGCAGGTCCAGTTCACAGCGGCGCACGCCGTGCTTGAGGCATTCCTGAAAGCTGGTCAGGGTGTTTTCCGGTGCTTCGCCCTTGGCGCCGCGGTGGCCGTAGATAAGGGTCACGTTTACTCCTGGCTACTGCTGATAGTGAAAAAGGGGCAGGGCGTTCAATTTCCGGAGGGCTGGCCCTGTTCCAGTGCCTGACGTCGCTGCTGAGCCTGACGCTGCAACACATGGCGGGCGAGTAACTGGCGCTGGGCGTCCGGAAGATTGACAAAGTCGGTGCTGACATCGAAGTTGCCGTCTGCCAGCGTGTCGCACTGCGAAACCCTCGCGCGCAGCATCAGACCCGCGGCCTGTGGCATGAGCACCATCTTGATCGACAGCTGTTCGCCGACGGCAAAAGCCTGTTGCGAATTGAACTGGATCCCGCCTTCGGACAGTTTGACCGGCTGGGGAGCGCCCAGTTTGCCCAGTGCGGTGTGGGCAACCACTTCGCCCAGCAGGTCGATGCGCTTGCTCAGCGACTTGAGAAAACTGTTCAGCACCCGGTCGCGCTCGTCGAGCTGGCGCATCAGATGCTGCGACTCGAACTCGCTGACGTGCAGCTCGCTGAGCAGGTCGAACAGCGTCGAGGTGTCCTGCATGGCATCCTGGCTTGCCTGATCGGCGGCAGACAGGGGGTTAATTTCCAGTGCGACGCTGTCGTCGATACGGTAGTATTCGCGGCGTCCTGCTTCATCTAATGTCGACATGGCGAACCCAAGCTAGCGGCGGTGGTCAGAGAGTTTCGAGTGTAAAGCTGCACGTCAAGGCCCGCCACACGGACGTCCTCATTCCTGCGAACAAATTCCTACATGTTCAGACCTCTTTTTGTATTTATCGGCACGCGCTACACCCGTGCGAAGCGACGCAATCATTTTGTTTCCTTCATCTCCCTGACATCCATGATCGGCCTCGCCCTGGGCGTTGTGGTCATGATAGTCGTGTTATCGGTGATGAATGGTTTCGATCACGAAATGCGTACCCGTGTGCTCGGCATGGTGCCGCACGCGACCATCGAATCCGCTGACCCGATCACCGACTGGCGCGGTCTGGCCGCGAAGGTTCAGGAAAACCCGCAGGTACTGGCCGTGGCGCCGTTCACCCAGATGCAGGGTTTGCTGACTCACGACGGCAAGGTCCAGAAAGTGCTGCTCAACGGTATCGACCCGCTTGAAGAGCGCAAGGTCTCGATCATTGACCACTTCATCAAGCAGGGCCAGCTCGACAGTCTTTCGCCCGGCAGCTTCGGCATCATGATCGGCGACAAGGCCGCGGCCAAGCTGGGCGTCGGCATCGGTGACAAACTGACCTTCGTTGCACCTGAAGTAACGGTGACGCCGGCCGGGATGTTCCCGCGCATGAAGCGTTTCGAGGTGACCGGCATCTTTCACGTCGGCGCTGGCGAAATCGACGGTTTCCTCGGGCTGACCAACCTCGATGACCTGGGCCGTCTGCACCGCTGGAAGCCCAATCAGGTGCAGGGCCTGCGTCTCAAGTTCGACGACCTGTTCGCCGCGCCACGTACCTCGTGGGAAATCGCGCAGAAGCTGGGCGAAAACAATTTCTACTCGCGTGACTGGACGCGCACCCACGGCAACCTGTATCAGGCCATCCGCATGGAAAAGGCCATGATCGGTCTGTTGCTGCTGCTGATCGTGGCGGTGGCGGCCTTCAATATCATTTCCACGCTGGTGATGGTGGTCAATGACAAGAAGGGCGACATCGCCATTCTGCGTACCCTGGGCGCTACGCCGCGACAGATCATGGCGATATTCATGGTCCAGGGCACGGTGATCGGCGTGGTCGGTACGCTGATCGGCGCGGCACTGGGTATTCTGGCGGCGCTCAATGTCAGCGCAGCCATTGCTGCACTCGAAGGGCTGATCGGCCACAAGTTTCTCAACGCCGACGTCTACTTCATCGATTACCTGCCTTCGCAACTGATGGCCCAGGACGTGTTCCAGGTCTGCGGTGCAGCGTTGGTCCTGAGTTTCCTCGCCACCCTGTATCCCGCCTGGCGTGCCGCGCGCACCCAGCCGGCGGAGGCGTTACGTTATGAGTGAGTCGGGCATGTCTGATAAAGCAGTATTGAGTTGCCGCAACCTGGGTAAATCCTACGAGGAAGGCCCGGAATCCGTGGTGGTGTTGTCCGGTCTGCAGCTGGAATTGCACCCCGGCGAGCGTGTCGCGATCGTCGGCAGTTCGGGGTCGGGCAAAAGTACCTTGCTCAACCTGCTGGGTGGGCTGGATACGCCGTCCGAAGGCAGTGTGTGGCTCGCGGGCGAAGAGTTGTCGGCGCTGGGCGAAAAGGCCCGAGGCCTGCTGCGTAACCGGGCGCTGGGTTTCGTCTACCAGTTCCACCATCTGCTGCCGGAATTCACTGCGCTTGAAAACGTCTGCATGCCATTGCTGATCGGCCGTACGCCCATCCCTGAAGCCCGCAAGCGTTCCACCGCACTGCTGGAGCGTGTCGGTCTTGGGCATCGTCTGGCGCACAAGCCTTCGGAGCTGTCCGGTGGCGAGCGTCAGCGTGTGGCAATTGCCCGTGCCTTGATCAATCAGCCGGGTCTGGTGATGCTCGACGAGCCTACCGGCAACCTCGATCACCACACGGCGCAGGGCATTCAGGACCTGATGCGTGAATTGAGCACGTCGTCGCGCACGGCGTTTCTGATCGTGACCCATGACATGAACCTGGCCCGGCAAATGGACCGTGTCCTGCGTCTGGAAGACGGCCGCCTCGTCGAGGCCTGATCGACCCGGCCCGGCGCCATTCATCGCGTCGGGTTCCAGTTTTTATACGGTGTATTTTCCACGGTGCTTCGCGAATGTTCAGACCGTTACCCATCTTCATCGGCATGCGCTATACCCGCGCCAAACGCCGCAAAAGCTTCATCTCGTTCATTTCGATGACCTCGATGATCGGTCTGGCACTCGGTGTCCTGGCGATGATCGTGGTGCTGTCGGTCATGAACGGTTTCCAGCGGGAAATGAGCTCGCGGATTCTCGGCATGGTGCCGCACGCGGTCATTGCCGGTACCACGCCGGTCGATGACTGGAAACCCCTGGCAGACGCTGCGCTGAAAAACCCTGAAGTCACTGCTGCCGTGCCGTTCACCGACATGGAAGGCATGTTGTCCTACAAGGGCTCGATGCAGCCGATCCAGATCAGCGGTGTCGACCCGGCGCTGGAACATGAAGTGTCGATCGTCACGCAGCACATCACCCGCGGAAGCCTCGAAGACCTCAAGCCGGGCGAGTTCGGCGTGGTGCTCGGTGATATCACCGCACGCCGCTTTCGTTTGACCATCGGGGACAAGCTGACCCTGATCGTGCCGGAAGTGAGCAGCGCCCCTGGCGGCATCACGCCGCGCCTGCAACGCCTGACCGTCGTGGGTATCTTCAAGGTCGGTGCCGAGCTGGACGGTTCGATGGGCCTGATCAATATCGCCGATGCGGCACAGATGCAGCGCTGGCAGCCCAACCAGGTTCAGGGCGTGCGACTGGCGCTCAAGGATCTGTACAAGGCGCCTCAGGTGTCCACCGCCATTGCCGCCGGCCTCGGTGAGGGCTATCGCGCCGATGACTGGACCCACACTCAGGGCAGCCTGTTCAGCGCCATGAAAATGGAAAAGACCATGATCGGTCTGTTGCTGCTGATGATCGTCGCTGTGGCGGCGTTCAACATCATTGCCACGCTGATCATGGTGGTCAACGACAAGGGCGCAGATATCGCCATCCTGCGCACCATTGGCGCCACGCCGCGGCAGATCATGGCGATTTTCGTGGTCCAGGGCACCGTCATCGGCATCGTCGGTACATTGATCGGCGGCGTCCTGGGGATTATTGCAGCGCTGAACGTCAGCAGCCTGGTGGGCTGGATCGAGCGGGTCAGCGGCCAGCACATCTTCAGTTCCGATGTGTATTTCATCAGCAACCTGCCGTCCGAACTGCAGGCCGGTGACGTGCTGCTGATCTGCAGTGCCGGGTTTATCCTGAGCTTTCTGGCGACCATCTACCCCGCATGGCGCGCCGCGCAGATCCAGCCAGCGCACGCACTGCGTTACGAGTGACAGGGCCTTAGCCACCTTCGTCGAGGCCGCACGGCGGCCTGCGCGGGTGGCGGGGCAAAGCTGATTTTCGCTGAAAGCCCCGCGCAAACGCTATAAACTCGCCGCGTTAATTCATGATCCAGGTATCGCCATGCATCCCGCAGCCGAACACTCGCCGCTGGGCAAGTCCAGTGAGTACATCGCCACCTACACGCCGTCTCTGTTGTTCCCGATTCCTCGTGCCGCAAAATGGGCCGAGCTTGGGCTCACCGCGCAGACGCTGCCTTATCAGGGTGTCGATTTCTGGAACTGCTACGAGCTGTCATGGCTGCTGCCTTCCGGCAAGCCGGTGGTGGCCATTGGCGAATTCAGTATTCCGGCCGAATCGCCGAACATCATCGAATCGAAGTCGTTCAAGCTGTACCTCAATTCGCTGAATCAGACAGCTTTCGCGAGCGTCAAACAGCTGCAGACCACCCTTGAGCAGGATCTGTCGGCCGCGGCGGGCAAGCCGGTCGGGGTGCGTATTCGCAGTCTGGCGGCGATCGAAGAAGAAGGTGTCGCGGCTTTGCCGGGCGTATGTATCGACGACCTGGACATCTCGGTCAGCAGCTATGACCGGCCGCAGCCCGAGTTGCTGCATTGTGATGACTCGCGGGTGGTGGAAGAGAGCGTGCACAGTCACCTGCTCAAGTCCAACTGCCCGGTCACCAGCCAGCCTGACTGGGGCAGCGTAGTCGTCGAATATCGCGGCGCGGCGCTGGATCATGCCAGCCTGCTGGCGTATATCGTCAGCTTCCGCCAGCACTCGGATTTTCATGAGCAGTGTGTGGAAAGAATCTTCCTCGACCTGCAGCGTTTGCTCAAACCGGAAAAACTGACGGTTTACGCACGCTACGTGCGCCGCGGGGGTCTGGATATCAACCCGTACCGCAGCACTGAAACGCTGGACGTGAGCAATCGCAGGCTGGCGCGGCAGTAGTAGCGTCTGCCGCCAAGGGCGTGGACGCAGAGCGTCCGGAACGGCATTCCCACGCGGAGCGTGAGGAACGATAGGTGTGTGGGCATGCATTGGGTGACGCTCTGCGTCACAACTCTGCGTCGCACCGCGCATCAGCGGTCGGACGCAGAGCCATTAGAACGGCATCCCCCAATCAGACCCCGATATTGCCCAGCGTCTGCACGATGTTGCGCAAGGTGCCGGCGATGGTCGGATGCTCCAGCTCGAAACGCTCGACGGCCAGATTCACGCCATCAGCCAGGCTGCTGTCCTGCTCGTGGGTGGCCTGTTCCAGCTGAATTTTAGTTTCAATTTGTTGCATGAGTTCGTGCAGGTTTTCCCGCTCGGACTCTGACATCGGCGGGTTATGCTCCAGTTGCTCGCGCAGGGTATTGAGTTGTTCTTGCAGTTCGCGGGCGGGCATGACGTGCTCCTTAATTGATAAGTCTGTCTCATGGACTTCGCCGGAGCGTTAAAGGTCCATGTTCACTCAAGACTAATCCAGTCAACGCCTTGCTGCATATGTATCAGGGTTTTTCGCCCTTGCTGCGTCGCAGGGCAATGTCGGCCAGGCAGGATTCCAGTTCACCCAGGTGGTCGATCACCGAATGCACGCCCAGCGAATAGAGTTTGAGCGTGGCCTGTGCGCGTCGCTGTTCGCGTTCTGCATCGCCGAGTGCCTGCCATTGTGAAGGCGAGAGCCCGCACAGTGGTCCGCAGGATGCCAGGCCAATGGTCCACAGTCCGGCGTTCAGTCCGGACTGCAACAGGCGCGGGTCGCCGCTGATCAGGACGCAGCCATCCAGGTGGCTGACTTTCAGGGCCATCAATGCCATCCAGCAGGCATCCGGGGCGGGCCAGCCTGCAGTGGGGCGGGGCGCGGGAATCATCCAGTCATTCACCGGCACAGCCAGTGCGCTGCTCACGCTTTCAGGCAGTTCCTCGAGCCAGGCGCAAGGCATGCTCTGCTCGCGCAGGGTCTGCAGAATAGCCTCTGCGCCCGGTGTGAACTGTGTGTGCTCATGGCCGGGTGCGCGCGAGTTCGCGGCCTGCGCACCGAAGTCCACCAGGCAGCCGCTCAGGCCGAACAGCAGGGCAGGGAAGGTTGGCAAAGGCGTGATGACCGGGGCGAGCATGAGGATCTCTCTGAAATATCGAGAAACGCTACCGATCTTTTGTGACACTTCGATGAATGTGCGATGACGGGGTTTATGCGGAACCCTTTGCTGACAGACCTGCCTTATTCTCGACAGAAGGCTTTATACTCCCTGTCCTAGCGTGTGGGGCGTAGCACCCGCGTCATTATTTCGATATCTCGATCAGGAGTGTCAGCTATGCCCGTGACCGGTGCATGCTTTATCAAACGTTTGGTGCAATTGTCCCTGTGTGCAGGCATCGCGCTGGTTCCGGTAGCCGTCCAGGCCGCCGAGGACGATCCCTGGGAAGGTATCAACCGTTCCATTTTCACCTTCAACGATACCCTTGATGCCTACACGCTCAAGCCGCTGGCCAAGGGTTATCAGTACATCGCGCCGCAATTCGTTGAAGACGGTATCCATAACTTCTTCAGCAACATCGGTGATGTCGGCAACCTGGCGAACAACGTGCTGCAGGCCAAGCCTGAGGCGGCGGGCGTCGACACGGCGCGCCTGATCGTCAACACTACTTTCGGTCTGCTGGGCTTCATCGACGTAGGTACCCGCATGGGCCTGCAGCGCAACGATGAAGACTTCGGTCAGACGCTGGGCTACTGGGGCGTGCCGAGCGGCCCGTTCGTGGTCATTCCGTTTCTGGGGCCAAGCACCGTACGTGATGCGTTCGCCAAGTACCCGGACACCTACACCTCGCCTTACCGCTACATCGATCACGTCCCGACCCGTAACACGGCGCTGGGCGTCAACCTGGTCGATACGCGGGCCAGCCTGCTGTCTGCCGAGCGCATGGTCAGTGGCGATCGCTACACCTTCATTCGCAATGCCTATTTGCAGAACCGCGAGTTCAAGGTCAAGGATGGCAAGGTCGAAGACGATTTTTAATCACTGCTTTGCCTCTGCATGAATCAATAAAGGCGACCCTGGGTCGCCTTTATTATTTTGTAAAAATGTGAACCTGTTCCGCCTGTTTTCACTTCATCGAGACGATTGAAAGCCCCAGTTTCTGTACGCCACCTTCTTCATCATTCACCCAGACCACCTCGGTTTCGGCTTCAAGCCCTTTGAGCGCAGGATGGTCAGAGTCAATGCGCACGCTGAGTTTGTCTCCGACCTGGAACAAGCGTGGCGCCTGAACCTGCATGCCGGAGCTTGAAAGATCAATGCATACGGCAGGGATGACCTGGCCGGCGTGGATCAGGTTGACGTCTGCATCGACGCGCATGCGGATGTAATCCCGCTTTTCCTCGTAGTCGCGATCATTTCGACTCATGTACAGTCCTTCGTTTTAGTTGCTGATTTGTGAGTTCTTATAACTCTGGGTGATTTGCGATGTAAAGAGCGCAAAGTGAGGGTAGGAGCATGCTTGAAACACCCGTCGGATGGGAGTACCGTCTGCGCCTTGAAGGGCACCTCTGAAACACGACAGACTTATCAAGTTACTGCGTGTTATTGCGGAGAGGCTAGAAGCGAATCCAGTAAGCGGTTTCCGGTAATCCCGGGCCGCCTACGCCAACCTGATCTGGCGCCGTTTGCCCCCATGCCAAAAACCAGTGCCAAGCTGCTGATTATCGATGACGACGACGTAGTGCGCGCAAGCCTTGCCGCCTACCTTGAAGACAGTGGCTTCAGCGTTCTGCAAGCGAGTAATGGCTTGCAGGGAATTCAGATATTCGAGCAGGAGAACCCCGATCTGGTGGTCTGCGATCTTCGCATGCCACAGATGGGCGGGCTTGAGCTGATCCGTCAGGTCACCGCCATCGCTCCGCAGACGCCTGTCATCGTCGTTTCCGGTGCGGGCGTGATGAGCGATGCAGTCGAGGCCTTGCGCCTTGGCGCTGCCGACTACCTGATCAAGCCTCTCGAAGATCTTGCCGTGCTCGAGCATTCGGTGCGCCGTGCGCTGGATCGGGCGCGCCTGCTCACTGAAAACCAGGTCTACCGCGAAAAGCTGGAAAAGGCCAATCGCGAACTCGAAGCCAGCCTGCACCTGTTGCAGGAAGACCAGGACGCGGGTCGGCAAGTGCAGATGAACATGCTGCCAATCACTCCGTGGTCGATTGACGCATTCAAGTTTGCCCACCAGATCATTCCGTCGTTGTACCTGTCCGGCGATTTTGTCGATTATTTCAGGGTCGACGAGCGGCGTGTCGCTTTTTACCTGGCCGATGTTTCAGGTCATGGGGCGTCATCGGCATTCATTACCGTACTGCTGAAGTTCATGACCACGCGGCTGCTGTTCGAGTCCAAGCGTGGCGGAACGCTTCCGGAGTTCAAGCCATCGGATGTGCTGGGGCATATAAATCGCGGCCTTATCAGTTGCAAGCTGGGCAAGCACGTTACGATGGTCGGCGGTGTCATCGATGAAGAGTCAGGTAAACTGACGTACGCAGTGGGCGGACATCTGCCACTGCCTGTGTTGTATTCCGAAGGGCAGGCGCATTATCTGGAAGGTCGTGGACTGCCGGTCGGGTTGTTCAATGAGGCCACCTATCAGGATCATGAAATCGATCTGCCCGAGTCCTTCAGTCTGACCATGTTGTCTGATGGCATACTGGACTTGTTACCCGGTGATACACTCAAAGAGAAAGAAGCCGTCCTTCCCGAATTGGTCAAGACGGCTGGCGGCAGCCTGGATGGCTTGCAGCGGGTTTTTGAATTGGCAACGCTAGGGGAGATGCCGGATGATATCGCCTTGTTAGTGTTAAGCAGGAATCTTGAATGAGTACCGGTAGAATCCAGTTCGCCGAGCAGGAAGGCACCTTCGTTCTCAAGTTCGTGGGTGAAGTACGGTTGACGCTGTGTTCGGCCCTGGATGCGACTATCGAGCGCATCTTCACTGCGCTGAATTTCTCGGCGGTGGTCATTGACCTGACTGAAACGCGCAGCATTGACAGCACCACGCTTGGCCTGCTGGCCAAACTCTCGATTCTGTCACGCCAGAAGGTGGGCCTGTTACCGACGCTCGTGACCACTCACGAGGACATCACGCGCCTGTTGCAGTCGATGGGCTTTGATCAGGTCTTCAACATCGTTGACCGGCCTCTGCCGCGGCCTGAGTGCCTGACTGATCTGCCTTCACAGGACCAGTGCGAAGAAGTGGTGAAGGCCAAGGTGCTCGAAGCGCACAAGATCCTGATGGGCCTCAACGATTCCAATCGTGAAGCGTTCCATGATCTGGTCAATGCACTGGAAGGTCAGCGCTAGGCCGCTGCGCTGAATCGCAGGCAGCAAAAAGGGCGGCATCCGCGAGGATGCCNTCAGGCTTTCTTGGCAGGAAGCAGCGCTTCCAGTTTTTCCTGATCGCGAGCGAACTGACGAATGCCTTCAGCCAGTTTCTCGGTGGCCATGGCATCTTCGTTGGAATTCCAGCGGAACTGGCTCTCGGTCAGGCTCTGACGTGGCTCGCCTGCATTATTGCCCGGAGCAAGCTTGCGCTCCAGTGTGCCGGTGTCTTCGGCCAATTGTTTGAGCAGCTCGGTGCTGATGGTCAGACGATCACAACCGGCCAACTGTTCGATCTGATTCAAGTTGCGGAAGCTGGCACCCATCACGACAGTCTTGAAGTCGTTGGCCTTGTAATAATTGTAGATGCGCGTTACCGACTGCACGCCCGGGTCTTCTGCACCAGTGTAATCGGTGCCTGTCGACTTCTTGTACCAGTCGTAGATGCGGCCCACGAACGGCGAAATCAGGAAGACGCCAGCCTCGGCGCAAGCGACAGCCTGGGCGAAGGAAAACAGCAACGTCAGGTTGGTCTGGATACCTTTCTTCTCAAGGTATTCGGCGGCGCGGATGCCTTCCCAAGTGGAGGCAAGCTTCACCAGCACGCGATCATTTTCGACACCGGCAGCGTTGTAAAGCCCGATCAGGCGTTCACTGCGTTCGATCAGAGCGTTGGTGTCAAAGGACAGTCGGGCATCCACTTCAGTGGACACGCGGCCGGGTACAACCTTGAGAATCTCCTGACCGATGGCCACTGCGAAATGATCGCAGGCCAGGCCTATGTCGCCCTTGCCAAGGGCGAATGCCTCCTCGAGCATCGCTTTGTTGCTTTCGCTCGAAGCGGCCTTGAGCAGCAAAGAAGGGTTGGTGGTTGCATCTTGAGGCTTGAGGCTCTTGATGGCGCCGAAGTCGCCGGTATCGGCAACAACGGTGGTGAATTTCTTGAGTTGATCCAGCTTGGAAGTCATGAGCGTGCTCTGTCCTGTGCGGTTGGATGACATTACCCGAGCGCTGCCGACCACTCAAGGCCGCAGCGTTTACTGCTGCCGATGATAGGCCCTGAGGGACGGCATTGTCGTGAATACCTTTGTCTAGGATGTTTTTGAGCCTCGCACCGACTGCTTGTTCCCTTGATGTGAATTTAACCTCTTGAAGAGCGGCCTGCACGTTGCGCAATGGGCGCGAACATCAGCTTACCGTGCCTTTGACAGAGGGCCGCTGCGCCGGGGTGAGCCGGGTTCGCAATCAGACCGGGCTGTGGCGTCGAGCGGCGCATTGGGGTAAAGATGCTGTTCAACTCGCGATGATCTGAAGGAACCAGCATGCATTCACGACGCTTCCCCCTCACTGCCGCCATCGGACTTTCCCTGGTTTCCATGGGTCTGTTTTCCATGGCCGCCAATGCCGCCGAGCTGTCACCCGATCAGTTGCTGAAAAAAGCCCAGGCCGAACAACCGGCCTACCTCGACACTGTCCGGCAACTGGTCGATATCGACACAGGCACCGGCCAGGCACCCGGGCTGAAGACCGTCAGCGCGATGCTGGTCGAACGTCTCAAGGCGCTGGGCGCTGAAGTCTCCACCACGCCGGCAGATCCTTCGGCGGGGGACAATATCGTCGGCACGTTCAAAGGCAACGGCACGCGTTCTTTTCTGTTGATGGTCCACTACGACACGGTGTTCGGGCCGGGCACTGCCGCCAAGCGTCCCTTCAGGCTCGACAGCGAGCGGGCCTATGGGCCAGGGGTGGCAGATGCCAAGGGCGGCGTGGCGATGATTCTGCACGCACTGCAGTTGTTGCAGAATGAGCACTTCAAGGCGTTCGGTACGCTCACTGTGCTCTTTAACCCGGACGAGGAGACCGGCTCCAGCGGTTCGAAAAAAGTCATCGCCGAACTCGCTCGCCAGCATGACTACGTGTTTTCGTACGAGCCGCCTGACAAGGATGCCGTCACCGTCGCCACCAACGGCATCAATGGCCTGCTCCTCGATGTCAAAGGCAAATCATCACATGCGGGCTCCGCTCCCGAGGCCGGGCGCAATGCCGCCATCGAGCTGGCGCATCAGTTGCTGCAGCTTAAGGACCTCGGCGACCCAGGCAAAGGCACGACCGTCAACTGGACACTGATCAAGGGTGGGGAGAAGCGCAACATCATTCCATCCAGCGCATCAGCCGAGGCGGACATGCGCTATTCCGACCTCAGCGAGAGCGATCGCGTACTGGCTGATGGCCAAAAAATCGTGAAGAAGACACTGGTCGATGGCACCGAAGTGACCTTGCGAATGGAAAAAGGCCGACCGCCGCTGGCCAGAAACCCTGGCTCCGAACAGCTGGCGAAAACCGCGCAGGCGCTTTACCAGAAAACAGGCCGCACTCTGGAGCCGATTGCCATGCGTTTCGGTACCGACGCGGGCTATGCCTACGTACCGGGGAGTGCAAAACCTGCGGTGCTCGAAACCATGGGCGTGGTCGGCGCCGGTCTGCATGCCGACGATGAATACATTGAGTTGTCGAGCATCGCGCCCAGGCTTTACCTGACCGTGGCGCTGATTACGCAGTTGTCGAAGGGTGATGCTGCGCCCTGACGACTCGTGAGGGGAGCGTTGACAGGCGTGGTCTGCGGGCCACGCCATCTGTCGATGCGTGGGGCATTGCGATTGACCTGATCACCGATAAACGATTAACTGTATATGTATACAGTTAATCAGAAAAGGCTCGCCTCATGAGTGTTACATTCCTTGGCCCGTTGTCGGCAGGTGGCATCAAGCTCCCGTTCATATCGCTGTCGTCCGTTGGCTCCAGATCGCCAGTGGTCGAGAAGCATGTTTCCATCGCCGAGCTTTGCGAGGTCCGTGAGCCGCACGCCTACCTGGCCAGGATCGAAGACCAAGGCATGCAAGGGGGCGGCATGTGCAGCGGGGACATGCTGGTGGTCGACCGCAGCCAGTACGCTGAGCACGGTGACATCGTCGTTGCCTCGCTCAATGCACGGCAGATCTGCCGGCGTCTGCACATGCGCGGCGATGTGGTGATTCTGGAATCGCAAAATCCGGATTACCCACCACTGCGTGTCACCGACAACGATGACCTGATCATTCTGGGCGTGGTCACCTACAGCCTGAAAAACCTGCTGGAGGGCCGCGCTGCATCATCAGCTCATCGATGAACAGACGCATGTCCTTGCATTGCACGCTGCTGCGTGATCTGCTGCCCACTCTATGGCTTTTACCGGAATACCGAGCGCATGCAAGAACGACTTGACCAGCTACGGCTCCCCAAGCCTGTACAGGGAGCAATCAGTGATCTGGTAAGGGCGCTCGACGCAACCAGCACCTGCGCCGACGTGGAAGCCGAAGCCGCGTTGCAGATCGAATACATTCACGATCTTGAGACCAGCAGAAAGTTGCGTCCAGCCGATGCCGAAGCGCTTTACATCATTTTCGACGACGCAGTTCAGGCTCGTTTACAGGCACTTGCCGATTAGATTCGGTAATCCGTTATTCCCCTGCCTGCGTGAACTTCACCTAAGACGCTATCTGTCCGCTGGGCCGGGACGCATGCTTTGGCTCACCCTGCGAATCTGCAGTCCGCGGGCTCTTGTTCAGGTTTGAATGGTTATGCGTTTATCAGGCTTTATCCTCGAGAACATCGAACCTATCGTGCGCGAGTGGACCGATTTCGCACGCACCCTGTCTCCGGCCGGTGAGCCTTTGGATACCACAGAGCTCAGGGACCATGTCGAGCAAATGCTGCGGGCGATCGCCACTGATCTGCAAACGGATCAGTCGTTGCAACAGCAGGTCGACAAATCGCAGGGCCACGGCGTGTCACATGAACAAACCGCAGCCAAAAGCCACGCGATCACTCGACTGATGTCGGGCTTCACCATCGATCAGGTGGTTTCGGAGTTTCGGGCATTACGGGCGAGCGTGATCAAACAGTGGATGTCGCGAGAAGCGCTGGACACTCAACAGCAGATCGAAGACATGATTCGTTTCAACGAGGCGATAGATCAGGCCCTGGCCGAGTCTATCTCCAGCTATACCAGCGCGATTCAGGCATCACGCAATATATTTCTTGGCATCCTCGGGCACGATTTGCGTACCCCGCTAAGCGCCATACTGCTGGGGGCCGACGTATTGCTGCGCACCCATGATCTGGACGCGCGGCCAACCAAGGTTGCATCGAGGATCTACTCCAGCGTGAAGCGGGCCAACCAGATCGTCGGCGATCTGCTCGACTTCACGCGCTCACAGATCGGTCCCGGCATCCCGTTGAAAAAGACCAAAATAGACATGCAACCGATCTGCGTTCGCATCGTTGACGAATCGAGTACCGTCAACCCGGAAGCAGACATTCGCTTGACGTCGGAGGACCCGGTCATCGGCCGCTTCGATGGCGATCGACTGGAGCAGGTCTTCTCGAACCTCATCGGCAACGCCATACAGCACGGCAATAGCTGCGATCCCGTCGAAGTGACGCTGGCCGTTTCGGAGGGCGAGCTGCGCTTTATCGTCCACAACACCGGCAGCCCGATTCCCGCAGATGTGCTGCCGTTCATCTTCAACCCGATGGACCGCTACTCACCCGAAAAGATGACCGACAACGGACCTTATTCAAGCCTGGGACTGGGTCTGTTCATCGTCGACAGGATTGTCGACGCGCACGGCGGGCGTATCGAGGTGACGTCGAAAGCGGATCATGGGACTACGTTTGCGGTGTTCATTCCGTTGAGTGCGGGGTGAGGTGGGGGCGGTTGTCAGTCAGAGGTGTATATCCGACACCGACACACATAGTGTCCCGGTCTTGCTCCTGAGGTGAGGACCTGCTTTCAAGCATCTTGCGGGCGACAGAGATGCCCGCTTGATCAATTCCGAAAGACCTCAAACTTATCCATCAAAACCTTCCCAATTTACAGCCATCCAGCGGCATCAATTGGCTAACGTGGCTGCACAACGACGCCCGATGATAGAATGCCTCCATACTTCTCTCCGAGCTACCGACGCTAATGTCATCCGCAAGCCCCGATAAAAGGCGCTCGTTCACGCGCCGCTTCTCCGTCGCTCCGATGATGGACTGGACCGACCACCACTGCCGCTACTTCATGCGCAAGCTCTCAAAGCATGCCTTGCTCTACACCGAGATGGTCACCACCGGCGCCTTGCTGCATGGCGACCGCGAGCGGTTCCTACGGCATGATGAAACCGAGCATCCGTTGGCGTTGCAGTTGGGTGGCAGTACGGCGGCGGATCTGGCTGCGTGTTCGCGTCTGGCGGAAGAGGCAGGGTATGACGAGGTCAATCTGAACGTCGGTTGCCCGAGTGACCGGGTGCAGAACAACATGATCGGTGCGTGCCTGATGGCGCATCCTGCGCTGGTGGCGGATTGCGTCAAGGCGATGCGCGATGCGGTTGGTATTCCGGTTACGGTCAAGCACCGGATCGGTATCAATGGCCGTGACAGCTACGCCGAGTTGTGTGATTTCGTCGGCAAGGTTCAGGAGGCGGGTTGCCAGAGTTTCACGGTTCACGCGCGTATCGCGATTCTCGAAGGGCTTTCTCCCAAGGAAAACCGCGATATTCCGCCACTGCGTTATGACGTAGTGGCGCAGTTGAAGTCTGACTTTCCTGACCTGGAGATTGTGCTCAACGGCGGCATCAAGACGCTGGAGCAGTGCAGTGAGCATTTGCAGTCGTTCGATGGCGTCATGCTGGGGCGTGAGGCTTACCACAACCCGTATCTGTTGGCGCATGTCGATCAGCAGTTGTTCGGCAGCACGGCGCCGGTCTTCAGTCGTTACGACGCGTTGGAGTCGATGCGGCCGTACATTGCGGAGCACATTGCCAGCGGCGGCAATATGCACCACGTCACCCGGCATATGCTCGGTCTGGGCCTGGGTTTCCCTGGTGCGCGACGCTTCCGGCAGTTGCTGTCGGTTGACATACACAAGGCCGAAAACCCGATGCTGTTGCTGGATCAGGCCGCGGCGTTTCTGCAGGGGCATTGATCGCATGTGCCGTGAATTGATCTGAGTTGAGCCGAATCAAAGGAAACGCTTATTCCAGTAGCGGCGTTATCGGGCTGCGGTTATGTTGAGCGCATAACCCAACAAGGAAAACGCCCATGCACAAAGTTCTGGTTCCTTTCGACGGCTCCGAGCACGCCATGCGTGCCTTGGGCTATGTCATCGAGTTGTCTGGTGAACTCACCAAGTCGCTCGAGGTACATATCCTGAATGTGCAGGCCAGCCCCATCGATTACAGCCTTTATCTGGCTCCCGACATGATTGATGGCGTCAAAGCCGGCTTGACCAATGAAGGCAAGCGGGTGCTGGCTGATGCGGTTGCATTGTTGACTGCTGCTGGTGTGCCGTTTCAGGCCCACGTCGATCTGGGCAACGTGGCAGAACAGGTCGAGGCTGAGGTTCAGCGGCTCGGCTGCGACGCCGTGGTCATGGGCACCCGCGGGCTCGGTAACTTTGGCGGCCTGCTGCTGGGCTCCGTGGCCACGCGGGTGATCCACGAAGCATCGGTGCCGGTGACGCTGATCAAATAATCACTGCTGCGCCAGCGTTCGCGGCTGGCGCAGCAGCTCGATATTTTCCGCAGGCACCAGCTCGCGCAGCGATTTATACAGTGCGCGGGTTTCCAGCAGGTTCCAGATGCGCAGCATGGTTTCCAGGGCATCCAGCGGCTTGCTGATGAAGTCCCGCGCGCCCAGCGCCAGTGCGCGCAGGCGGGTATCGCGTGTCGCGTCGGCGGTCAGCACCATGATCGGCAGGTAGTCATTGGCCGGTATGCGCCGGTTGAGCTGCTCCAGCACCGCAAAGCCATCGAATTCGGGCATGTGCAGATCGAGCACAACCAAGTCGGGCTCGAAGCTGTTGAACAGATCCAGCGTGCGCAACGGCTCGGTGCTGCTCAGGACGTTGGTCAGCCCCTCGCGGGCAAGCAGTTGCTCCATCAGATCGAGGTTGGGCCGTTGGTCATCAATGATCAGAATGCGAAAGTCGCCGGTCATGTGGGCTCCGGTAAATACTGGTCCAGGAGGGCAAGAAACACCGGCACCTGGATGGGTTTGATCACAATGGCCGTGGCTCCGGCCTGTTTCAGTTCGCGATGGGCTTTATCACTGGTGTCGGCAGTGATCATCAGCACCGGTGTGTGAGCAGTAGCCGGCAGGCGTCGCAGACGTTGCAGCACCTCAAGCCCCTTGATGTCCGGCAGGCTGAGGTCGAGAAGAATCAGCTGTGGCGCATGCTGGCGCGCCAGATCAAGCCCCAGCTGGCCCTGCATGCTCGACAGCAACTGGATACCCGGTCTGCGTTGCAGCAGCGTTTCAATCAAGGCCATGCTCGACAGATTGTCTTCGATGCACAGCAGCTTGCCATGATAGGCCGGGCGGGCAGGCGAGCGGACATCCGGCGTTATCTCGAGAGCAGTGTCAGCTTGACGCGGCGGTTTGGCGGCGGGCGGCTGCACCCGCACAAGCGGCAGCGCGAGTATGAACCGGCAGCCCTCGTCCGGTGTGTTCTGTACGGACAGCGTGCCGTGCATCATCTCCAGCATGCTTTTGCTCAGCGCCAGTCCCAGCCCGGTGCCTTCGACGCTCGGGTTGGCGTCCAGCCGCTCGAACGGCTTGAACAGCTGTCCGATACGCTCCGGCGCAATCCCGTAGCCGGTGTCCACTACGCTGACCGTCACCTGCTCGGTAGTCTGCTCGATTTCAATCCGCACCTGGCCAGCGGGCCGATTGTATTTGATCGCGTTGGACAGCAGGTTCAACAACACCTGAATCAAGCGCTGGCGATCAGCGACCACGCCGATCTCGTCAGGCAGATTCGGCAAGGGCTTCAACTCGATATTGGCGTCGGCAGCCATCGGCGAGACCAGCACCAGGGCTTCTTCAAGCACGCTCGACAGAGATACGGGCTCGAGGACCAGGGAAACATGCCCGGCTTCGATTCTGGCGATATCGAGTACTTCATTGATCAGCTTCAGCAAATGCTGGCCCGCTCGCAGAATATGACCGATTTGCGGGCGCTGGCTGGCGGGCGAGTCCATGTCCAGCAACTGGGCAAAGCCCAGAATCGAGTTCAGCGGTGTGCGCAGTTCATGACTCATGCGCGACAGGAATTCACTTTTGGCCCGGCTGGCGCGTTCGGCTTCCTCACGCGCAGTACCCAGAGCAATTTCGGCAACGCGACGATCACTGATGTCACGGGTGATCTTGGAAAAACCGCGCAGCTCGTCATTGCTGTCGTATTGCGCGGTGATCACCACACTGGCCCAGAAACGGCTGCCGTCCTTGCGTTGGCGCCAGCCTTCCTCGGTATACCGGCCGTTGACGGTGGCCTCATGCAATGCCATGTCGGGGTGTTGCGGACATTCCTGCTGCAGATAGAACACAGAAAAGTGCTGGCCGATGATCTCTTGTTCCGTGTAGCCCTTGATACGCTCGGCTCCTGCGTTCCAAGTGGTGATGTAGCCATTGCGGTCCAGCGCGAAGATGCCGTAGTCCTTGACCCCTTCGATGATCAGCCGCAAACGCTCCTCGTTGTCGCGCAGTGCGCGTTCACGTTCGGCCAGCAGCTGGCCGGCCTCGACCAGACGAGTGCCGAGCTGGCCGATCTCGTCCTTTTCAGGCGGTTGGGGCAGCAGCGGATGCCCGAGCGCCAGACGCTGGGCGTTGCGCTGCACCTGATGCACCCTGGCGACGATGCCTTTGGACAGCATCAACACGGCAAGAATGGCACCGAAGATGCCGCAGGCTGCGGCCAGCAGAGTCGATAGCAGCAGGCGCTCGCGAGTGGCTGCCGCAGCCTCGGTACGTTCGGCGAGCAGCGCGTCTTCACGCTCGCGCATGATGCCGATGCGTTCGCGCAACTGGTCAAGCACGTACTTGTTTTCGATCAGGATGCGGGCGACGGTTTCTTGATCTTGCCTATCCATCGAGCGCAGTTTTTCCAGGCCTTCGACCTTGGTGTTGATCAGCGGCTCGATGGCTTTCAGGTGT
This sequence comes from Pseudomonas sp. ICMP 10191, assembly GCF_001467335.1. Taxonomy (NCBI): domain Bacteria; kingdom Pseudomonadati; phylum Pseudomonadota; class Gammaproteobacteria; order Pseudomonadales; family Pseudomonadaceae; genus Pseudomonas; species Pseudomonas sp. ICMP 10191. The sequence goes on from NZ_LKGW01000001.1 coordinate 326,593, forward strand.
TCGCGCATCTGCTCGTCACGCACATTGGTGTTGAGCCGGGTCAGCGCCGCCTCGATCAGCGGTTGCGCGTTGAGGTAGCCGGGCAGGAAGTCTTCCCGGTGAGTCAGCAGGTAGCCACGTACGCTGGCCGCACCTTCTGCGATCTGCGTATGAAGGGTCTGAATGTCGCCTTGCACAAGCAGCACGCGCCTTACGTCCTCCTCTGCCTGAGCGGTCTGGCGCTCGGCGATATAGATCAGCACCAGCGAGAACATGAGAATCGCCAGTGGCAGCGAAATGGCCACCAGCGCCTTGCCGCGTAGCGGAAGGTCTTCCCAGCGACTGCTGGCGTTTGCGGTCATTGCCAGTCGCTCGTTGATTGGCTCACCAGCCCCAGCGCCACACCGCGTACCGCCGCCTGAGTGCGGTCCGAGGCGCCGAGTTTGCCGATGACCTTTTCCACGTGGGCCTTGGCCGTCCCGGTGGTGATGCCAAGTTTTTCGCCGATTTCCCGATTGCTGAAGCCGCCCGCCACCAGCCCGAGCACCTGGCGTTCACGCGGGGTGAGGGTTTCCGGCAGGGCTGCGCCACTGGTATTGCGTTCGGTCATGCGCCGCAGCAGGCGCGCGCTGACGGCGCTGTTCAGTGCTTCTTCACCACGCGCCACGCGTTGCAGGCCGTCGATCACTTCGTCGCGGCTGGCATCCTTGAGCAGATAGCCCACCGCGCCCGCGCTGATGGCGGCTTCCAGGTGATCGGTGCTGTCGTCCATGGTGAAAATCACCACTTTCAGATCCGGCATGCGCTGCTGGAGAATCCGCGCAGCGCCCAGCCCGTTAAGCACCGGCATACGGATGTCGAGGATGGCGATGTCCGGTTGCAGCTCCTGGCACAGATCGATGGCTTGCTGGCCGTCGGCCGCCTGACCGACCACTTCGAACTCCGGATGCCCCGCCAGCAGTGAGACGAACCCGGTACGCGTCACTTCATGATCGTCCGCCAAAACCAGTCGTACAGTGTCAGTCATGTCATTGCCTTGTCTGCGGTAAAAGGAACGATGGCGCGCAGTCGGGTGCCGTGCCCGGGCCGACTGACGCAGGTCAGACGGCCGCCGAGCAGGCTGGCGCGCTCTTGCATGGCCACCAGGCCCAGTTTCTGCACGCCTTTGTCATTGAACGGTTTTTGGGTGACGAAACCACTGCCGTTGTCTTCGAGCAGCAGTGAAATGTGCTCTTCACTCAGTTCCAGAGCCAATTCTACGTTGCTCGCAGCGGCGTGTTTGAGCACATTGTTGATGCCTTCCTGGGCAATACGGAACAGGGCGATTTCCAGGTGGCTGGGCAGGCGGGTCAGGGAGCGCGACTGCCAGTGCACTGCGATTCCGGCTTCGCGCAACCGGTCAGCTTCCTTGTCGACCGCCTGCAGCAGGCCGAAATCGTCCAGCACGCTTGGCCGCAAGCCACTGATCAGTTGGCGACCTTCGCCCACGCAGTGCTGCGCCAGCTTGAGAATGGCCTGCAGATCGGCGTCCAGCGGTTCAGGCAGATCAGGACAGCGACCGGCAAAACCCTGCAGCCGCTGGTGCAGCCCGGCCAGGGTCTGGGCCAGCCCATCATGCAGGTCGTAGGCCACGCGTTTGCGTTCGTCTTCCTGAGCGGTGAACAACTGGCGGACCAGCTCGGACATGGTCTGTTCTCTGACCACCAGCGCATCAAGCAGCCGATTGTTCTCCAGGTGTGCCGCCAGCAACGTCGCCAGCAATTGCAGCGACTCGATGTCCTCATTGTCCGGCGTATTGATGCCCACGCTGTTGGCCAGCAGCAGGGTGCCAAAAGAGCCTTCGTCGGCGCCGCGCAACGGTAACCGCAGCATGCACGGCAGGTCGGCATCGGGCCGCTCCAGCCACTGCGGGCCGATGGCCAGCGGGTCGGCAGCGGTCTCAAGTGTCGCCAGGCGTTCTGCACTGCCATGACGGGCGGTGGTCTGCACACCGGTGTCGGCGCTCCATTCCAGCAGCAGGCCATGGTCCATCGCCACGAATGCGCACGCGCGTTGCAGCACGCGCTGGCGCATGGCCTGGGGTGGCAGATGGGTCAGCTCCTGGCCGGTATCCACCAACAGGCGAAGCCGCGCGGCACGGCTTTGCGACTGGCGATATTGGTTACGAATGGCCAGTGCGCTTGCCGGATCATGGGGGGGACTTTGCATGGGATGCTCCAGCGAGGGTTGATGCCCGCGCGGGCATAACAGAAGTAAGGCTATTAGAACTGTATCAGGAGGTGAAGCCTATCTGCCGATCGGCATACACAGTTAACCCCGGTTGGCCGATGGCGAGCCGTGGCGGGGAGGGCAAAGTGGCACTCACTGAATCCCTGAACAGATCCCCGTAGGAGAGTAGCGATGAAAATGAAATTGACCGCCCTGGCCCTGTTGCTGGCTGTGAGTGCGCCGATGGTCCACGCCGCCGCCGAGCCTTCCGGCTACACCTATCGCATGGTGGCCGAGACCCCAAGCAACGTGAACGACAAGGAGATCGCCAGTCTGTTCGACCGCTGGAACAAGGCCCTGAAGACCGGCAGCTCGCAGACTGTGGTGTCGCTCTATGCACCGGACGCAGTTCTGCAGCCGACCGTTTCGAACAAGGTCCGGGCAACGCCTGCGGAGATCAAGGACTACTTCGATCACTTCCTGGCGCTCAAGCCGGCCGGTGAGATCAACTACCGGGAAATCCGCCGCCTGGGTCCGGATGCAGCGGTGGACAGTGGTGTCTACACGTTCACCCTGACCGCCGCTGACGGCAAGAAGAGCACAGTCCAGGCGCGCTATACCTTTCTGTACCACCGCGTCGGCAACGAGTGGAAGATTCTCAACCACCATTCCTCGGCGATGCCGGAAGTACAGCCCGAGTATCAGGTCAGCCGCTGATCTGTTATCCGCCAGGCGGAAAACAAAAAATCCGGAGCCAGTGCTCCGGATTTTTTTGCCTGTCTGAACCGCTCGCTCTCAGGCTTCGGCCTGTGCGCCATTGACCTTGCGGCAATGAATCAGCGCATCGCGAATCATGAAGTTGACCAGCGTCGGCGACACACCCAGTTCCTTGGCAATGTCCTTTTGCGGCACGCCGTGCAGGCGGTACATCTCGAATGCATAGCGAGTGCGGGGCGGCAGCTCGGTCAGGGCATCGGCAATTTTCTCCAGGCTGGAGAAGTTGATGTGCGAGATTTCCGGCGAGGCACCTTGAATCACCACGTTCAGCCCCTCGGCCTCCGGGCCGGTGTATTTCTGTTCGAGCGCCTGTTTGCGGTAATGATCGATGGCCAGGTTGCGCACGATCTGAAACAGGTAACTGAGCTGGGCCTTGAAGGTCAGCGTGGCCTGAGGTGCCGAGCGCAGTCTGAAAAAGGCATCCTGCACGACGTCTTCGGCGCGCGAGCGACAACCCACGATGCGGGCCGCAATCTTGACCAGCAGCAAGTAGTTATCGACGAAGGCCTGGAGTAAGGGTGAGTCGCACTTACTTGTGATTACGTGTTCCGTCATGGAATTCACCTTGCTGCTTCAACAATGGAGGGGAGGGCCGCATGGAGGGGCAGCACCGTCACATGGGGCGACAAATTAGCCTTAATGATAATTATTGTCAAATGCGAAATCCAATCAGTGCACTTTAAAAGGGCGCTTTCATCGTGCCTGTTCTCGCTGCGTGCATCCGCCTAATTATTTGCAGACGCCATCCGTTCTCATTGGTGACAGGCCCGACCACGGTTGCGGCCAGGGAATACCTCAGGAGAACCCCATGCGTTCCGATCACGCGCATCGCCGCCTTTACATCCGCGCCCACAGACAGGCGGTTTCGATATGAGCACGCCGGTGAGCCTGACGCTGTTCTGTCTGCCTTATTCCGGGGCCAGCGCGATGTTCTACAGCCCTTGGCGGCGCAAATTGCCGGAGTGGCTGAACGTGCGCCCGCTGGAGCTTCCCGGTCGTGGCATGCGCATGGACGAGCCCTTGCAGATCGACATCGTGCAACTGGCCAATCATCTGGCCGACGAAATCAGCGCCGAGCTGGACAAGCCCTATGCGTTGTTTGGCCACAGTCTGGGCGGGCTGCTGGCCTTTGAGCTGGCGCACGCCTTGCGCGAGCGCGGTCTGCCCGCACCGCTGGCGCTGTTCGCATCAGCGACTGCCGGTCCGGTGCGCCGCGATGTCAGCGAATACGTCGCCGCCAAGACCGATGCGCAACTGATCGACCGGCTGCGCACGCTCAAGGGCACCAGCGAAAACGTCATCGCCAATCAGGAACTCATGCAGTTGATGCTGCCGATCCTGCGCGCCGATTTTCTGCTCTGCGGCAGCTTTGTGTACGGCAGGCGCGAGCCGCTCAGCGTGCCGATCCATGTATTTGGCGGCAAACAGGACAACATCAGCGTCGAGGAACTGCTCGACTGGCAGGAAGAGACCCGCACCGGATTCTCTCTGGACATGTTCGAGGGCCATCACTTTTATCTGGTCGACGAGCAAGCACAGCTGCTCCGTCTGCTGCGGCGCTATTGCGAACAGCACCTGGCCCGCTGGCGCAACAGCACCTCACGGCAAATGAACCGGGCCGCCGGTTGACCCTGTTTGCCTCGCGCGCGGCCTTTGCAGGGCGCGCGTCTTTTTTGAAATTCAGATTTTATCTGGCACGCCGAATCTAGCAGGAACCCCATCATGGATGCGTTTGAACTCCCCGACACTCTGGCTCAGGCTCTTCAGCGTCGCGCCTTGCACAGGCCGGATCGGCTGGCGCTGCGTTTTCTCACCGATGAGAAAGACCAGGGCCTGGTGTTGACCTACCGTGATCTGGACCTGCGCGCGCGGACCATCGCTGCTGCGTTGCAACGTCAGGCCGTGCCGGGGGATCGGGCGATTCTGCTGTTCCATAGCGGGCCGGACTATGTCGCGGCGTTCTTCGGCTGCCTGTATGCCGGGGTCATTGCCGTGCCGGCTTATCCGCCGGAATCCAACCGTCGCCATCACCAGGAGCGCCTGCTGTCGATCATCGCCGATGCCGAGCCGCGTCTGCTGCTGACCGGTTCCGATTTGCAGCCGGCCTTGCTGCAGATGGACGAGTTGACCGCCGCCGATGCGCCGCCACTGCTCTGTGTCGACACGTTGCCTGCTGCCCCGGCACGAGACTGGCAGGGCCCGCAGTTGCAGGCCGACGACATCGCATTCCTGCAATACACCTCGGGCTCGACTGCGCTGCCCAAGGGCGTGCAGGTCACGCATGGCAATCTGGTCGCCAACGAGTTACTGATCCGCCACGGCTTCGGCATCGACCTCAACCCGGACGACGTGATTGTCAGCTGGCTGCCGCTGTACCACGACATGGGCCTGATCGGCGGCTTGTTGCAACCGATTTTCAGCGGTGTCCCGTGCATCCTGATGGCCCCCGCGTACTTCCTTGCCCGGCCATTGCGCTGGCTGGAAGCCATCAGTGAATACGGCGGCACCATCAGCGGTGGGCCTGACTTTGCCTACCAGCTGTGCAGCGCACGGGTCAGCGAGTCAGCGCTGGAGCGTCTGGACCTGAGTCGCTGGCGCGTGGCGTATTCGGGCTCCGAGCCGATTCGCGAAGACAGCTTGAGGGCATTTGCCGAGAAATTCGCCAGTTGCGGCTTCACGCCTGACAGCTTCATGGCGTCCTACGGCCTGGCCGAAGCGACGCTGTACGTGGCCGGTGGCAAGCGCGGCAAGGGTATTCCATCGTTGCGCCTGAATGCGCAGGCGCTGGCGCGCAACGTCGTAGAACCGGGCGACGGTCAGCCGGTCATGAGCTGCGGCACAGGCCAGCCAGGGCATGGCGTACTGATTGCCGACCCGGCCAGCCTGCAGGTGCTCGACGAAAATCAGGTTGGCGAAGTCTGGGCCAGCGGGCCGAGCATCGCCCACGGCTATTGGCGCAACCCTGAGGCCACCGCCAAGGCATTCGTGCAGCATGCCGGGCAGACCTGGCTGCGCACCGGCGACCTGGGTTTTCAGCGTCACGGCGAGCTGTACATCACCGGTCGCTTGAAGGACATGCTGATTGTTCGTGGCCATAACCTATACCCGCAGGATATCGAAAAGCTCATCGAGAGTGAGGTGGATGTCGTGCGCAAAGGCCGTGTGGCGGCGTTTGCCGTCACTCAGGACGGTAACGAAGGCATCGGCATTGCTGCTGAAATCAGTCGCAGCGTGCAGAAAACCCTCACGCCCGAAGCGTTGATTAAAATCATCCGGCAGACCGTGGCCGAGGCGTTTCAGGAAGCGCCGAGTGTCGTGGTGCTGCTCAATCCGGGCGCGCTGCCCAAGACCTCCAGCGGCAAATTGCAACGCTCGGCCTGCCGCACGCGTCTGGCCGACGGCAGCCTGGACAGCTACGCGGTGTTCCCCGCGAGCGATACCACTCTTTCAGGCTGTGCCCCAAGCCGCGGCTCGGACCTGCAAGCGCAGATTGCCACAGTCTGGTGCGAGCAGTTGCAGTGTGAGCAGGTCAGTGCCGACGACCATTTCTTCCTGCTGGGCGGCAACTCGATTATCGCGACTCAGGTGGTGGCCCGCCTGCGCGAAACGCTGGGGATCGACCTGAACCTGCGACTGCTCTTTGAAGCGCCGACGCTGGCGGCCTTCGCGGCGCAGGTCGAAGCGCTGCAGGTCGCCGCCTTGCAAGGCGACAGCCAGACGCAGAGCGCCATCGCCCGATTGCCCGGCAACGAGCATATTCCACAGTCCATGGCCCAGAACCGCCTGTGGTTCCTCTGGCAGCTCGATCCGCACAGCAGCGCCTACAACATTCCCGGTGGGCTTCACTTGCGCGGTGAACTCGACAGCACTGCATTGCGCACCAGCTTCCAACGCCTGATCGAGCGTCATGAATCGCTGCGTACGCGCTTCTACGAACAGGGCGGTGTGGCCCTGCAACGTATCGACGCGCCCAGTGAATTCCACCTCGACACCCTCGATATCAGCGATCTGCCCAGCACCGAGCGTCAGGCACGGGCCGTGGAAATTCGCGAACAGCAGGCGCGTCTGCCGTTTGATCTGCAACATGGTCCATTGCTGCGCGTCACGTTGTTGCAACTGGACGAAGAAGAGCATCAATTGCTGGTCACGCTGCACCACATCATTGCCGATGGCTGGTCGCTGAATGTGCTGATCGACGAGTTCTCGCGCCTTTATGCCTCGGCCGTTCAGGGCCAGACCCTGGAGCTGACACCGTTACCGCTACGTTATGCCGATTACGGCCAATGGCAGCGCGAATGGCTGGCGAACGGCGAGGCCGAGCGTCAGTTGGCTTACTGGCAGCAGCAACTGGGTGATGAACAACCGGTCCTGACGCTGAACACCGACCATCCGCGTTCGGCCCGTCAGCAGCACAGCGCTTCGCGCTACAGCCTGCGCTTGACTGCCGAACTGAGCACCGCCGTGCGCAACACCGCGCAAGCCTGGCAGTCGACGTCGTTCATGTTCCTGCTGGCAGGGTTCCAGACCCTGTTGCATCGTTACAGCGGGCAAGCCGACATTCGTATCGGTGTGCCCGGCGCCAATCGGCCACGCCATGAAACCCAGGGCCTGATCGGCTTCTTCATCAACACCCTGGTGCTGCGCGCAGAGCTGGACCCGCGTCTGCCATTCTCGACCCTGCTGGCTCAGACCCGGCAGGCGGCGCTTGAAGCCCAGGCCCATCAGGACGTGCCGTTCGAGCAACTGGTCGAAGCGTTTCCGCAGGCGCGCGAGCACGGTCTGTTTCAAGTCATGTTCAACCATCAGCAACGCGACCTCGGCGCACTGCGTCGTTTGCCGGGGCTGCTGGCCGAAGAGCTGCCGTGGCACAGCCGCGAGGCCAAGTTCGATCTGCAACTGCACAGCGAGGAGGACCGCAATGGTCGCCTGACGCTGTCTTTCGATTACGCTGACGAACTGTTCGAGCACGACACCATCGTCGCCATGGCTCGGCACTATGTACGGCTGCTGGCGCAGGTCAGCCAGCAGGCACAGCTCGCGCTGGGTGATGTGCAACTGCTCAGCGCCGAGGAGCAGGAGCAACAGGCGCAATGGAGCGCCGCGCCTTGCGCAGCGGCCACGTTGTGGTTGCCTGATCTGCTGGACCGCCAGGCGCGGCAGACCCCGGAACGTATTGCGCTGGTGTGGGAGGGTGGCAGCCTCGACTTCACCGGCCTGCACACGCAGGCCAACCGCCTGGCGCATTACCTGCGCGACAAGGGCGTTGGTCCGGACATCAAGGTGGCGATCGCCGCCGAGCGTTCGCCGCAGCTGTTGATCGGGCTGCTGGCGATCCTCAAGGCGGGCGGGGCGTACGTGCCGCTGGACCCGGACTATCCGATGGATCGACTCGCCTACATGCTCCAGGACAGCGGGGTCGAACTGCTGTTGACCCAGAGCCATCTGCTGGGCGACCTGCCGAGCGCCGAAGGCGTGTGCACGGTCGCGATGGATAGGCTGCACCTGGACAATTGGCCGGTCAGCGCGCCGCGTCTGAACCTGCACGGCGACAACCTGGCGTACGTGATTTATACCTCCGGCTCGACCGGTCAGCCCAAAGGCGTCGGCAACACCCATGCGGCACTGGCCGAACGCCTGCAATGGATGCAGGACACCTACGCGCTGGATGAAAGCGACGTGCTGATGCAGAAGGCACCGATCAGCTTCGACGTCTCGGTGTGGGAGTGCTTCTGGCCACTGATCACCGGCTGCCGTCTGCTGCTGGCAGGCCCTGGTGAACACCGCGACCCGCAGCGCATCGCGCAGCTGATCAACGCGTATTCGGTCACCACGCTGCACTTCGTGCCGCCGCTGCTGCAACTGTTCATCGATGAGCCGCTGGCGCAACAGTGCAGCAGCCTGCGTCGGCTGTTCTCTGGCGGCGAAGCATTGCCCGGCGAGCTGCGCAACCGGGTGCTGGAGCAACTGCCCGGCGTACAGTTGCACAACCGCTATGGCCCGACTGAAACCGCGATCAACGTCACCCACTGGCAGTGCCGGATCAGCGACGGCCTGCGTTCGCCGATCGGCCGTCCGCTGGGCAATGTGCTGTGCCGGGTGCTGGACAGCGAACTGAATCCGCTGCCACGCGGGGTGGCCGGTGAGTTGTGCATCGGCGGCATCGGTCTGGCGCGCGGTTATCTGAAGCGTCCCGGGCTGACCGCCGAGCGCTTTGTCGCCGATCCGCTGGGGCAAGTGGGTGAGCGCCTGTACCGCACAGGGGACCTGGTACGCTGGGGCACTGATGGCGCGCTGGAATACCTTGGCCGTCTGGATCAGCAGGTCAAACTGCGCGGTTTTCGCGTCGAACCACAAGAGATCGAAGCCCGCCTGCTGGCCCAGCCAGGCGTAGGCCAGGCAGCCGTGCTGCTGCGCGAAACCGTTGCCGGGCCGCAACTGATCGGTTACTACACCGCCGAAGCAGGGCAGAGCGTCGAGGCCGAGCGGATCAAGTCGGCGCTGGCCCTGGAACTGCCGGATTACATGGTCCCGGCGCAGCTGGTGCGTCTCGACAGCATGCCCCTGAGCCCGAGCGGCAAGCTGGATCGCCGCGCCTTGCCCGAGCCGCAATGGCAGACCCGCGAGCACGTAGAGCCGCAGACCGATCTGCAAAAACAGATCGCCGCTGTCTGGCGACAGGTGCTGGGTGTGCCGCGTGTCGGCCTGCGCGATGATTTCTTCGAACTGGGCGGGCACTCGTTATTGGCCACGCAGATCATTTCCCGCGTGCGGCAGGCGTGCGACATCGACCTGCCGTTGCGGGCGCTGTTCGAAGCCAGCGAGCTGGGCGCGTTTGCCGAACAGGTTGAGTGCATTCAGCAGTCAGGCGCACGCAGCAGCCTGCAGCCGATTGCCCGTGTCGACCGCAGCCAGCCGGTGCCGCTGTCCTATTCCCAGCAGCGCATGTGGTTCCTCTGGCAAATGGAGCCGGACAGCCCGGCCTACAACGTCGGCGGCATGGCGCGCCTGAAAGGCGTGCTGAACATCGAGTGTTTCGAGGCAGCGCTGCAAGCCTTGATTCTGCGCCACGAAACCCTGCGCACCACGTTCCCGAGCGTCAACGGCGTAGCGTGCCAGAAGGTCAGCGAGCAGTCCGGCCTGTGCGTGCAATGGCAGGACTACTCGGCATTGCCCGCCGAGCTTCGTCAGCAGCGCATTCAGGCGCTGGCCGACAGTGAGGCGCACCAGCCCTTCGATCTGGAAACCGGACCGTTGCTGCGCGCGTGTCTGGTCAAGTCGAGCGACCTTGAGCATTACTTCGTCCTGACCCTGCACCACATCGTCACCGAAGGCTGGGCGATGGACATTTTCGCCCGCGAACTGGGACAGCTTTACGAGGCCTTCCTCGAAGGACGACCTTCGCCGCTGGAACCGCTGGCAGTGCACTACCTGGATTACAGCGTCTGGCAACGGCAGTGGATGGAAGCCGGTGAACGCCAGCGCCAGCTCGATTACTGGACCGCACAGCTGGGCAACGAGCACCCATTACTGGAGCTGCCTGCGGACCGGCCGCGTCCGCCGGTGCAAAGCCATCAGGGCGAACTGTATCGCTTCGACCTGAACGCCGACCTGGCCGCAAAAGTTCGTGCATTCAATGCCCGCAATGGCCTGACCCTGTTCATGACCATGACCGCCACCCTGGCGGTATTGCTCTACCGCTACAGCGGCCAGAACGACCTGCGCATCGGCGCACCGGTGGCCAACCGCATCCGTCCGGAAAGCGAAGGGCTGATCGGCGCGTTCCTCAATACCCAGGTGCTGCGCGTGCAGCTTGACGGGCAGATGAGCGTCGCCCAGTTGTTCGAACAGGTTCGCCACACGGTGATCGAAGGCCAGTCACATCAGGACCTGCCGTTCGATCATCTGGTCGAAGCCCTGCAACCGCCACGCAGCGCCGCCTACAACCCGCTGTTTCAGGTGATGTGCAACGTGCAGCGCTGGGAATTCCAGCAGAGTCGCGAACTGGCGGGCATGACCGTCGAGTACCTGGTCAACGATGCGCGGGCCACCAAGTTCGACCTCAATCTGGAAGTCACCGAGCTGGATCACCGACTGGGTTGCTGCCTGACCTACAGCACCGATCTGTTCGACGAACCGCGCATCGCGCAGATGGCCGAGCACTGGCTGAACCTGCTGCAGGCGCTGCTCGCTGATCCACAACAACGCCTGAGTGAATTGCCGCTGCTGCAGGACACAGAGCGTCAGCAACTGCTCGACAGCCTCGGCGTCGAAGCGGGTGAGCAGCGGCTCGACCAGTGCATTCATAGCCTGTTCGCCGAACAGGCACAACGGCGTGCAGACGCGCCGGCGCTGACCTTCGCCGGGCAAACCCTCAGTTACGCCGAGCTGGACGCCAAGGCCAACCAATTGGCCTGGATGCTCCGCGAGCGCGGCGTCGGCCCGCAGGTTCGCGTCGGTCTGGCGCTGCCTCGCTCGCTGGACATGGTCGTCGGCCTGCTGGCGATCATCAAGGCTGGCGGTGCCTACGTGCCGCTCGACCCGGAATACCCGCTGGAACGCCTGCACTACATGATCGAAGACAGCGGAGTCGGGCTGCTGCTGAGCGATCGTGCCCTGTTTGCCGCATTGGGTGAGTTGCCTGAGGGTGTTGCCCGCTGGTGCCTGGAAGATGATCAGCCATTGCTGGCGTCCTGCCCAACCTGTGAGCTGCCGTTCATCAACCTGCCGCAGCACCAGGCGTACCTGATCTACACCTCCGGATCGACCGGCAAACCCAAAGGCGTGGTGGTGTCCCACGGTGAAATCGCCATGCATTGCCAGGCGGTGATCCGGCGCTTCGACATGCGCCCTGACGACTGCGAGCTGCATTTCTACTCGATTAATTTCGATGCTGCCACCGAGCGCCTGCTGGTGCCCTTGCTCTGCGGCGCGCGCGTGGTGCTGCGTGCTCAGGGGCAGTGGGACGCCGAAGAAATCTGCACGCTGATTCGCCAGCAGCAGGTCAATATTCTCGGCTTCACGCCCAGCTATGGCAGCCAGTTGGCGCAGTGGCTGGCAACCCAGGGCCAGACCCTGCCGGTGCGCATGTGCATTACCGGCGGCGAAGCGCTGACCGGCGAACACCTGCAACGTATCCGTGCAGTGTTCCAGCCCGAGCTGTTGTTCAATGCTTATGGCCCGACCGAAACCGTGGTCATGCCGTTGGCCAGCCTGGCCCCGCAGCAACTGGAGGAGGGCGAGGCCAGCGTGCCGATCGGTCGCGTGGTCGGCGCAAGGGTGGCGTACATTCTCGACGCCGATCTGGCGCTGGTGCCCCAGGGCGCGAGCGGTGAGCTGTACATCGGCGGAGCGGGCCTGGCGCAGGGCTATCACCAGCGCCCCGGCATGACTGCCGAACGCTTCGTGGCCGATCCATTCGCCAGCAACGGCGGGCGTCTGTACCGAACCGGCGATCTGGTGCGCCAGCGCGCCGACGGTTTGGTGGAATACCTGGGGCGTATCGACCATCAGGTGAAGATTCGCGGCTTCCGCATCGAGCTGGGTGAAATCGAGACCCGTCTGCTGGAGCATGCAGCGATCCGCGAAGCCATCGTGCTGGCGCTGGACACACCGTCGGGCAAGCAGCTGGCGGGCTATCTGGTCAGCGACTTGGCCTGGCAGGGCGACGAGCAGCAGACGCAATTGCGTGAAGCGCTCAAATCGCACCTCAAGGCGCAACTGCCGGACTATATGGTGCCGACCCACCTGATCCTGCTCGACAGCATGCCGCTGACCGCCAACGGCAAACTCGACCGCCGTGCCTTGCCTGCACCAGACCCGGAACTCAATCGTCAACACTACGTAGCGCCCGCCAGTGAGCTGGAACAGCAGTTGGCGGCAATCTGGTGTGCGGTGCTGAACGTGGAAAAAGTCGGCCTCAACGACAACTTCTTTGAACTGGGCGGCGATTCGATCCTGTCGATTCAGGTGGTCAGCCGGGCGCGTCAGTCGGGCATTCATTTCAGCCCGCGTGATCTGTTCCAGCACCAGACCGTGCAGACCCTGGCTGCCGTGGCGACCACCCGCGAATTGATTCAGGCCGAGCAGGGCCAGCTTGACGGTGCTTGCGGCCTGACGCCGATTCAGCACTGGTTTTTCGACACGCCTATCCCCGAGCGTCAGCACTGGAACCAGTCGCTGCTGCTGGAGCCGCTCAGCGCCCTGGACCCGAACCTGCTGGAGCAGGCGTTGCGTGCGCTACTCGAACAACACGATGCCCTGCGCCTGAGTTTCACCGAGCACGAGGGTACGTGGCAGGCAGAACACCGCGCAGTGACCGCCGACACCCTGTTGATTCGGGCGCGGGTCACCGACATGGCCGAATGCGCAGCTCTGTACGCCGACACCCAGCGCAGTCTCGATCTGCAAGACGGTCCGCTGCTGCGCGCCTTGCTGGTCGATGGGCCGCAGGGCCGGCAACGGTTACTGATGGTCATTCATCACCTGGTGGTCGATGGCGTGTCGTGGCGTGTGCTGCTCGACGATCTGCAAAACGCTTATCGTCAACTGCGCGACGCGGCGTCTGTGCGCTTTACGGCGAAGACCAGCGCCTTCCGCGACTGGGCCGCGCGTCTGCAGGCCTATGCAGGCAATGAATCGTTACGTGAAGAACTGCAGCTGTGGCAGCGCCAGCTGGGCGGTCCTGCGACGACTCTGCCGTGCCATAACGCGCAGGGCGGTCAGCAGAATCTGCATGCGCAGACGGTCAGCGTGCGACTGGATGCCGAACGTACCCGGCAATTGCTGCAACAGGCGCCGAGTGCCTACCGAACCCAGGTCAACGACCTGCTGCTGACCGCGCTGGCCCAGGTGGTCTGCCGTTGGAGCGGGCAGCCGTCGACGCTGATCCAGCTTGAAGGTCACGGCCGTGAAAACCTGTTCGATGACATCGACCTGACCCGCACGGTGGGCTGGTTCACCAGCGCCTATCCGCTGCGCCTGACGCCAGCGCCGGCTGCCGATTCAGCACCGGGCGACTCGATCAAGGCGATCAAGGAGCAACTGCGTCAGGTGCCGCACAAGGGGCTGGGCTATGGCGTGCTGCGCTACCTGGCCGACAGTGCCAGCAAGGCTGCCATGCAGGCGCTGCCGGTGGCGCCGATCACCTTCAACTACCTCGGCCAGTTCGATCAGAGCTTCGCTGACGACGCGCTGTTCCGTCCGCTGGAAGAGTCGCCAGGCGCGGCCCACGACCCGCAGGCGCCGCTGCCCAACGAACTGAGCATCGACAGTCAGGTGTATGGCGGCGAGTTGTTGCTGCGCTGGACCTTCAGTGCCGAGCGCTATGAACCGGCTGCCATCGAAGCGCTGGCACAGGATTACCTGGCCTGCCTGCAGGCGCTGATTGCCAATTGCCTGGCCGATGGCAGCGGCGGCCTGACGCCGTCGGACTTCCCGCTGGCTGCTCTGGATCAGGCGCAGCTCGACGCGCTGCCGGTTCCGCCAAGCCACATCGAAGACGTCTACCCACTGACCCCGATGCAAGAGGGCATGCTGCTGCACACCCTGCTGGAACCGGGCACCGGCCTGTATTACATGCAGGACCGCTACCGCATCAACAGCGCGCTCGACCCAGAGCGTTTTGCCCAGGCCTGGCAGGCGGTGATCGCCCGTCATGAAGCGCTGCGCGCCTCGTTCTGCTGGGATATCGGCGAAGCCATGCTGCAGGTCATCCACAAGCCGGGCAGCACGCCAATCGATTATCTGGACTGGCGTGACGTGCCGGAGGACCAGCAGGAGCCGCGTCTGCAGGCCTTGCTCAAGTCCGAGCGCGAGGCCGGTTTCAATCTGCTTGATCAGCCGCCGTTCCACCTGCGCCTGATCCGCATCGATGAAGCGCGCTACTGGTTCATGATGAGTAACCACCACATCCTGATCGATGCCTGGTGCCGCTCGCTGCTGATGAACGATTTCTTCGACATCTACACTGCGCTGGGCGAAGGCCGCGATGCGCGACTGGCCCCCGCACCGCGCTATCGCGACTACATCGGCTGGTTGCAACGCCGAGGACTGACGCAGGCGCGTGACTGGTGGCGAGATAACCTGCGCGGCTTCGAGCAGCCTACGCCGATCCCCAGCGACCGGCCGTTCCTGCGTGAACATGCCGGCGACAGCGGTGGCATGGTGGTGGGCGACTGCTACACCCGTCTCGATGAACGCGACGGTGCACAGCTGCGCGAACTGGCGCAGCAGCATCAACTGACCGTCAACACCTTCGCCCAGGCGGCGTGGGCGCTGACCCTGCGGCGCATGAGCGGTGAGCGCGACGTGGTGTTCGGCGTTACCGTGGCCGGGCGGCCGGTGGAACTGCCGCAGATGCAGCGCACGGTCGGCTTGTTCATCAATACCGTCGCCCTGCGTGTCGGCATGCCGGCTGACGACCAGCGTTGCAGCGTTCGCCAGTGGCTCGGCCAGTTGCTGGACAGCAACATGCAACTGCGCGAGTACGAATACCTGCCGCTGGTGACCATTCAGGAAAACAGCGAGCTGCCCAAGGGCCAGCCACTGTTCGACAGCCTGTTCGTGTTCGAGAACGCGCCGGTCGAGGTCTCGGTGCTGGACCGTGCGCAAAGCCTGAATGCCACCTCGGATTCCGGTCGTACCCACACCAACTACCCGCTGACCGCAGTCTGCTATCCGGGCGATGACTTGGGTCTGCACCTGTCCTACGACCAGCGCTATTTCGACGAATCCACCGTGCAGAGGATTCTTGGTGAGTTCAAGCGCCTGCTGCTGGCGCTGGTCGAAGGCTTTCATGGCGACATGGCCGAACTGACGCTGGTCAGTGAGCAGGAACGCGCTTTCCTGATCGACGGTTGCAACCAGAGTGACCATGCTTACCCGCTGGATAAAAGCTATGTCGAGCTGTTCGAAGCGCAGGTCGCGGCGCATCCGGAGCGCATTGCGGTCAGTTGCCTAGAGCGCCAGCTCAGCTATGCCGAGCTGAATATCGCCAGCAACCGTCTGGGCCATGCCCTGATCGAGGCCGGTGTCGGGTTCGATCAGCCAGTTGCCTTGCTGGCCGAGCGCGGTGTTGAATTGCTCGGCATGATCATCGGCAGCTTCAAGGCCGGTGCCGGTTACCTGCCGCTGGACCCGGCACTGCCGAACTCGCGTCTGAGCGGCATCATCGGCCAGAGCGCCACACCGCTGCTGGTGTGCAGCGCTGAGTGCCTGGAACAGGGCAGGGCGCTGCTCGAAGCACTGCCTGAAGGGCGCCGACCGCAGTTGCGGGTCTGGGAAGACGTGCAGCAGAGCGATTCCGCGCAGCACGATCCTGGTCGCTACAGCGCGCCGGACAACCTCGCTTATGTAATCTTTACCTCAGGCTCCACCGGGCTGCCGAAGGGCGTGATGGTCGAGCAGCGCGGCATGCTCAATAACCAGTTGAGCAAGGTGCCTTACCTGAGCCTGAGCGACCGCGATGTGATCGCCCAGACCGCCTCGCAGAGTTTCGACATTTCGGTCTGGCAGTTCCTCGCCGCGCCGCTGTTCGGTGCTCGGGTGGACATCGTGCCGAACGACATCGCCCGCGATCCGCAGGCGCTGTTGGCGCATGTTCAGGCACAGCGCATCAGCGTGCTGGAAAGCGTGCCGTCGCTGATCAACGGCCTGCTCGCCGAACCGCAGGCAGCGCTCGACGGCCTGCGCTGGATGCTGCCGACCGGTGAAGCGATGCCGCCGGAACTGGCCAGCCAGTGGCTGCAACGTTACCCGCAGATCGGCCTGGTGAATGCCTATGGTCCGGCTGAATGCTCTGATGACGTGGCGTTCTTCCGGGTCGATGCGCAGTCCACTCGCAGCGCTTATCTGCCGATCGGTTCGCCGACCGACAATAATCGTCTGTACCTGCTCGATGATGCGCTGGACCTCGTGCCGCTGGGTGCGGTTGGTGAGCTATGTGTGGCCGGGGCCGGTGTCGGTCGTGGTTATGTCGCTGACCCTTCGCGCAGCGTACCGGTATTCGTACCGCATCCGTTCGGTGCGCCGGGCGAACGTCTGTACCGCACCGGTGACCTGGCGCGGCGCCGCAAGGACGGCGTGCTGGAGTACGTCGGCCGGGTTGATCATCAGGTGAAGATTCGTGGTTATCGCATCGAGCTGGGCGAAATCGAAACCCGTCTGCTGGAGCATCCCGCTATCCGTGAGTCAGTGGTGCTGGACGTCGACGGCCCATTGGGCAAGGTGCTGGCGGCCTACCTGGTGCCGCGCTCCGCGACGCAGGATCATGAGGCCCTGCGTGACGAGGTGAAAGGCCACCTCAAGGCCAGCCTGCCGGACTACATGGTGCCGACGCATCTGGTGCTACTGGAGGCCATGCCGCTGACCCCGAACGGCAAGCTGGACCGCAAGGCCCTGCCGGCGCCGGACGTCAGCCTGGCGCAGCAGGATTACCTGGCACCACAGACGGAAATGGAGCAGCAGCTGGCAACGATCTGGGCTGATGTGCTCAAGGTCGAGCGCGTGGGCATTACCGACAATTTCTTCGAGTTGGGCGGGCACTCGCTGCTCGCGACCCAGGTGGTGACCCGTGCGCAGAAGCGCTTGCAGCGTAACGTGCCGTTGCGGGCAATGTTCGAATTCAACACCGTTCAGGCGTTGGCGCAGCATCTGGAAAGCGTTGGAGGAGCACAGGTCGACGAGCAGAAATTCGACCGTCTGGCGGACTTGATGGCGGAACTGGAAGGGCTCTGATCAGCCTCTCGTCGGAGCGGCGGGGCTGCGGATAAAAAACTCGTTACCGGGTGTAAATCCGCAGCTCGCTGGCGCGTTTTCAAAGGACCGAACACACACCTGAGGCGGCATGCGCCGACGCCCATGCTTCAGGTTATTCAAGACTCGAATTGAGGGTTGCACAGATGTCAGTCGCTACCAGGTTTATCGATGATCAGCCGACACGGGTTGCCCCGGCTGCGGCTGAGATGCTCTACCAGTTCGACGAGTCGCCACTGCTGGCCCGGCAGAGTCGCCAGGAGTCCAACGCACGCAGCTACCCGCGGCGCATACCGCTGGCGCTCAAACGCGCCAAAGGTATTCACGTCGAGGACGTTGAAGGGCGGCGCTTCATCGATTGCCTGGCAGGCGCGGGCACCTTGGCGCTCGGGCATAACCATGCGGTGATTATCGAAGCGATCCAGCAAGTGATCACCGACGAGTTGCCGCTGCACACCCTGGACCTCACCACGCCGGTCAAGGACCAGTTCGTTCAGGACCTGTTCGGCCTGCTGCCACCAGCGCTGGCCGATGACGCGAAGATTCAGTTTTGCGGCCCGACCGGTACCGATGCGGTGGAAGCCGCGTTGAAGCTGGTGCGTACCGCCACCGGACGCAGCACGGTGTTGTCATTTCAGGGGGGTTATCACGGCATGAGCCAGGGCGCGTTGAGCCTGATGGGCAGCCTGGGGCCGAAAAAGCCGCTGGGTGCGTTGCTCGGTACAGGCGTGCAGTTTCTGCCATACCCCTACGATTACCGCTGCCCGTTCGGGCTCGGCGGCGAACAGGGCGTGCGCGCCAACCTGCATTACCTGGAAAACCTGCTCAACGACCCGGAAGCTGGCGTGCAATTGCCCGCGGCGGTCATCCTTGAAGTGGTGCAGGGCGAGGGCGGAGTGATCCCTGCTGATCTGGACTGGCTGCGCGGCGTGCGGCGTATCACCGAAAAGGCCGGCGTGGCGCTGATCGTCGATGAAATCCAGAGTGGTTTCGCGCGCACCGGCAAGATGTTTGCCTTCGAGCATGCCGGAATCATCCCGGACGTGGTGGTCATGTCCAAAGCCATCGGCGGCAGCTTGCCGTTGGCGGTTGTAGTCTATCGTTCCTGGCTGGACACCTGGCTGCCGGGCGCACACGCCGGGACGTTTCGCGGCAACCAGATGGCCATGGCTACCGGTTCTGCCGTAATGCGCTATCTTCAGGAGCACTCTATTTGCGAACACGCGACAGCCATGGGCGCGCGGCTGTCCGGGCATTTGCGTGCCTTGCAGCGTGACTTCCCGCAACTGGGCGATATTCGCGGGCGCGGGCTGATGCTCGGTGTCGAGCTGGTCGACCCGTCCGGTGCATGCGATGCACAGGGTCATCCTCCGGTATTTGCGCGTCTGGCCCCGCTGATCCAGCGTGAATGCCTCAAGCGCGGGCTGATTCTGGAGCTGGGTGGGCGACATGCCAGCGTGGTACGTTTTCTGCCACCGCTGATCATCACCGCCGAGCAGATCGACGAAGTGGCAGAGATCTTCGGTCGTGCGTTGAATGCCGCTGTCGCCCAGGTTTAATTTTTCGACGTAGTGATACGTTCAATCCCTATAGCTGCCATGAATTGGCACGGCAGCCCTGAACACACATGGAGAGCAGCAATGACTTCAGTATTCGATCGGGAAGACATCGTCTTTCAAGTTGTAGTCAACCACGAAGAACAGTATTCCATCTGGCCCGACTACAAGGCGATCCCCAACGGCTGGCGCACCGTGGGCAAAAGCGGCTTCAAGAAAGAATGCCTGGCCTACATCGAAGAAGTCTGGACCGACATGCGCCCCCTGAGCCTGCGCCAGAAAATGGAAGCGCAGACGGCCTGATTGAGCGTTATACACAAGTCCTGTAGGAGCGGGCTTGCTCGCGAAGAGGCCGGTACAGCCTTGACTATCGTGCGACGCTCCGCGTCGTCATGCCGTTCTGGACGCTCTGCGTCCTCTCGCGACCCAGAGCGTCGCGACCTGCATCCCCACGCTGGAGCGTGCGCAACGATAACTGACTATCGTGCGACGCTCCGCGCCGTCATGCCGTTCTGGACGCTCCGCGTCCTCTTTGCGACGCAGAGCGTCGAGATCTGCCGGAGCGTGAGCAACGATAACCTCACCCCTTGCCAGCCAGCACTCCGATAACTCCCTGAATATCCCCCTGCAACTCCGTCAGCGGATCAGCGCCATCAATCCCCAATACCAGCAACTTGCTGTCTGCCGCTTCAATTGCAGCCTTTACCGGCTCTGGCGGCTGACGATGATCAAGCACCAGCGCCACGTCGTTATCCTTGAGGGTCGCGCTCAGTTTGCTCAATGCCTCGGGCGTCCACTGTTCGTCGGTCAACACCTGAGTGTCGATCAGCTCCAGATTCAGCCCGCTGATCAGGTAGCCGAAGCGGTCTGACAAACTCACCACACTCAAATTGTCTGCACCGGCCAGTGCCGCTTCGCTGCTGGCACTCAGCTTGAGCAACTGCTGCTTGAACGCCGCCAGATTGGCCTCGATCTTCGGCTTCGCACTCGGTGCCAGGCGCACCAGGTCCGCCGCCAGCACATCGGCCATGCGCCCCATATTATTGCTCGCCAGCCACGGCTGACTGTTCAGCCCGTCAGTGCCTTGGCCCGGCTGTACGGCGATGCCTGGCAAGCTGCCGTCCACCGGACGTGCGGCGTCGATCTCGACGATACGAATATTGCTGCGCCGTGCATTGGGGTAGAGCGGGTCATCGGCCCAGATTGAGCGCAAGCCGATCACCGCGTCGGCGTTGGTGGCCAGCCCTCGCAACGCATCGGCACCACGCCCGGTGAAATACGCCGTCTGACGCGAGCCCGGCAGATTGGCCGCAGCAGCGCGTTCCAGCATCACACCACTGTCCTTGAGCAGTATTTCGCCCAGGCCATAGGTGATCGGCAGGCTGGCCAGCACCCGTACCGGTTTTGCGTTGTCGGTGTTGGCGTCGGCGGCATACAGGCTGTTGCTGAACAGGCCGGTCATGGCCAGCGCCAGGGTCAAGGTACGTAATGTAAGCATTTATCCAATATTCCCTTTCAGGCTCGGCAGCGTGCCGCGCGCGATGGCGGCGAGGGCGAAAGCCATGCCCGCCACCAGAATGATTGCCGCGCCGGACGGCACGGGCAGGTCGAAGACGATGGGCAGCAGGATGCCGCACAGGGTGCTGAACGTTGCAATGGCGACCGAAATCCAGAAAAAACCCTTGAGCGACTGACTCAACAGGCGTGCCGCCGCCGCTGGAATCACCAGCAACGCACCGACCAGAATTGCGCCAATGACTTTCACCGCAGCGACCGTGATCAGCGTGACCAGAATCACGAACAGGTAATCCAGCGTCTTCACTGCCACACCGCGCACCGCAGCCAGTTGTGGATTAAAACTGGCCAGCATGATGCGGTTGTACAGCGGCAGGCTCAGGCCCATCACCAGCGAACCGACGATGAGCAGCACCAGCAGGTCATTGCCGTTGACGGTCAGTACCGAGCCGAACAGCACGTTTTCCAGGATGTGCACGTTGATCTTGCCAGCCAGCACCAGCAGCAGGCTCGCGCCCAGCGCCAGGGACACCGACAGGAATACGCCGATCAGCGTGTCCGGTGCCAGCCCGGTGCGGTTGCGCAGGTAGTTGAGGACGATACCGAACAGCAGGCAATAGCCGAACAGGGCGCCATAGGGGCCGGTGTAGGGTTCGCCGAGCAGAATGCCGATCGCTACTCCGGTCAGTGCCGCATGGCCCACCGCTTCAGAGAAGAACGCGAAGCGCTTGACCACCACCAGTGTTCCCAGCCCGCCCAGCACCGGGCCGATCAACAGGCCGGCGAGCAGGGCGTTGACCACGAAACCGTAGGCCAGCGCCTCGGGCAGGTAACCGGAAGAGGCGAGGCCCTGAATGAACAGGCGAAAGGTTTCGTAATCCATTACGCGATCCTCCCGGCGCTGCTATCCATCGTGCGTGGGTGTGCGGAAAACAGCGTCAGCAGCCGTTCCGGGGTCAGAGCGGTGGCGGCCGGCTCGTCGAACAGGATGCGTCGGTTAAGCCCCGTGACCTGATCGGCCAGACGCCTGACGGCATCCAGGTCATGCTCGATCCACAGGACCGTGACTCCGCTTCGGCGCCAGTCGCCCAACAACCGCTCAAACACCTGAATACCCGCCTCATCCAGCGCCGACATCGGCTCATCCAGTACCAGCAATTGCGGCGCAGGAATCAGCCCCTGCGCCAGCAGCACGCGCTGCCGTTCGCCACCGGAAAGCGCACCCATGCGCCGTTTGCGCTTGTCCTGCATGCCGACCCGTTCCAGTGCCTCGCAAATCGCTGCCGTGTAGTGCTTCGACAAGCCCAAAAACGCCGGGCGTCGCTGACACATCGCAGCCATGAAATCGTCGACGGTCATCGGCAGGCCACGGTCGAACTCCAGCGCCTGCGGTACATAGCCAATCAGTCCTGGAGCAGCAGGCCACAGCAGGCTCAATTGGCCCTGATGCGGTGTCTGCCCAAGCAGGGTCTTGATCAGCGAGCTTTTGCCACCGCCGTTCGGGCCGACCAGTGCGTGTACGCTGCCGGCGCGCACATTGAAGTGAACCTGATCGAGAATCGTGGTGCGCCCGAGGGTCAGGCTGACCTGATTGAATTCGATGCCCGGACCCTGGCTGGCGATGTCGAGGTGCTGTGCGGCCGTCATGTGCCCGACTCCTGAATGGCCCGTACCACCGTGTCCAGGTTGCCGGCCATCTCCTTTTCGTATTTGTCGGCGGTGTATTCGCCATAGGAAATATGCGACAGCGGGTACAGCTTGACCCCGGATTCACGCTGAATGGTCTCGACGTAGGTGGACGGGAAATCCATCTCCGAGAAGATCACCTTCACGTCCAGTTCGCGCAGTTGGTCGATGGTTTTTTTCAACTGGCTCGGGCTGGGCTCGATGCCATGCGCCGGTTCAACCACGGCGGTGACTTCCAGGCCGAATTCGCGCAGCAGGTAGTCGTAGGCGGCATGTACTGTGGCCACGCGCAGGTCGGCGTTGGGTGCCTTGGTCAGTTTGGCGAGCGCATCGGCGCGCATCTGACGCAGGCGCTTGCCGTAGGCGCGGGCGTTGGCGGTGTAGGTTTTGGCATTGTCCGGGTCCAGCTTGCCCAACTCGCGGGCGATATTGTTGACCTGCGCAATGGATGCACTGATCGACAGGAAGGTGTGCGGGTTGACCACTTTGCCGGCACCTCGCGCCGCCACCCCGGTGGCCGCCAGCAACGGCACATCGGCATTGGCCTCGATGGTCTTGATGTTCGGCGTTTCACTGGCGGCGATCATGCGGTCGGCAAAGTCGTCGTGGCCGACACCGTTGAGCACGATCACGTCCAGTGAACCGATGCGCTTGATGTCCTCGGCGCGCGGCTCATAGGCATGCGGGTTGAAGCCCGCCGGGATCAGCGGCACAACGTCGGCCTTGTCGCCGACAATATTGCTCACGTAGCTGTAGTAAGGGTGCAGGGTAATGCCGATGCGCAGGCGTTTGGCCGGTTCGGCGGCAAAGCTGGACGGCGCCAGCAGGGCGACCATCAGCCCCGTCAGCAGGACGCGCAGTAAGGGACGGCGTTTGAATGAAATAGGCATGGGCGAGCGGTCTTCTTTCAAAGGAGTGCGGAGTTTCAGTGCGGGTGCTGGCGGGTCACGCCAGCATCGAATTGCGCGACGACCTGCTTCCAGCCTGAATCGATCAAGGCCTGGTCACTGAGGTCGCTGACCGTCGGCAGCGAGACATTGCGGTTGATCCAGATGTCCGGCTGCTCGCCGGAATCGACACGCATCAGAAACGAACCGGCCACGCTCGGCGTCCGGCTCAGTCCCAGGTAGGACTGCTCGATCATCTGCCAGGCATGGTCGCCACGGCTCACCGAACTGGCATCCGTGGCGAACGGCGCAAAGCCTTCGTCGCCCAGTTGCTGCGGGGTGATCGGTGTCTGCTGCTCGCTGGCCAGTAGGCGGATTTCGTCGAGGGTCACGCGCAGGTCGGCGTAAATGCCTTGTTCCGCAGCGCTCAGGTCGCGTCGTGCGTCCAGTTGGTAGATGGCAATGCTGTGCGTTTCCCGGGTATCACGGTGCAGGCTGATCACGCCTGCAGCGCAGCCAAGGATCAACAGGCACAGCACCAGCACATACAGGGTTTCATGCCCGGCGCCTGCCGGACGGACGATGTGTCGGGTCGGTGTGCTCATGGGGCCTGGATATCCGCCTGATCGATTTCCACCACGTGACCGGGACCGGCGTCGAACAGCACGTAGAACTCGGAGGCGGGGCGTTTGAAGGTCACCGTCGAGTCTTCGCCGAGCTTGCCGGGCACCAGAATGGTTTCGTCGTAGCCGATCACGTCCAGGGTCACACCCGGCGCACCACTGCCGTCGGAAAAACCGCCAGTGCAGCGGATCTGCTCGGTGTCGATCTGTTTGCATTCGCACATCGGGTTATGCGCCAGGGCGTTGCCGCTCAGGCCAAGCAGGCACAGGGCACTGACCGTCAGCCAGCGCAGGGAAGGGCGGGCACTCATGGTTGGGCTCCTTGTTTTTTCAGCCACGCCACGGTGCTGGGCGAAGCCTGTTGCAGGGGGATGGAAGTCTGATGCACGGCGCCGTCCCAGCCTTCCATGGTGATCCACAGCTGGGCGTCGGGATCGGTGTTTTGCGCGATCTGCATGAAGGCGCTCATGCGGTAGCCGCCACCGAAGAAAATCACCCCGGCGGTGCGCAGGCTGCGCGGTTTGCCGATGCGCAGATAAGTGGCCTTCACCCGGTCGATGCAGGCGTTGCACAGCGCTGCGTTGAAACTTTTCATGTAGCCCGAAGGGCCGGACAGTCGCGGCGCTTCGTTGCGGTCCTCTGCCAGACGCAGGCTCCACGGGCCGACCTGAATTTCGCCGACCTCGCGCTGGCCGAGGCCCTGATCACCGCGGTCCAGCGCGTTGTCGGAGAAGTACTTGGGCATGAAACCCAGCGGGATCAGCACCAGCAGCACGTTGATGTGGAAGCGCCACTTATGCCAGAAACGGCTCAGTGACGATGCAGGTTGTGCAACAGCGGCGGCCTTGCTCACAGACTGTTCTCCGGGGTGCGGGTCGCCAGCGGCGAGGGCGTGGTGTTTCGTGGGGGTGCAGCGGCCGTTGCCGGGCGGGTTCGGGCTTCACTCTTGAGGGCGTTGAGCGTCGCCAGGGCAGTACGTTTGCTCCAGATCAACAGGCCGCTGAGCACCATCATGCTCAGCAGCAGGCCGAAGAATGCCCAGATCAGCTTGATCCAGATGCCGCCGAAATCGCCGGTGTGCAGGGGGCGCATGGACTCGGTGACGAACTCCAGCTTGTTGCGGTCCGACAGCAGGTGTGACGCGGCAATCTCGCCGCTGTACGGGTTGATTTCGGCGGTCTGGAACATCAATGGATACCAGCTGCGTCCACCCACCTGCATGTTGCTGTAGGCATTGAACGGCGGCGTGATGAAGCTGGCTTCCAGGCCCGGAATCCGCTCCTTGGCGATTTCCACGGCGCGCTCCAGGCTGATGGTTGGCGCAGGACTGCCGTCTGCAGTCAGCGGCACGGCGCTGTGCGGAATGATCGACGCGACCTGGGATTTGCTGGAAATACTGATCTGGTTGTCGCCCAGAATCGCCTGGATCAGAAACCATGTGCCGGTAATGGAAATCACCGCAATGAACCAGATCGACCAGACGCCGCTGAGGCGATGCAGGTCGCCCCAGAAAATCCGTGGACCCTGGCTGAAACGTACGGGTTTGAAAAAGCCGCGCCAGAATTTCTTGTAGACCACCAGACCGGTCACCAGCGACGCCAGCAATGGCAGGCCGAGAATCGACACCAGATACCAGCCCCACGAATAACCGTTGGTAAACGGCACCAGCCACCAGCCGTGCAGCGCGCGGGTGAAGCGGCGGAAGTCGAACGACGGGGTAATGCCCTGAATCACCCCGGTGTAAGGGTTGACGTAAGCCGGGACCGAACGCCCATCGGGGTAGGTGATGAACACGCTCAAGGCGAAGTAGTCGCCGTCCGGCTGCATGATGGTGCCGACGATCAGGTCCGGTTCGTTGCGTTCGATGGTGGCGCGAATCTGTTCGAAGTTCAGGCGCGGGGCATCGTCGGAAGGGCGGTTGTCACGCATCTCCGGGTTGGCCAGCCACATGATTTCCTTGCTGACCACGGCCAGCGTGCCGGTCACACAGACGATCAGCACGAAGAACCAGATCGGCAGGGCCAGCCAGCTGTGGACGAGAAACCAGATTTTTGAACGGGACTTCTTCGACATGGATAAACAATCTCGATTCGCGATGTGGCGCGGACGTCAGGTGAGCGCTCTTTTTAGTACGCGCGGGCGTATAAGGCCTCGCATTCAGTTAAAGACGAATGAGGGCCAGATTCCTGTAAGAGCTTTTTGCGTTTTAAATGCAAAAAAATGTTTCAGCGCGGGCGAACGCCTTCGCATGCCGCATGAATGGGGTGGTACGGCTAATTTTTCAGCGGCGCAGTACGTTCAATCTGGACATTGGTGTTGCGCCAGGCCGCAGGGGCTCGGGCGCTTTTGCCATCAAGGGAGAGACATCATGAGTCATGCGTTGAGTTTGGATATCCGGCCGCTGCTGGCAGGGGCGGGCAGCTTGCCGATGCTGGTACAGGCACCCGAGCCCGGTCTGGACTTGATGGAAGCGCTGGGCGAACTCAAGCCTCTGGTCGCCGGGCACTTGTACAGCGCTGGCGGGATTCTGTTTCGCGGCTTCGAAGTGGGCGGCGCAGAGGCATTTCGCGAGTTCGCCGCCGGTTTCGGCGATCCGCTGCTCAATTACGAGTTCGGCTCTACGCCGCGCAGCAACGTCACCAAAGGCGTGTACACCTCGACCGAGTACCCGGCGCACCAGAGCATACCGCTGCACAACGAGCAGGCCTACACGCTGGAATGGCCGATGAAGATCTGGTTCTACAGCATGATCGCGGCGCAGACAGGTGGCGAAACACCGATCGCCGACAGCCGCGAAATCTACCGACGCATTCCGGCGCGCATTCGCGAGCGCTTTGTCGAAAAGAAACTGATGTACGTGCGTAACTACGGCAACGGGCTCGATGTGGAATGGAGTCAGGTATTCAATACCGAAGATGAGTCCGTGGTCGAAGCCTACTGCCGGGCGCACAACATCGAGTGCGAATGGAAAGACGACGGCGAACTGCGCACCCGCCAGATCTGCCAGGCAATATCGCGCCACCCGGTGACCCACGACACCGTCTGGTTCAACCAGGCGCACCTGTTCCACATCTCCAACCTGCAGCCGGAAGTGCGCGAAACCCTGCTCGACGTAGTGGACGAAGAAGACCTGCCGCGCAACGTCTACTACGGCGACGGCTCGCCCCTCGAAGAAACCCTGCTGGACGAAATTCGCGGCGTACTTGATGAATGCACCGTCAGCTTCCCATGGCTGGAAAACGACGTACTGATGCTCGACAACATGCTCGCCGCCCACTCCCGCGCACCCTTCACCGGCAAACGCAAAGTGGTGGTGGCCATGGCACAGGGGCATTCGGATAAGTAAACGCCTTTGCCTGCTTTGGCCCCATCAAAGTAGGTCGCCGAGGGGCGAAAAGGTGACCTGAGTCGAACCTCAATCTACATGAGGTCACAGAGCCGCTGTGTGACGCAGAGCGTGGGGACGATAGTCACAGATTGCGCAATGGCCTCTTCGCGAGCAAGCTCGCTCGCACAACATGGCATGTGGCATTACCACGCGTGAGCGTGCGTAACGATGGTTGTCCGGCTTGTGATTATCGTGCCTGCGCTCCGCGTAGGCATGCAGTTCTGGACGCTCTGCGTCCTCTCTTCAGTGCGCGGTGCAAGGCAGAGCCTCACCCCCGAGAAACCTTTCTAAATATTTCCTCGCCAATTCGTTCTTGTTGATACGACCCCGCCCGACGGTCAGCCCCACTCAGCAAGGATCGACCCATGAACCCCGAACACGCCCAGAAACTCGCTCGCCGCTTTGTCGAGTTACCCCTTGAAAAACGCCGCCTGTTCCTCGATGGCATGCGCAAGGAGAACATGGATTTCTCGCTGTTCCCGATCCCTTCCTGTGCCGGGCTGGCCGAGCGTGACGGTCTGTCCTATGCCCAGCAACGTATGTGGTTTCTCTGGCAGCTGGACCCGCACAGCGCGGCTTACAACCTGCCGATGTCGGTATGCCTGAACGGTCCTTTGGAGCAGCCTTTGCTGGAGCGGGCCTTCAGTGCGCTGGTCGAGCGACATGAAAGCCTGCGCACCACCTTCGGCCAGGAGGGCGACCGGGCGTTTCAGCGTGTCGCGCCGCCAGCGCCAGTGAGCATCCGCCTGACCGACCTGAGCGCTTTGCCGCCCGGGCAGGGCTGGGCCAGTGCGCGTCAGGCCATCGCCGAACAGGCCGCGCAAACCTTCGATCTGCAGCGCGGGCCGCTGTTCACCGTGCAGGTGCTGCGTCTGGCCGAACAGGAGCACCTGCTGCTGCTCAACCTGCACCACATGATTACCGATGGCTGGTCGATGAACGTGCTGATCGACGAATGGCTGCGCGGCTACGACGCGCTGCTGGCCGGTAAACCGCTGCCTTTTCAGCCGCTGCTTGTGCAGTACCGCGATTATGCGGTCTGGCAACGCAGCTGGCTGGAAGCCGGTGAGCAGGAGCGTCAGCTGGACTACTGGCGCAGCCACCTGGGCGAAGAGCATCCGCTGCTGGAACTGCCCATCGACCGTCCCTATCCGGCCTTGCCCAGCCACGACGGCGCTCGCCTGGAGCTGGCACTGGAGCCCGAGCTGCTGCGCAACCTGAAAAGCCTCGCGCAACGCCAGGGCGTGACCCTGTTCGTGGTGCTGCTGGCGACCTTCAAAAGCCTGCTGCATCGCTACAGCGGGCAGACCGATATCCGTGTCGGCGGCCTGATCGCCAACCGCACCCGTAGCGAAACCGAAGGGCTGGT
Organism: Pseudomonas sp. ICMP 10191; assembly: GCF_001467335.1. Classification (NCBI taxonomy): domain Bacteria; kingdom Pseudomonadati; phylum Pseudomonadota; class Gammaproteobacteria; order Pseudomonadales; family Pseudomonadaceae; genus Pseudomonas; species Pseudomonas sp. ICMP 10191. The sequence continues at coordinate 355,332 of NZ_LKGW01000001.1, forward strand.
CGGCTGCTTCATCAATACTCAGGTACTGCGCAGTGCAGTGACGGCGCAGACCCGCTTCGTCGACCTGTTGAATATCGTCCGCGATGCCTCGACCGGTGCCCAGGCGCATCAGGAGTTGCCATTCGACGCCATCATCGACGCCCTGCAGCCGGAGCGCAGTCAGAGCCATAACCCTTTATTTCAGGTGATGTTCAATCACCAGCCGGTGGTGGCTGACCTGCTCGACAAGCAGTTGAGCGGCGGCCTGCGCGTGGCCAATCTGCCTGCCGAACAACAGGCACTGGCGCAACGCTCGCACGCCGCCGCCAGCGACCTGATGCTGGCCACCAGCGGTGAAGGCGAGCAACTGCATGCCGCCTTCACCTACGCCACCGACATTTTTGACGAGTCGGCCATCGCTCGTCTGGCCGGGCACTGGCGCAACCTGTTGGCCTCGGTGTGTGCTGACCCGCTGCAGACCATCGCCGAACTGTCGATGCTCTCGGCCGACGAGTGCACGCAACTGCTGGATGTCGACAGCGCCACCAAAGCCGACACCACAACCCCCGCGCATCGCCAGTTCGAAGCACAAGTGCAGCGCACGCCGCGGGCCCCGGCATTGATCCTCGCCGGTGAAGGCCAAGCGCCCAGCCTGAGTTACACCGAACTGAATGAGCGCAGCAACCGTCTGGCCTGGCAACTGCGTGAGCAAGGTGTCGGCGCAGACGTGCTGGTCGGCGTGGCGCTGGGTCGTTCGCTGGACATGCCCGTGGCGCTGCTCGCCGTGCTCAAGGCTGGCGGCGCTTATGTACCGCTGGACCTGAATGCGCCGAGCGAACGCTTGCGTCATGTGTTGGCGGACAGTGGCGTGAAACTGCTGCTGACCCACAGCGATCAGCTGACCAGGCTGCCTGAGCCGGCTGACATTCAATGCCTGTGCATCGATCGGATGAGCAGCGAAGCCGCCAGCGTGCAAAACCTCGACGGCCCGATCGATCCGGCCAGTCTGGCCTACGTGATTTACACCTCGGGGTCGACCGGGCGGCCCAAAGGCGTGGCGATCAGTCATGCGGCGCTGGCCGAGTTCGTCACCCTGGGGGCGGACTACAGTGACCTGCGCGAAAGCGACCGGGTCCTGCAATTCGCCACCCACAGCTTCGATGGCTTCGTCGAGCAGTTCTACCCACCGTTGTGTCGCGGTGCGGCCGTTGTCCTGCGTGACGAACGCCTGTGGGACAGTGCCACCTTCCATCAGACCATCGTCGAGCACGGCGTGACCCTCGCCGACTTGCCAGCGGCCTACTGGCTGACGCTGGTTCAGGACTTCGCCGCCAGCCCGCCCGCACATTACGGCGCGCTACGCCAGGTGCATGTCGGCGGCGAAGCCATGGCCGTGGAAGGTCTGCACCTGTGGCGCAAGGCAGGGCTGGGGCATGTACGCCTGCTCAATACCTACGGCCCGACCGAAGCCACCGTGGTGTCGAGCATTCATGATTGCAGCACGCTGACCCCGCCGCAGGTGTCCTGGCGCGGCGTGCCGATCGGTCAGGCGCTGGCAGGACGACGCCTGTACGTTCTCGACGATCAAATGAACCTGCTGCCGCAAGGTGCGGTGGGCGAGCTGTACATCGGCGGTCCTGGCCTGGCGCGGGGTTATCACGCCCAGCCCGGCCTGAGCGCCGAACGTTTCGTCGCCGATCCGTTTGTCAGCGGTGAGCGCCTGTACCGTACCGGCGACCGCGCCCGACTGCGCGCCGATGGCGCTGTCGAGTACATTGGCCGGGTCGATCATCAAGTGAAAGTTCGCGGTTTCCGTATCGAGCTGGGCGAGGTCGAATCGCGCCTGCAGCAATGCACGGGCGTGCGCGAGGCTGTGGTGCTGGCCGTCGAACTGGCGGGCGGCACGCAGCTGGTCGCCTACGCCGTGCCGGACGTTGCCGCCACCACAGAGGCCAAACAGTCGGCCCTGCGCCAAAGCATCCGCATCCAGCTGCAAGCCTGCCTGCCGGATTACATGGTGCCGACGCACATGCTGCTGTTGCCCGAATTGCCCCTGACGCCCAGCGGCAAGCTGGACCGCAAGGCATTGCCAGCCCCCGACGCAAGCCAGTTGCAGGCGCGTTATCGGGCGCCGCGCAGCGAGGTGGAAATCTGCCTGGCGGCCATCTGGCAGGACGTCCTGCATGCGCCTCAGGTGGGTCTGGACGATCACTTTTTCGAACTGGGCGGGCATTCGCTGCTCGCCGCGCAAGTCATCGCCCGGATCAAGACGCAGTTGGGCATCAGCCTGCCGCTGCGCACTCTGTTTGAAAAGCCGCTGCTCAGTGAACTCGCCGTCGAAGTGGCAGCGCTGACCGACAACAGCACGGACAACGACTGGAGCGACATGGACCAGTTCATGGATTCACTGGAGGAATTCGGCGCATGACCGGGACCACTGCTGCACGCATCGCGAAACGTTTTGTCGGCCTGTCGCTGGAGCAACGCCAGCAGTTCCTCGCCCGGTTGCGCCAGGAAGGCAAGGATTTCAGCCTGTTGCCGGTGCCGGTCAGTCGGCATGATGTCAGCGCCATTCCGCTGTCCTTCGCTCAGCAACGCCTGCTGTTCCTCTGGCAGCTCGATCCCTCGAGCGACGCCTACAAGATGACCACCGGCCTGCGTCTGCACGGCACGTTGAATGAGTCGGCGTTGCGTCGTGCGTTCGATCACCTGATCGAGCGCCACGAGGTGCTGCGCACGGTGTTTCACACTGATAGCGATCAGGCGCAGCAAGTACTGTTGCACGACCAGACAATCGCGTTGGAGTGTATCGATCTGGCCGGTTTGACCGATGTCGAACTGCGCGATGCCGAGCTGGCGCTGCGAGTGGCCACCGTCACGGGCCAACCGTTTGATCTGCGCACGGGGCCGCTGTTGCGCGCGCACCTGTTTCGCCTCGCGGACGATGAACATGTGCTGGTCGTGAGCATGCACCACATCGTCTCCGACGGCTGGTCGATGGACGTGATGATTCAGGAGTTCGTGCACTGCTATCAGGCGTACTGCGAAGGCCGTGAGCCCACGCTGCCCGAACTACCGCTGCAATACGCCGATTATGCGATCTGGCAGCGCAGCTGGCTGGAGGCGGGCGAGGGCGCACGTCAGCTGGACTACTGGCGTAACCAATTGGGCGAAGAGCAACCGCTGCTGGACGCCGCACCGGATTTCCCGCGTCCGGCCACGCAGAGCTACCAGGGTGAGCACCTGCGCTTCGATTTCGGTGCTGACCTGTCGCAGCGGCTCAACGCCTTTGCGCGCACGCAGTGCATGACCCTGTTCATGCTGGTGCTGGCCGGCTTTTCGCTGTTTCTGTCGCGCAAGGCCGGGCAGCGCGATATCCGCATCGGCGTGCCGAATGCCAACCGCGGTCGTGCGGAAACCGAAGGGTTGATCGGCTTCTTCATCAATACTCAGGTTTTGCGCTGCCAAGTGGACGAACGCCTGAGCTACCTTGACCTGCTGGCGCAGATTCGCGACACCTCGTTCGGTGCGCAGGCGCATCAGGACGTGCCCTTTGAGCAACTGGTCGATCAACTGGCGCCCGAGCGCAGCCTGGGTCACAACCCGCTGTTCCAGGCCAAGTTCAACCAGAACGTGGTCCTCAAGCAGAAAACTGCGCTGAGGCTGGCCGGGCTTGAGGTCAGCGAGTATGCCTTCGACAAACAGGGCGCGCATTTCGATTTGGCGCTGGACATCACTGACGACGGCACACTGATCCACGGCGACATGGCCTACGCCAGCGACCTGTATAGACGCTCGACCGTCGAAGGCTTTATTCCTGAACTGCTCGCGCTGTTCGAAACCCTGCTCGACGCGCCGCAGGCACCGCTGTTCAGCCTGGGAGCACTCGCGGTCGAGCCAAGGCGCGACGCTCGCGAACCCGCACCGCACATGCTGCAACTCTGGGACCGACAGGTCGAACGGCAACCTCATGCCCAGGCAGCCCGCTGCCTGGAGCGCACGCTGACCACGCTGCAACTGGAGCAGGCCGCCAATCAGCTGGCTCATCATCTGATCCGCATGGGCATCAGCGAGGGCAAGCCGGTCGCAGTATTGATGGAGCGTTCGCTGGACTGGCTGACGGCCGTGCTGGCGATTTTCAAGGCCGGCGGCGTGTACATGCCGCTGGACGTCAAAGCCCCCGATGCGCGACTGCAACAGATGCTGGTCAATGCGCAGGCCGGGGTGCTGCTGTGTGCCGAGGGTGATGTGCGGCAGACGTCACTGGGTGTTGCCGGTTGTCAGGGCCTGACCTGGACGCCTGCGCTGTGGCAGGACCTGCCTGTCAGTCGCCCTGACACCCGGCCTTCAGCCGATTCGGCGGCCTACGTGATTCATACCTCCGGCTCGACCGGCCAGCCAAAAGGGGTGCTGGTCAGCCAGGGTGCGCTGGCCAGTTACCTGCGCGGCTTGCTGGAACAGCTGCAACTGGCACCCGAGGCAAGCATGGCGCTGGTCTCGACCATCGCCGCCGACCTCGGCCATACCGTGCTGTTCGGCGCGCTGTGTTCGGGACGCACGCTGCACGTGCTGACCGAGGCGCTGGGTTTCGATCCGGATGCCTTTGCGGCGTACATGGACGAGCATCAGGTGGGCGTGCTGAAAATCGTCCCCGGTCATTTGGCCGCGCTGTTGCAGGCCGGCCAGCCAGCCGACGTACTGCCGCAGCATGCGCTGATTGTCGGCGGCGAAGCCTGCTCGCCCGTGCTGATCGAGCAGGTGCGTCAGCTCAAGCCGGGTTGCCGGGTGATCAACCACTACGGGCCGAGCGAAACCACCGTTGGTGTGCTGACTTATGAGGTGCTGATGTCGCTCCCACAGGATGCATGTGTATCCACTGGGGTGAACGTTGGCGACCCTCTGCGCAGCGTGCCAGTCGGCACATCGTTGCCAGGGGCCAGTGCTTATGTGCTGGACGACGTGTTGAATCCTGTGGGCACTCAGGTTGCCGGCGAGCTGTACATCGGCGGCGACAGCGTGGCGCTGGGCTATATCGGCCAGCCCGCGCTGACCGCCGAGCGCTTCGTGCCGGACCCGTTCGCGAAGGATGGCACGCGCGTCTACCGCAGCGGCGACCGCATGCGCCGCACTCATCAGGGCCTGCTGGAATTCATCGGCCGGGCTGACGATCAGGTCAAAGTGCGCGGCTATCGCGTCGAGCCGGCAGAGGTCGCGCGGGTGTTGCTGGGCCTGGCTTCGGTGGCGCAGGTCAGCGTACTGGCGTTGCCAATCGATGACGATGATACCCGGCTGCAATTGGTGGCCTACTGCGTGGCGGCAGGCGGGGCTGACCTGAGTGTCGACAGCTTGCGCGAGCAACTGGCTGCGCGCTTGCCGGACTACATGGTGCCCGCGCAGATCATGCTGCTGGACAGTCTGCCACTGACCGCCAACGGCAAGCTCGACAAGCGC